>JAJDNE010000002.1 GCA_022340825.1 Acidiferrobacterales bacterium | reverse complement strand
TGCGGCAGCAGCAGGTTAGCGAATATGATTCCAGATGTTGAGCGCGGCGATCTTGTAGGTTTCGGCAAGGGTCGGATAGTTGAAAGCATTCTCGATAAAATAGTCGAGCGTACCATTTAGCATCATTACGGCCTGACCGATGTGAATCAGCTCGGTTGCCCCTTCACCAACGATGTGGACACCAAGAATCCTGTGATCCGTTTGTGCGACCAGCAGTTTTAGCAGGCCTTCGTCGATCCCCATAATCTGACCGCGCGCGGTTTCACGAAATCGGGCAACTCCACGGTGGAACGCGATGCCTTCCTTCCCCAGATCCTGCTCGGTACGACCGATCATGCTGATCTCCGGGACAGAATAGATGCCGTAGGGGAAATGTGCCGGCGCCCGGTTACAGGATTCATTGAAGGCATGACAGGCGGCAATGCGCCCCTGTTCCATCGACGTCGAGGCAAGACTGGGAAAACCAATGAGGTCCCCGCCCGCATAAATATGGGGCACATCAGTCTGGTAGTTTTCGTTGACCGTCAGCTGGTGTCGGTCGGTGGCAGTTAGCCCGGCCTTATCCAGTTTCAGTGTTGACGTGCAGCCTATGCGTCCGGCAGTGAACAGGAAAGCATCAGCGCGGTCGCTGTTCCCCGAAGCGTAATTCGCGACGACTTTGCCCTGGTCGTCACGTTCAACGCTTTCAAGTTTCTCGCCCAGTAGCAGTCGCATACCGCATTTACTCATGTGCTGCGCGAACTCATTCATCACGTCCTTGTCAATAAATGGAAGTATCTGCTCATGTGTATCGACCAGGGTCACTTCGACATCCAGTGCATTGAACATTGAGGCGTATTCGACGCCGATTACACCGGCGCCATAGATGACAATACTTTTCGGAATCTCTCTCAGATTCAGAATGCCATCGCTGTCAATGATGCTGTCATCGTCAAACGGGATATTTTCCGGGCGTCGCGGGCGGGTGCCGGTGGCGAGAAAAATCCTGTTCGCCCGATACCGGGTAGTCGTACCTTCTGGATCAGCCACCTGGATGGTGTTGCTGTCGGCAAAGCTTGCCGCGCCATGGACAACGACAACGCCATTGCGCTGCAACTGGTCCTCGATAACTTTCACTTCGTGCTGGATAGTGAACTGAAGCCGTCGGGCAAGGTCTTCTGCCGTGATAGATTGTTTGACCCGATAATCGCGCCCGTAGATGCCGCGCTGGCGCCAACCGCTGAGATACAGAATTGCCTCGCGAAGGGTCTTGCTGGGGATCGTGCCAGTGTGCACCGTTACACCACCGACCTGCGCACCCCGTTCCACCAGTGCTACCTGCTTGCCCAGTTTGGCCGCTTGTATGGCGGCATGTTGCCCGGCAGGCCCGCTACCGACAACGAGAAAATCAAAGGTTTGCATGAACCCGCCCAGTTAGCCCAGGCGAGTGCTGAGATCGGCTTCTGCGGCAACCTTCATGCGCAGCAGGTCCTCGCTGATTTTCGACCAGGGAGAGACGGGCCTGGTTAAAATGTCGGTAACGTTGCTGGAGAATTTTGCATAGCCGGTGTTGTCTTCCTGTTTTAGCAGAGACAAGCCAGCCTCAAGAAAAGCTATTACGCCCTCGATTTTTTCAAGCTTGTTACGTTTGGCGCGAATGTCCTCGTCGTCATCCTTGGCCTGGAAATAGGCTTCGCTGTTTTCACTCATGGGTGCAATCGCCTTGTTAAAGCGTTGGAAGTCCAGGGTAAACAGTCCGTAGGAATGCTGATACAGTCGAAACAGTTCCTGAATAGGCTCCTTGATCATTTCGATGCGTGCGTACCTTTTTTGCGCTTCGGCAAACAGGGTGAAGACATCCGGATAGCGTGACTCACGAAACGGTTGGTAACCTTTGGCTCGATCACGCATTGTCGGGTTCATAGCGAACTGGCACATTTGCTTGAAGTTGCTTAGCAGGGATTCGATATCGTTCAGTGTATTTTTTGCGTCACGCCGGGCATAACCCAGGTTGACCTCGGTCTCGTGGTAGTCGAACGTATTAATCACCTTTTTCCGGATTTCGTTTTCTCGTACACCATCATCGCCGAGCCCACCGGACAAGCGATCCTTTAATCGTGCCCGTGCCTCTTTTGCAATGCGAAACATGTGGGCATAGCGCGCTTCGCGTTCACACATATCACGATAGCTGTGAATCAATCGGTCAAAATGGTTGACGTTGTGTATGAACTCAGCGGAAAAGTCGAGAAACGGTCCAACAAAATCTGCATGTTCTTCGACGCTGATGTCCAGCGCATTTAGCTGGATCTTCAGAGTATCAATCTTGCGCTTGATGACTTCCGAGCTCTTGGTGATTCCGGAGAGGATGCTGGAGATATCACTGAAGCTCTGGTTGAGCGCCTTGTTGGTTTTCAGGATATCGATCAATTTGCGCAACATGCTTTCTTCGCCGGTAGTGCGGAGAAACAGTGCGCGCAGGCTGGCCTTGGCGTCGCTTAGTTGCTCGTCGTTCAGAATTCCCTGATCCTCGATATAAAAAATCGAGATCATGGAAATCAGCGATTCCTTCTGCTGCTTGTCCACCGGTCCAGCGGCAGTTGCTTGAACGATATGGGGCTTAGGTGTCGGCATGGCGCAATTCTGTGCTGAGCTCCCGCAACGATGATTGGCAGGTATTGCTAATCATTAAATATAGTATAGGAAAGCACATCGGGCGATGTGCCGCCAGTATGCAATTTGATCGCCAGGGTGCTTAAAAACAGGGGAATTTCCGCAATATTGAAATATATGACGGCAGCGCCCATTGTGATTGCTGGCATGAACATCAACGGCCATGCGGGCCGGTGCCGATAACCATCTTTTAACGGGGATAATAATGAAGAGAATATTTCTGTTTCTGGTCACCAATATTGCGATCCTGGTTGTGCTGAGTATTACCTTGAGTTTGCTCGGGTTCACCGGCTACCTGGATGCCCAGGGCATTGATCTGGATATGAACGCCTTGCTTCTGTTTGCGGCAGTCTTCGGGTTTGGCGGTTCACTTATTTCACTGGTAATTTCCAAATGGACGGCCAAGCGCCTTACCGGGGCGAAGGTAATCGAGCGTCCAGCTAACCAGACGGAGGTGTGGTTGGTCGATACAGTACGGCGCCAGGCGAACCAGGCGGGCATCAAGATGCCCGAAGTCGCGATTTACGACGCCCCCGATGTCAACGCCTTCGCCACCGGCCCGAGCCGTAACAATTCACTGGTGGCAGTCAGCACCGGTTTGCTCCACTCCATGTCTCAGGATGAGGCGGAGGCGGTGTTGGGCCATGAGATCAGCCATGTCGCCAACGGCGACATGGTTACCCTCGCCCTGATTCAGGGTGTGGTGAATACGTTTGTCATTGTTCTCTCACGTGTGATTGGCCATACGGTTGATCGTGTTGTGTTCAAGACCGAGCGCGGGCATGGCCCGGCGTTCTGGATCACGGCAATCGTCGCCGAGATCATTCTCGGTATTCTCGCCAGTATGATTGTCATGTGGTTCAGTCGTCAGCGTGAGTTTCGAGCGGATGCCGGTGGCGCACGACTGGCCGGGCGCGAAAAAATGGTCGCCGCACTCGAGCGTTTGAAGCAGGGTGTCGCGCAACCGCACTTGCCTGATCAGATGGCCGCATTTGGCATCTCCGGCGGCATCGCAAGTGGCCTCAAGCGACTGTTCATGTCTCATCCACCGCTTGATGAGCGTATCGCGGCGCTGAAGACTGGCGGTTAGTAATTTAAAAGATCAGGGCATTGACGCCCAAAGCCGGTGACGGGCAACTGTCACCGGCTTTTTTATGTCGTCCGTGTGCAGGAACTTCCAGCGCGTGGCAGGGTCACAATGCTACACCTATAATTTTTCCATGTAGCATCCATTCGGCCGGGAGAATGCGTTGATCATCAAGCGTGCTAGCGAGTTCAAGAGTTCGGAGATAACCGATAAGGCTGTCTATTTGAAGCGAAGGGAATTTCTAAAGGCAGCGGGTATTGTATCGGCCGGCGCCGCAATTCCTGGCTTGTTAGCGGCGCGCGTCGAGGCTGCCGCGCAGAAGCTGCAATACATTAAAAACAAGAAGTACCTGCTGGACGAGTCGTTAACGCCCTATCAGGATGTTACGACTTACAATAATTTCTATGAGTTCGGCACCGGCAAGGCAGATCCTGCCCGCAACGCCACCCATTTCAAGACGCGGCCATGGACTATTACCGTTGAAGGGCATGCCAGGAAGACCGGCACGTTTGATCTCGATGACATAATTAAACCGCACTCACTGGAAGAGCGCATATACCGTCTGCGTTGTGTCGAGGCATGGTCGATGGTGATTCCATGGGTAGGCATACCGCTGGCCGATGTCGTCAAGCGCCTGCAACCAACGTCAAAGGCAAAATACGTCCAGTTTGTCACGTTGCATGATCCGAAACAGATGCCGGGGCAAGGCGGGTTCCTGGGTGGTGGACTGCAGTGGCCCTATGTTGAGGGTCTGCGCATGGACGAGGCGCTCAACCCGTTGCCGTTGCTGGCGGTAGGGCTCTACGGCGAAGTACTGCCGAATCAGAATGGCGCGCCGGTCCGCCTGGTAGTGCCGTGGAAATACGGTTTCAAGTCGATCAAGTCCATCGTCAAGATTCGCTTCGTTGAATCGCAGCCACCCACCACCTGGAACCTGGCGGCACCCCATGAATACGGTTTCTATTCCAACGTGAATCCGGAAGTGGACCATCCGCGCTGGAGCCAGGCGCGCGAGCGCCGTCTGGGGGACGGCAGTTTCTTTGCACCCAAACGGCCGACGTTAATGTTTAATGGCTATGGCGAGCAGGTGGCACATCTGTATCGCGGCATGGATCTAAAGAAGTATTACTAGGCGAATGGCGCAACCGACATCGCGACAGCTAGTCCTGATAAAAGTCACCCTGTTCCTGGCCGCGCTGGTACCCCTGGCGTGGCTGGTCCTGGATGGTGTGCAGGGCCGACTATCGCCCAATCCGGTCGAGGCCATCACTCACCGCACCGGCGACTGGATACTCAACTTTCTGATGCTGACACTGTCCGTCACACCGTTGCGTAAAATCAGCGGTTGGCACTGGCTGTTGCGATTACGGCGCATGCTTGGTTTGTTCGCCTTTTTTTACGCCTGTCTGCACTTCACAACGTATATCTGGCTCGATCAATTCTTTGCCATGTCAGAGGTCTGGAAGGATATCGCCAAGCGACCATATATCACCGTCGGCTTTAGCGCCTTTGTCATGTTGATTCCACTAGCGCTGACGTCCACCAACTCAATGGTCAAACGGTTGGGTGCACAGCGATGGCGCAAGCTGCACCGGCTGGTGTACGTCATCGCGGTTTTCGGCGTCCTGCATTATTTGTGGCTGGTAAAATCGGATATTCGCCTGCCATTGGCGTATGGCGTTGTGCTAATCACATTACTGGTCCTGCGCGTTCCATCTATTAATCAGCGAATTACAGGTTTGCAACGAGCCTGATCCCGGGGTTTCTCCTGTGCTGCCGATTTTTCGGTAGAATAGGTTGTCGCGCGCTGACGAATAAAAAATAAAACCCTTTCGGGAAGGAAGCAGTCGTTATGCCCAAACTCAAGCTCCATTGGCAGATTGCCATTGCACTGCTGCTGGCCATCATTGCCGGAAAACTGACAGGAACCGAGGCAACGATCTTTGGTGTAAATTTTTACGCAGTTTTTGAGTTCGTCGGCACGCTGTTTCTCAATGCACTGAAAATGCTCATTGTCCCGCTGGTAGTGTCGTCCATTATTACCGGGATGGCCGGAGCGAGTCAGTCAGAAGGATTCAGCCGGTTGGGGCTGAAAACAATTTCCTACTATTTGCTAACGAGCCTGTTGGCAATTCTTGTCGGACTGGTGCTGGTAAATCTGTTTCAACCCGGGATAGTTGATGGTGAGCCTGCCAAGAGCGTGATTGGTCTCAGTGCCGACACCAGCGAGGTGTTGACGAAGACCGAGGGTAAGGGCGCTTCTGATGTCGTTCAGGTTTTCGTGCGTATGATCCCGACCAATGTTGTAGCCGCCGCGGCTAACGGTCAGTTATTGGGGTTAATATTTTTCAGCATCCTGTTCGGCTTCTTCATGACACGCATCCAAGACCGCTATGTCGATACCATGCAGAACTTCTGGCAGGGTATGTTCGAGGTGATGATGCTGATCACCGACTGGGTGATGAAGTTTGCACCGATCGGTGTGTTCGCTCTGGTGGCAAAAGTGGTGGCCAGCACCGGCTTTTCAGCATTTCAGCCATTGGCGGTATTCATGTTCACGGTACTCACGGCCCTGGCCGTGCATGTCTTTGTCACCATGCCGCTGTTACTGCGCATGGTCGCGCAGGTAAACCCGGTCCGCCATTATCGGGCGATGGCCCCGGCATTGCTGACTGCCTTTTCAACGGCATCGTCGTCAGCGACCTTACCGCTGACCATGGATTGTGTTGAGAAGAATGCCGGCGTTTCCAACCGTACCAGCAGCTTTGTCCTGCCACTTGGTGCAACCGTCAATATGGACGGCACAGCGTTGTATGAATGCGTTGCTGCAATTTTTATCGCCCAGGCCTACGGCCTGGAGCTGAGCTTTGCTACGCAGTTTTCGATTGTGCTGATTGCATTGCTTACCTCGATTGGTGTGGCCGGTATACCGGCAGCTAGCCTGGTAGCGATCGTCGTTATCCTGAGCGCCATTGGTCTGCCGGCGGAAGGCGTCGGGCTGATCCTCGCAGTGGACCGAATCCTTGATATGTGTCGCACCGGTGTCAACGTCTTCAGTGACTCCTGTGGTGCCGTGATTATCGCCAGGAGCGAGGGTGAGTCAGGGATACTCCAGAACAGCGAGAATCGGGTCTAGGCGCAGATTTCGGCGCCAACCCGGTGTTCGGGCGGCTTTAAGAACTCCACGGCCGCCCCAATAGAGAAATCTTACGATCCAATATTCGGGAGCAAGGCGTGGAGCAATATCACGGCACAACCATATTATCTGTGCGCAAGGGCAACAAGGTTGTCATTGGCGGCGACGGCCAGGTATCTATGGGCAACACCATCATGAAAGGTAATGCCCGCAAGGTGCGTCGACTCTACAAAGATCAGGTGATCGCCGGATTTGCCGGTGCCACCGCCGATGCCTTTACCCTGTTTGAGCGCTTTGAAGGAAAACTGGAAAAGCACCAGGGCAATCTCACCCGCGCCGCCGTTGAGCTGGCAAAGGACTGGCGCACGGAGCGCAGCCTGCGGCAACTGGAGGCCCTGTTGGCGGTCGCGGATAAAACCGCGTCTCTCATTATCTCCGGCAATGGTGACGTAATCGAGCCAGAACAGGGCCTGATCGCCATCGGCTCCGGTGGCGCCTACGCACAGGCCGCCGCCAGAGCGCTGCTTGCCCATACTGATCTGGACGCACGGCAGATCGTCGAACAGGGCCTGGAAATTGCCGCCGACATCTGCATCTATACCAACCACAACCGTACTATCGAAGAGCTGGAGCTGTAGCCGCTATGTCGGAAATGACCCCCCGGGAAATCGTTCAGGAACTGGATAAACACATCGTTGGCCAGGCCGATGCCAAGCGCGCGGTAGCCATCGCCTTGCGCAATCGTTGGCGCCGGTCACAGGTAGCGGACGCCGAACTGCGCAACGAGATCACGCCAAAAAATATTCTGATGATTGGTCCCACGGGTGTCGGCAAGACAGAAATCGCACGCCGTCTCGCGAAGCTGGCGAAGGCGCCGTTCATCAAGGTTGAGGTGACCAAGTTTACCGAGGTCGGCTATGTCGGTCGCGAGGTCGATTCCATTATTCGAGACCTGGTGGACTCCGCCATCAAGATGATGCGTGTTGAAGCCATGGACAAGGTGCGGCAGCGGGCTGAAGACCAGGCCGAGGACCGGATTCTCGATATCCTGTTGCCGCCTGCCCGCGAAATCGGTTTTGCCGTTGGTGCGACAGATCAGAGTCAGGGTGATGATGGTGCAGCGCGGCAGCGTTTCCGCAAGAAACTCCGGGAAGGGGATCTCGACGACAAGGAAATTGAAATAGAAGTTAAATCATCTCCCATGGGTGTCGAGATCGTCACTCCGCCGGGCATGGAAGAAATGACAGAGCAACTGCAGAGCATGTTCCAGAACATGGGCGGCGAACGCACGCGCAAGCGCAAGATGAAAATCGGTGAGGCACGCAAGGTGCTGGTGGAAGAGGAAGCGGCACGCCTGGTCAACGATGAAGACATCAAGGTTGCTGCCCTCGAACGCGTTGAACAAAACGGTATCGTCTTTCTGGATGAGATCGACAAGATCGCGGCACGGTCCGAGGGACATGGCCCGGACGTCTCGCGCGAAGGGGTGCAACGGGATCTGCTACCGCTGGTTGAGGGCTCTACCGTGTCGACCAAGTACGGCATGATCAAGACTGACCATATCCTGTTTATTGCCTCGGGCGCGTTCCATCTTAGTCGCCCCTCTGATCTGGTGCCGGAGCTACAAGGACGCTTGCCGATTCGAGTCGAGCTGGGGGCCCTTTCAGTCGAAGAGTTCGTGCGCATCCTGACCGAGCCCGATGCCTCCCTGACCGAGCAATATGAGGCACTGCTGGCGGCGGAGGGCTTGATCCTGCGCTTCAGCGAAGACGGGCTACGGCGGATTGCCGAAGTGGCGTGGCAGGTGAACGAGACCACGGAAAACATCGGCGCGCGTCGCCTGCATACAGTCATGGAGCGCCTGCTGGAAACTGTTTCGTTTGAGGCGGCGGATCATGGCGGCGAGACCGTGGAAATCACGGCGGAATACGTCAATGACCACCTTGGCGGGCTCGCCCAGGACGAGGATCTGGCCCGCTACATTTTGTAACCGGTTTTTTTCCACGAGCCCCTTGAATTCTATTTCGGCATACCCATTTTCTGATTCAAGTAGAGTTCTTGTGCCAAACCGGCTTCAGGTAGCTAGGCGGCAGTTTTATTGAATCGTAAATAGAGGAGATGACTATTATGCGAGAAATTACACGTGCACCACGCAGTCGTCGTCGCGGCTGGCTCGATGATGACTTCGAGCAAATGTTCGAGGGCTTTTTCCGTCCGATGCGCATTCTGGAAGAGAACAATGGCGGTCATGATCTGATTCCTTCCGTTGATGTCAGCGAGAACGATGATCACTTTACCGTCCACGCGGAAATTCCGGGCGTTAAAAAGGAAGATATCCATGTCACTTACGAGAACGGCGTGCTGACGGTTTCTGCTGAAACCAAAAGCAAGACCGAGGAAAAGGAAGGCGAGCGCGTCATTCGTCAGGAGCGTCGCTATGGCAAATATATGCGCAGCCTGCGCCTCGGTGCCGATATTGATGAAAGCAAGATCAAGGCGAACTACAAGGATGGTGTCGTTGAGATCAACCTGCCCAAGGCAGAGGAAGTCAAACCCAAGCGCATCAGTGTCGACGTCGGTTAATTCCGCGCGCTGATACGCAAACAAAAGGGCCGCAAGGCCCTTTTGTCGTTTTCAGGGCCTGCTGACATTGCTGGCTGCTTGCGGTAATGTCTGCGTAACGATAACGACAAGGCAACTTACCGTGTCACTCTCACCCAAAACCGCAGCAGAACGCGCGCATATACTGGCCGAGGCTTTACCGTATATCCAGCGCTTCCAGGACAAGACCGTCGTCATCAAGTACGGCGGCAACGCCATGGTCGATGAAGACCTGAAGCGTGGTTTTGCCCGCGACGTGGTGTTGATGAAGCTTGTCGGCATGAACCCGGTGGTGGTGCATGGCGGTGGGCCGCAAATCGGCAAGTTACTTGAGCGCATGGGCAAGGAGAGCAAGTTTATCCAGGGCATGCGGGTGACCGACAGCGAAACCATGGACGTGGTGGAGATGGTGCTCGGTGGCCTGGTGAACAAGGAAATTGTTAGCCTGATCAATCAGCACGGCGGCAAGGCGGTGGGACTGTCTGGCAAGGACGGCGGCCTGATTCGTGCCCGCAAACTGAAATTGCAGTCGGTCGAAACAGATAGTATGCCGAGCGAGATCGTCGACATCGGTCACGTGGGTGAAGTGGAGTCGATCGATCCGGAATTGGTAGCCTTGCTCGATACCCGCGATTTCATCCCGGTGGTAGCGCCGATTGGCGTCGGCTCGGACGGTCAGGCATACAACATTAATGCGGACATTGTTGCTGGCAAGCTGGCTATTACTCTCGGTGCAGAGAAACTGATCTTGTTAACCAACACCGAAGGCGTGCTTGATGACAACGGCAAATTGCTTACCGGTCTGTCTGCAAGAGATGTCGACAGTCTGGTAGCCGAAGGAGTAATCAAGGGCGGTATGTTGCCAAAGGTGGCGTGTGCGTTAGACGCTGTAAAGAGCGGTGTCCGTTCGGCACATATCATCGACGGCCGTGTGCCACACGCGCTGTTGCTGGAGATCTTCACCGATCTTGGTGTCGGTACACTGATTAACGCCTAGTCGGTCAGGGATTCTTTCGTGGCCCGACAAAACAGTAGTGACCGCAAGCAGGAGATACTGGAAACGCTCGCGCGCCTGCTGGAACAAACCCAGGGTAAACATATTACGACCGCACACCTGGCGCGCGAAGTGGGTGTCTCGGAAGCAGCGCTCTATCGGCACTTTCCCGGCAAGGCGCAGATGTTCGAGGCACTTATCGAGTTTATCGAAGACACCATCTTTCCCCGTATTACCCGTATCCTGGAAGATACCCGCGACGCTGATGCGCGTGTCTATGCCATTATGACCTTGCTATTAGGATTTGCCGATCGGAATCCCGGCATTTCCCGCCTGTTACACGGTGATGTACTGGTGGGAGAAACCGAGCAACTTCAGAAGCGAATTGGACAGTTCTTCGACCGTCTCGATACCCAGCTAAAACAAATACTTCGTGAAGCCAAGCTGCATTCGGGATCGGCCCAGTCGCCGACGGAAAGTGCGCGTCTGTTGATGGCGTTTACCGAGGGCCGACTGGCACAGTTTGTCCGAAGCGGATTTCGCGAGCCGGTGATGACCGGGTGGGATGAGCAGTGGGCAATCCTGCGCAGCGCCATATTCGAATAGTGCCGCTCGGCTTTTTGCTGATACCTCGCTAGCTGTTAAACAATTCCTTCACGTTTACATCTGCCTTTTCGGCATCTGAGAACTCGAGCAGATCACGCAGGCCAAAACCAAATAACCGGGCGACGATCATATCCGGAAACTGCTCGACCCGAATGTTATTGGCGTTAACGGTATCATTATAGAATACACGACGATCGGATATCTGTGATTCCAGTGTAGAGATACGTTGTTGCAGATGCTGGAAGGTCTCGTTGGCCTTCAACTCCGGGTAGTTTTCTGCCACAGCGAACAGGTTGCCAAGGCCGATTCGCATTTCGGTTTCGGCGGCACCGAGTGCGCCTAAATCCCCGGCCATCCGCGCGTCAGCAACCGCGGTGCGTGCCTTGGTTACACGCTCCAACACGTCTTTTTCATATTCCATGTATTGCTTGCAGGTTTCCACCAGCTTTGGCAGTTCGTCATGCCGCTGTTTCATCAGCACATCGATGTTGGACCAGGCACGGGAGACGCCGTGTTTTAGCTTGACCAGCCCGTTATAGGCAGCAACAACATAGAGGCCAAGCCCGATCAGTACGGCCCAGAAAATTATCGAACTGATTTCCATTACGTTCTCCAGCTATTCCAAGTTCGTTAATTAAGTATGGCTCATTTTCCAGCCTGGCGGTTCCCGCAAACAGGGCAGGCAGGGTCTTTCTTTAACCTGATTGTACGCCATTCCATTTGCAGTGCGTCCAGCACTAGCAGTCTTCCGACCAGTGCATCGCCGATACCAAGTAGTAGCTTCACCGTTTCCATTGCCTGGATACTACCGATGATGCCAACAAGCGGAGATAACACTCCATTTTCTGAGCAGGTTTCTTCCAGTTCGGGACCTTCGTGGTACAGGCAGCGGTAGCAAGGCTGGTCATCGCCCGGTACGAACACCGAGATCTGGCCTTCGGTCCGGATGGCGGCGCCGGAAACGAGTGGTGTTTGTTGCTGCACCGAGACTTCATTTAATAAAAAGCGTGTCTCAAAATTGTCAGTTGCATCCACGATTACATCGGCCAGGTGTGCCTGTTCAACAAGTTCATCGCGGGACATTTTATGATCAATTGTTGAGACTGTTATCCCGGGATTCAGTTTGGCGAGTCGCCCGGCAGCCGACGCAACCTTGGTCATGCCAAGGGAGTCGCTATCGTGAATAATCTGTCGCTGCAAGTTGGAGAGTTCGACAGTATCGTGATCGGCCAGCGCCAGATGACCCACACCGCTTGCGGCCAGGTACATCGCCACCGGCGCGCCAAGACCACCAATACCAACGATTAATACACGCGAGGCTAGCAGCCGCTCCTGACCAGCTACATCAACGTTCGGCAGCATGATCTGGCGGCTGTATCGAAGCAGTTGTTCGTCGTTCAGAGTCATATTTGGAGATTAAATGGTTGTCGCTGTGGAGTGTGAATAATTCACATTTATAACAGCACGGCGTACCAGAACCAACTATCACCATTTACCAAAATATGTACCACAGGCCATTGGCACGCCTCGGCTACGTCGATTTGCCGACCGTGTGGAATATTCACACTTTGCTGGTAAACGGGTCGGTCGCATCTAATATAAAGAGCAGGTAAAAATTACACTACAAGCCTGTATTGAGACCCCCGAGGAGAGGAAACCATGACGCGTTACTTACTAACTAATGCGGAGCACAACACCTGGCGCGGCAGTCGAGTCAGCCCGGGCCGGAGTGTCATATCGTCAAAAAGTGAGGACAACGTGATTGACAGAAATACCGACGAGCTTGGTGAATCACCGTTGGTCGCGATTATGCTGAATCCATGGCATGCACAGATTGATCAACAGAAAATGCTGGAACTGGAAATTGGCCAGGTCGAAGTGATAAACAATGACACCTGTATCAACATGACGGTGCGAGAGGCGAGTGTTCCGTCAGTCACCACCGATCAGAAAATTGTCTTTGCCTTGATGGTTATGCAGGAAGTCTACAAAAACCCGGTTTTTAACAACTGGGCAGATAGCTGGATCAGCGGAAGCGATCGTAGCGCCGAGTCAGCGGGAAAGATGTTTGCTAACCTGGGCCAGATTGCAAGAGAACCGGTTAGCGGCTCCAGCGACGCAAACAACGGAGATTTTTGCTCGCGCGCCAGTGAAGCAATTTTTGCCGCGCAGATATACATGGATCGTACCGAAAACTGGCCATTGCTGGC
>JAJDNE010000127.1 GCA_022340825.1 Acidiferrobacterales bacterium | reverse complement strand
AGAAGCCTTTCCTTTCGAACCCTCATCGATTGATGTCGTCATCCTTTCCCATGCCCATCTGGACCACTCGGGGCGATTACCCAAACTGGTTAATGATGGGTTCAAGGGGCCCATTTATATGACATTGCCTACTTGCGACCTGCTGGAGATTATGTTGAAAGATTCAGCCTTTCTCAGCATGCGTGATGCGGAGTGGGAAAACAAGCGTCGCAGAAGGGCCGGTAAAGAAGAAGTGGAACCCCTGTATACCATTGACGATGTGGAACGAACCTTGAAATTATGTGAAGGCCTGTCCTATGCAGAGCCACAAGTTATAGCTGACGGATTACAGGTTCGGTTTCTGGATGCCGGTCATATCCTGGGTTCGGCAATTGTTGAGATGACCATTACCGAGGATGGCAAACCCCGCCGACTGGTCTTCTCCGGCGATCTGGGTAACAGCTGTGCGGCCTTACTACGTGACCCGGTGAAAGTGGAAAAAGCGGATGTTCTGATCATGGAATCTACCTACGGGGATCGTGATCATCGTTCCATGGACGCAACGCTGGATGAATTTCGTAGCATTATCCTCGCAGCAACAGAAAGCGGCGGTAATGTCCTGATACCCGCTTTTGCGGTAGGGCGTACCCAGGAAATCATCTTCCGACTGGGCGAATTTTATCAGGAAGGCATCCTGAACCATCAGGCAGTTTATCTGGATAGCCCGATGGCCATCGCAACTACCGAGGTTTATCACCGTTATCAGAATGTATTCAATGTAGAAGACAAAACGGCATTGCGACAGGCCCGTTCCGCATCATTGCATACTTTCTTACCTGTACTGCGTTATTCGCGCACAACGGAAGAATCCATCGCCATCAACAAGATAACCGACGGCGCCATCATTATCGCTGGCAGTGGCATGTGTAACGGAGGCAGAATTCGCCATCACCTGAAACATAATCTCTGGCGTCGTAATGCACATGTTATCATTGTCGGTTATCAGGCCATCGGTACACCGGGACGCGCCCTGGTGGACGGTGCCAAGCGCCTGCGCGTGGCCGGTGAAGATGTCGTTGTTAATGCCACTATTCATACGCTTGGTGGCTTTTCTGCGCACGCGGGTCAACAGCAGTTACTGGACTGGATAGGCGCATTCCACCATCCAAAACCCCATACCTACCTGGTACACGGTGAACCCGAAGCTAAAAAGGCATTACAGAACCATTTACAGGCCATGGATATCAAGGCGGAAATACCGAACTTGGGGAAAAGCATCCATATCTAGCTGTAAGGCCTGGCAAAATACACACCAGCATGGGTTGAAGGTGTTAACAAGAGCGGTATACCGCCGATCGGTCAAGCATCGAGAATGATAAAACCTTATTTCTTGATGTTATCCAGCGCTTCAAAATTCCTGAAAGCAAAAGAAAAACCCCCGCCGAAGCGGGGGGTTGTTAGCTCGAACAGGTCGAGGAATGACGGTTGATTCAATCTCGCATCAGGGCTGTGGGACAACCGGTGGCGGGAATAGAATCAGATGGTGGGTGTCATAGAGATCCGCGATCCTGCCTTCACCATGACAGACGATACATTGCCGTGGCTGGTCGAGCGTGGTGACATCAAACGTCCCACCCATCAACAACATATGCGTAGCGGCGGCCGCTTCTTTGTTGATGCGATCGGGATCGACCAATGGCCAGTCAGCGGGAACGACATTCGGATCGGCGCCATGACAGCCACCGCAGGCCACTTCATTCGGATTGCGCCAGACGGGCGTATCCGTCGTGGTATCGGTGTGGCAGATGGTGCAGTTGTTGACCGTCTGCGGGAAGGTCACCTCGGACCAATCGCGGTTATGCAGATCGCCGGTCGTGCTGGCCGAATGCACGGCGTGCACCCGGTTACCGATGTAGTCACCATAGTTGCCCGACTTGTCATGGCAGGCAAGACAGCCATCGGTATTAAACGGCTGATGATGCGGATGGGCGCCTGTTAGATGCATTATGGTGGCACCATGGCAATTGGTGCACGCACTGCCGGAGAGCTTGTGTTCTTCCGTGGCAGTACCGACCTGGAAGTTAATGACGGCGGTGGAAGCGGTCACATAATCCGTGGCAGTGCCTGCCGGCGTGTCATAGTCGAGACCTTCAAAGCGGACCATATAGGTGCCCGGTTCCAGATCGGCTAGGTTGTCCATCAACTGATATTTGTAGCCGGTGGCATCAGTGACGACCTGCCCATCTGGATTGGGTGTGGCAGTCCTATCCGCCAGGAACAGGCTGTGGCCCTGGGTCGGCGTACCCACCAAAGCGGGATCCGTGCTCGAATTGGTGGTCAATACCGGCACCGCAGCGGCCCGTGGGCCATAGACAAACAGATTGGCCGTGGACAATTGACCATTGACAACACCTTCAACGTCTTGATCCGCGTCGTAAACCGCAGCGGGCTGACCGGCTTTCGGTGTCAGAGTCACTGTAACCAATGGTGGTAAATCGACACCTGCAACATAATTGGTGCCATTGGCAGGCGGCGTCATGCTGATATTGACAGCGTACTCGGAGATGTTTTCCGGGGTTTTCGCCAGGATCGCATCGTCATCATGCGCGGTCACAATATCAGGCAACGATCCTACTATGCCGTTTGTATGGCAGGTAGTACAAGCGCTGTCCGGTTGGGCGCCCGCGGGATGGTTTGTTCCCACGTTGGCATCGACATCTTCATGGCACGATTGACAATTGGCGCTGGTCATGATCTCAAAATTCAGGTTTCCTTCCGGCGCACCGCCATGACACTTGTTACAGGTATTGATGTTCTGCGGAAAGGTCACTTCTGAAAAATCCGCCCCACCATGCAGTGTGCTGAACACGCCTGCATCATGGATTCGGTGAATCATGAAGGCCAGGTCGCCCTCACCACCATTTCTTGGACCCATGTAGTTGATATTGTGACAGTTATTGCAGGTTTTCACCTGGATATACCTACTGTGGCCGACACCATTGATTCGGGCACCGTGGCAACTTTCGCAATTTGCCGTGAGCACCATGTCTGCACCGGAAGAAGCGAGTTCAGTGCCAGGATCGGATTGGAGGAAGTCATATGAGTAGTTTGCCGGGTTCGCAAGTGTGACGTTGTGTACACCCTGGATATCTTCCCGCCAGCGGGTGATCATCGTTATCCGATTGACATTGGCGTTCAATGGGAGCGTGGCGGCGGTTGTATAGGTGTATTCCCCGGTCGCAGCGTCGACAACCGTCAAAGTCCCCGGCACCGCACCGGTGGCCGGAGTGAGGTTTTCACTAAAATGTT
>JAJDNE010000012.1 GCA_022340825.1 Acidiferrobacterales bacterium | reverse complement strand
TCGAGAGTTTGACAGAGATCAATTACGCGAAATCTCGTGCAGGTATATTTTATTCAGGAATCCGGTCGGGGGGATCAACGTGGGGAAAAGTGCTTCTTGTTTCGCCCTGGTATCCCTGGCTGGTTAATTGACTTTGTCTGGCTGTACACATGGCCCGATGAAGACACCAGACCGGAATGGTGCTGTGGTCTTTCTGTACCTGGGTGCGCGACTTGCCCACGACCCTTTCGCGCGCAAATGCAAATCAAGATAGCTTGTACACCACAATCTTTCAGATGTCGGCTACTTTCGATTACCGGCTGCCTGCAAGTCGGCGTGATAGGAAGAACGCACCATTGGCCCGCTGGCAACGTTATCAAATCCCATCTCATATCCCAGTTTTTCGAACACAGCGAATTCATCAGGAGTGACGTAGCGTTCGACTGGTAAATGGTGCGGTCCCGGCTGAAGGTACTGACCGATCGTTAACAGGTTGACGCCATGGTCGCGCAAGTCGCGCATCACCGCTTCCACTTCTTCGTTGGTTTCGCCGAGCCCGACCATGATGCCGGACTTGGTGGGCACGTCCGGATTTCGTGTCTTAAATTCCTGCAACAAGGTTAACGAGTTCTCATAGTCCGCACCGGGCCGTGCCTGGCGGTACAGGCGCGGAATGGTTTCGAGGTTATGGTTAAACACGTCAGGAGGTGTGGCAGAAAGTATATCCAGTGCCGTTTCCAGGCGCCCACGAAAATCGGGCACCAGCACTTCTACCGTGGTGTGGGGTGAATGCTCGCGTACTGCATCGATGCAGGCTGCAAAATGTGCTGCGCCACCATCACGCAGGTCGTCGCGATCAACCGAGGTAATGACGACAAATTTCAGCCCCAGGTTGCCAATCGCCCGGGCGAGGTTTTCCGGTTCTTCCGGGTCAAGCGGGTCCGGTCGCCCGTGCCCGACGTCGCAGAAAGGGCACCGACGTGTACACAGTTTACCCATGATCATGAACGTGGCAGTGCCGTGCGCAAAACACTCACCAATATTCGGGCAGGCGGCTTCCTCGCAGACGGAGTGCAGTTGGTGTTCGCGCAGCAGGTCCTTGACGCGCAATACTTCCGGCCGATTAGGTGCCGATGCACGTATCCAATTTGGTTTACGCAATGGATTGGCACGCGGCTGCACCTTGATGGGTATCCGTGCCGTTTTGGATTCGCCCTTGGCGGGATTGGGCGGCAGGATCGGCGTGTCGTCGTCACGCATGGGCAAGACCTTCCGGTTGGCTCTGATTGAAACGGGCGCCATTGTACCCGAGGATGGGGGCAAGGTGGCTGACGAGGCGTTCGCCGGCATCAAATACATCCAGCGAGATTCCAAGGTCTTTCAGCTCGGTAGTAGCCAGGCCCGGGTAGCCGCACGGATCGATGCGGCTGAATGGCGATAAATCCATGGCTACATTCAGCGCAATGCCGTGGTAACTGCTGCCTTGCTTGACCCGCAAGCCGAGCGCAGCGATTTTGGCGCCTTCGACATAGACGCCGGGGGCATCCGTTCGACGGCTGGCCTCTACCTGATAGTCTCCGAGTAAATCGATAACTGCTTGCTCCATGGCATGAACCAGCTGCTTCACACCCAGGCCGCGCCGCTTCAGATCAAGCAAGACGTAGACCACTACCTGGCCCGGTCCGTGGTAAGTGATTTGTCCGCCCCGATCAGTTTTGACTACCGGTATGTCATTGGGCTCCACGATATTTGCTTTTTTACAGTTGAGGCCGAGGGTATACACCGGCTCGTGTTCCACCAGCCAGATTTCATCCCCGGTTTCAGGCGTGCGGGTGCTATTGAAGCTGCGCATGGCATTCCAGACGGTTTCGTAGTCCATTCGACCCAGATTACGCATAACGACGTTGTCGCTTTCGTCACGTAAAACTTGTGTGGCGTTAGTCAACCGTACCTGCCCGAAAGTCGTCCTTGTAGGCCTGGAGGAGTTCAAATACACGTTGGTGCATAGGTCCGCGCTTGCCATTGCCGACTCTTATTCCGTCGATTTCAACAATGGGCAGAATTTCCTTCATTGAACTCGTTAGCCAGACTTCATCGGCGTCACGCAGTTGCTGCTCGGTGATACTCATCTCGCGGCAATCGATATCATTTTGTTGCGCCAGCTCTACCACCAAATCACGCGTAATGCCCGGCAGGATCTGTTCACTCTTGGCTGCGGTGTAAATCACATTGTCTTTCACGATAAAAATGTTGCTCGCCGCACCCTCGGTGATGTGTCCGTCATGAACCAGAATCGCCTCGGCCTTTCCCTGGGCAATCGCCTGCTGGCGCAGCACCACGTTGGCCAGTAGCGCGATTGCCTTGATGTCACAGCGGCGCCAACGGATATCTGCCGTGGTAATGGCGCCGACACCATTTTCAATCTCGGCTGGCCCGGGATAGGTCATTGGTTTCGAATAGGCGAACACCGTTGGTTCGGTGTCAGCCGGAAAGGCATGATCGCGTGGTGCCGCGCCGCGGGTAACCTGTAAATAGATTGCCTGGTCAGTTTTACCGGCGTCCTGAACCAGTTCGTCAATAATGCCGGTCCATTGCGCATCAGTTAACGGATTGGCGATCATGATGGCAGCCAGGCTTGCCTTAAGGCGCGACAGATGCTGCGGCAGGCGAAAGGGGCGACCACCGTATACCGGTATCACTTCATATACGCCGTCTCCAAATATAAACCCACGATCGAATGCCGAGACTTTCGCTTCATTGGCATCGACGTAGTCACCATTGAGATACACGCGGGAGATTTTCTGTTTCATTGTGATACTTGCTCGGTTTGTTGATCCGGAATATCGCGTAGCCACATCTCGATGTGATCAAAGGCGCGACGAATAAACCCGCCCTCGCTGACAGTCTCGAGTGCCACCAGCGGATGCTCCCCGATCCTGTTCTCGCCGTTGTACAACGACAGCTTACCCATTATTTGCCCCTCGGGGATCGGCGCAAACAGGGACCCGTTGATCTGCAGCTTTGCCTGTAATTGATCGAATTCGCCTCGCGGAAGTGTGAGATACAGATCCTGCTGAACGCCCACCGGCAGAGTTTCCCTGTCGCCCAGCCAGGTGCGCAAATTGACTGCCGCGACTTCCCGGGCATAAAGGCGCCGGGTTTCATATCGCTCAAAACCGAATTTTAACAGCTGTTGTGCGGCAGAAATACCGGCCCGTTCGTTCGGCGAGCCAAGCACCACTGCCGTCAGGCGCATACTGCCACGTTTTGCAGAGACCACCAGATTGAAACCGGCTCGACCGTTGTCGAACGCGATAAGACCGTCGACGCTATCGTCGCGCCAGAGCAAGGCATTGCGGTTGTAGAGCTTGATGCCATCCAGTGCAAGTTCGCGTTTGGCGAACCAGGGATAGTATTCCGGGAACTCGTTTATCAGGGCGCTGGCAAGCGTAAAGGTATCGTCTGCAGAAGTTATCTGCCGTGCGCTGGCGCGTCCGCTTACGTTCCGGTAGTGGGTTTGGGTCATGCCCAACATCACTGCATAGTCGTTCATGCGGCTGACGAATGCCTGTTCGTCACTGGCGATGTGCTCGGCCAGTGCCAGTGCTGCATCGTTGGCACGACCGACGATGATCGCCTGCAACACGTCCGCTACCGTTGGAGCTGTCTCAACCGGCGCAAACATTCTGGGTCCCGCTACGTTCCTTGCCTTTGCGCCAATTGCGACAGGGCTGTCCAGCAACAGTTCGCCGCTAGCGATTGCCTTGAAGCTGGCATACGCCACCATCAGTTTATTCAGGTGGCCGGTCGGGTAGGTCTTGTCGCTGCGGAATTCAGACAGGCGCATGCCGGTATCGTGGTCTGCCAGTAGCCAGGCACCGGCATTGATCTTCGGTGACGCTGGTGTGTCAGCCATGGCAGGCAATGCTACGAACAGGCTGAAGCAGACAAGTAAGCGAACGATCATGTACGGGATCTCGCGCGGATTCGCGTGTCTATATTCCAGTCGCGATAGCAGACCGCGGACGGGCAGAAACGGATATTATTCGGAAACGATATGTGAATTGGTAATTCCCAATTCGGTCAGCCGTTGTGAAACCGTCTGACCCTGTTCGGTACTGTCCAGTGGTCCGATACGGACACGATACAGTTGTTGGTCTGCCTTTTGGACCGGTAATACCAGCACCGGTTTGAAGTCCGCCTGTTCCAGGCGGGTACGCAGATTCTCGGCGTTTTGCGCTTCACCAAAGGCGCCGACCTGAATGTATATCGCCTTGTCTTTGTCGATGACCTTATTGGCCGCGCTGCCTGTGTTGGAAATCACAGGCGCGGCTACCGCCAGTGTTCCGCTGCCAGTGCCACTCGCCGGCAGGGGTTCACCCTGAATTTCTTCCGCGACATTGGTGTTAACTGGTGCCACCTGTACGATATTGGGAGAAGGCGCCGGCTGCCTGCCAGGCGTTATCGCCACCACTTCCACATTCGCGGTCCCGGTTTTGAGCATGTCGAGTTTGTACGCCGCGGCGTAGGACAGGTCGATCAGACGTTTGTGCAGAAACGGGCCGCGATCATTGACTCGTACCACGACCGTTTTGTTGTTCGCGAGATTGCGTACTTGCACGTAGCTTGGCAGTGGCAGGGTCTTGTGTGCCGCTGTCATCTCGTACATGTCGTAGGTTTCTCCCAATGCAGTACGACGTCCGTGAAACTTGCGGCCATACCAGGAGGCCACACCGGTTTCGCGATAATTGCCCGCATCGGTAAGTGGGTAGTACTTGTGACCCAGAACGATGTAGGCACGTGAACGTGATGGATCCACCGGCTCCCATTTCGGAACTGCGTCGGGAATGCTGGCAATGTCGACCGGGATTTCCTTGTGTGGCCCGTCGTCTTCGAAATAGCCGCCGGGTTGCCGGCCTCCCGAGGCGCAACCGCCCAGCACCAGTACTATCGCCAAGATCGCAATTACCGATCTCATTGCACACCACCATTATATCGTTCACGTATCATTTCACTGAGCTCATATACCGCCATCGCGTATTTGCGATTGTTATTGTAACGGGTAATGACATAAAAGTTGTCATGGCTCAGGCGATAGATCGGACCATCTTCGCCATCGAACGTTATCAGTGATGCTCGCAGATTGTCCGGGCGATTCGCCTCCACGGCGGTAACACCGTAGTGTTCCAGCTGCTTCAGGGTGAGTACTGGCCTGGTGTCGAGATTTGCCAGCCAGGCGTACATTGAGCCCTCGACGTAAGCCTGGCTGCTTATCGGTTCGCCAAGTTTCCAGCCATGTTTATGAAAATAGTTTGCTACCGAGCCGATGGCATCAGCACGACTGTGCATCAGGTCGGCACGGCCATCGCCATCGAAATCGACGGCATAGCGACGATAGCTGCTGGGAATAAATTGTGCCGCGCCAATGGCGCCGGCATAGGAACCCTTGATATCGAGCGGGTCCAGCCTTTGCTCACGCGCCAGCAAAATGAACTGCAGCAGCTCACTGCGGAAAAAGCTCCCACGCCGCGGATATTCGAGTCCGAGTGTTGTCAGTGCATCGATGGTTCGAATCCTGCCGGCATTGCGACCATACTGGGACTCAATACCGATAATGGCAACGATCACTGCCGGATCTACACCGTACTCTTTTTGTGCGCGTGCAAGGACGTCCTCATACTGTCGCCAGAAGCGGCTACCACGATTGGCATGGGGTACGGTTACAAACAGCTGACGATACTCAAGCCAGGGGCGCGCCTCACCAGGACGATTCATGATATCGAGTATGTGTTGTTTTATCTCTGCCTGTTCGAACAAGCCGTGTAACTGGTCTTCGGCGAAGCCATGCTTGGTATGCAGTGTGCTGATCAATACCTGTAGCTGGGGGTAAAGCGAAACATCAACCGCGGACGCTGTTGTTGAATGTAACAATACTATACCGATCAGTACTGATTGAATCAGATTGGGGTGCTTCATGTGGCTACTGCTGCAATATGCGCCGGTGTGTCTGGATGCTCATGAGAATGCCAAATGCCGCCATCAAAGTAACCAGCGAACTGCCGCCGTGACTGATCAGGGGCAATGGAACCCCGACCACTGGCAGGATGCCGGTGACCATACCGATGTTGACAAAAAAATACAGAAAGAAGGTGAGCGTCAGGCTGCCCGCGAGAAGTCGACTATAGGCGTCCTGGGCGTTGTACGCGATGTACATGCCACGGCCAATGACAAAGAGATACATGGCGAACAATAGCAGCGTCCCCATCAAACCGAATTCCTCGGCGAACACGGCAAAAATAAAATCGGTCTTGCTCTCCGGAAGGTAGCCCAGGTGCGCCTGACTGCTGTCGAGCCAGCCCTTGCCGAAAAAACCGCCGGAGCCAACGGCGATCATCGACTGGATGCTGTGATAACCGGCCCCCAGCGGATCAGATTCGGGATTGAGAAAAGAAATTACGCGTTGCCGCTGGTAGTCATGCATGGTTGACCAGACCAGTGGCATCGCTGCCGCAGTAGCCAGGGTGAGTACCGTGATAACGCGCCAGCTGAGTCCGGCCAGGAAAATCACAATCAGGCCGGAAGCCATGATCAGGGCCCCGGTACCGAGGTCCGGTTGCTTGATGATGAGCAGGACCGGTACAAAAATCAGTACTGCTGCTATCGCGATATTGCGCAGTGTTGGCGGCAGGCCTTCACGCGACAGCCACCATGAAACCACCATGGGTACCGCCAGTTTCATCAGCTCTGATGGTTGCAGGTTGAAGCCGCCAACACTGATCCAGCGTTGTGCACCTTTGCCGATAACACCCACGATCAGTACCACCACCAGAAGTGCCAGACCGGCTGCATAGAAGTGAGGCGAATATCGTACAAATGTGTCAGGCCGCACCTGTGCGATAAACAGCATGATGATGTAGGCCAGCGTTAGTCGAATCGCCTGTGACCCGACGACAGAAATATTCTTGCCGCTGGCGCTGTACAGCACAACGAAACTTATCAGTGCAAAAATCAGCAATGCCACCATCAGCGGTTTGTCGTAGCGCACTCTATCGATAAATCGTTTCAGGTTATTCATTAGGCTGGCTCGTTACCACAGTGGCCTTGGACAGTGCCGGCATTTTTTCCGGAAGTAGATAGTAGTCCATAAGTTTTCGGGCAATGGGTGCTGCGGCGCTGCTGCCGTGACCGCCATTTTCGACAATCACCGCAACGGCGATACGCGGGTTGTCTACCGGTGCGAACGCAATAAACAGGGCATGATCGCGCTCGTGTTCCGCCATTTTCTCGGCGTCATATACTTCACCGGCGGCGATACTCTTGACCTGGGCAGTACCGGTCTTGCCGGCAATACGGTAGGGCGCGTTCCAGCCGATGCGTCGAGCTGTGCCTTTTGCCCCGTGTACGACATCGGTCATGGCCTCGACGATGGCATCCAGCTGGGGCTTGTGCTCTTCGGTAAACAACTGTTTGTAGGAAAACTGGCTGTAATAGCGCTCTTTACTAACAGGATTTTCATGCGCATACATCAGGCGTGGTTGCATCAGTCGACCACCATTGGCCAGTATCGAAACACTATTGGCAAGCTGTAGCGGGGTCACCAGAATCGGGCCCTGTCCGATGCCGGTTACAACCGTTTCACCCAAATACCAGTTTTCACCTCGGGCCTTGCGCCATTCACGAGATGGCACCAGGCCAACCGACTCACCTTTCAGGTCGATGCCGGTAGCCTGACCAAAACCAAGCTTGGTCAAAAAGCTGTGGATGAAATCGATGCCGAGTGTCACTGCTGCCTGGTAGTAATAGACGTCACAAGACTCAACAATGGAATCATGCAGATTGACCTTGCCATGGCCGGTTTTCTTCCAGTCACGATATGGACGCGATTCACCCGGCAGCCGAAAAATGCCGCGACATGTAACGGTATCATTCGCATCGATCTTGCCGGACTCCAGTGCCGCCAGGCCCATGAACGGTTTGATTGTCGAGCCCGGTGGATACTGACCGTTCAAGGCGCGATTGACGAGGGGCTTGTCCGGATTCTTGAGCAAGGCGTCGTAAGACTCCTGGTCGATACCGTTAACAAACGGGTTCGGATCATAGGTAGGCATGCTAACAAAGGTAAGGATGGCACCCGAATTAGGATCCATTGCCACCACTGCCCCGCGTTTGCCTTGCAGCATTTGCTCACCGGCAGCTTGCATCCGCGCGTCTATATTAAGGTATAAATTATCACCGGCTTTCGGGGCTTCTCGTTCGACCACATGGAGTGACCGACCGCGTGCGTTAGTCTCACGCCGCTCAACACCAACGTGTCCAAGTAATAGCGATTCATAGCTCTGCTCGATGCCAAGCTTGCCAATATGCAGGGTGCCTCGATAGGCGGCACGTTTGCCGCTGCGTTCAATGGCGCTGACTTCATCCTCATTGATGCGGCCAACATAACCGGTGAGGTGTATTCCCAGCCCACCCAGGGGGTAGTAGCGCTGAAGCCGGGCGTGTAGCTCGACGCCCTGAAGGTGCGGCCGATTGATGGCGATACGCGCTGCTTCTTCTTCCGTCAGGTTTGTCCGCAGCGGCAGGCTTTCGAACCTCGGACGGGAGCGCCGTAGTTTGTCGAATTGTTTCAGGTCGCTGTCGGAAAGGTTTACCAAACCGCCTACCTGTGCCAGCGTGGCCTTCATGTCCTTGACCTGTTCCGGAATGACTTCCAGGGTGTAGGCAGGATAGTTTTGCGCCAGCACGATGCCATTGCGATCAAGGATCAGTCCTCGAACCGGGGGTACCGGGACAGGTGAAATCTGGTTGGCACGGGCACGCGTTTCATAATGTTTATGGTGCACCACTTGCAGATAAAGCATGCGACCCAGCAACACCAGCATCACTACGACCACGAAGCCCGCCATGATAGTCAGTCGGGAACCGAAGATGCGTGTTTCCCGAAAATGATCTTTTAGCGGGATGTTAAGCATGTACTAGCTGACTTGTCCGCGTCGGCGGATGTCCCTCAGAATAATAAATATCCACGGCCACACCACCATGCTGACAATGCTTGGCGTCCAGTAGGAAAATCCAAGAACCGGTTTGCCAATAATGGCACGCACCCAGATGACAAAAAGCTGTCCTACTGCCAGCATCACCAGTACCGCGAGTGCCTGTTGCCAGGGCGGTACCACGCGTACACGCAAATGCAATTTCACGGCGAGGAAGGCAATGATGGTTTTGGACAAAGCGTACTGACCGAGTAGTGCGCCGTACAAAACGTCCTGTAGCAATCCGACGAGCCATGCGCTGCCGATGCCAACACGATGGGGTGTTGCCATGCACCAGTAGATCAGTACCAGCCCGACCCAGTCTGGCCGAAATTGCTCGGCCCACGTCGGCACCGGTACCACTGACAAGATCAGTGCTACAACAAAGGTTGCGGCAATAATGAGGCGGCTGCGTGTCAGGGCGCTGACATTCATGGACTCTCTACCGGTTTCGGCTCTGTTTTTCCGGGCCATACCAGCAATACTTCCTTGTGGTGCTGCAACTTGGCCAGCGGCGTTGCCTTGATCTGCAAAAACGCCTCATTCGGATCGTTGATCACCTCGGTGACGCGTGCCACCGGGTAGCGCGGGGGAAAGCGACCACCCATCCCGGAGGAAGTGAGCAGATCACCCTTTTTTATTTTTGCCGATGCGGTCAGGAATGGCAGGTCAACCGTGTCGTCGTCACCGGTTCCATAAAGTACCGTGCGCAGGCCGGTGCGGGTGACCTGAACCGGTATCGCATGACCCGGATCCGTTATCAGGGTGACACGACTGAGTTGGGGGCTTACCTCTGTTACCTGCCCGACAATACCGTAGGCATCCAGCACTGGCTGACCTAGGAAAACGTTATCGGACGATCCCTTGTTGATCACGATCGTTCGGGTAAATGGCTCGGTGCTGACTTCTATCAGTTCGGCGACGACTGCACGATCTGCGACTCGCGTCGCCGAGCCGAGCAGCGAACGCAGGCGCCGGTTTTCTACTTCCAGCGCCTCATATTGCTGCAGGCGGGCTTGCAGGATTCGATGCTGTTCTTCAAGTGCGAGGTAGCGCTGGCGTAACTTTTCCTCGGAGGTAAAGGCTTCAGACATCCAGCCGCCGACGCGTGCCGGGATCGCCGCGATCGTAACCAGTGGATATGTGAGGACGGAAAGTGCTGAACGTATCTGGCGCAGGTGCTGGCCCTGGTGATCAACCACCATCAGTGAAACTGCGAGTACGGCGAACGCCAGCAATCGCAGCAGCAGGGTGGAAGTTCGAATCGGTCTGCTATCCGCGCCGATCATGGGAAACCTTGTTACTACTCGTAGACAAAAACGTCGGACATGTTCTCTGCTTCTTGCAGTGCGCGACCGCAGCCGCGAACCACGCAGGTCAGCGGGTCATCAGTCAGGATAATGGGCAGACCGGTCTGCTCTGCCAGCATGCGATCCAGGTCACGCAAGAGCGCACCGCCGCCGGTAACCACCAGGCCTTTTTCTGCAATGTCAGCACCCAGTTCGGGCGGAGTTTGCTCCAGCGCAGTCTTTATCGCGCTGACGATACCAGCGAGGCAGTCTGACAATGCGATGTAGACTTCCTTGCTGGTGAGCATCTGGCGCCGCGGAACACCGTCAGCGACGTGGCGACCCTTGATTTCCATCTCGCGCTGTTCGCTGCCTTCCCAGGCTGCACCAATTTCTTTCTTGATCAACTCTGCCGTGGCGTCGCCGATCAGGAGGCTGTACTTGCGACGGATGTAGCTGATAATCGCTTCATCCATCTTGTCGCCGGCGATGCGCAGCGAATGGGCATAGACGATACCGCCAAGGGAAATCACACCGACTTCGCTTGTGCCACCACCGATATCCAGCACCATGGAGCCAGTCGGATCGGCGATTGGCAATTCCGCACCAATGGCAGCTGCCATGGGTTCTTCAATCAAATAGACCTCGCGGGCACCTGCGCTCATCGCCGACTCGCGAATCGCCCGGCGTTCAACCTGGGTGGAACCACAAGGCACGCAGACGATAATGCGCGGGCTGGGGTGGAACAGGCGGTCTTCGTGCACCTTGCGAATGAAGTATTTGAGCATTTCGCCGGTGACCGTGAAATCGGCGATAACGCCGTCTTTCATCGGCCGGATCGCCTGGATCGACCCCGGGGTGCGGCCGAGCATCTTTTTGGCCTCGGTGCCGACCGCCAGAATATTGCGTCCGCCGCGATGACCAAAGCCCTGGCGAATGGCGACAACCGAGGGCTCGTTCAGGACAATGCCCTTGTCGCGGGCATAAATCAGGGTATTGGCTGTACCCAGGTCAATGGCGAGATCACTGGAGAAGAAACCGCGTAAGGCTTTAAACATATTTGCAAGGACTTCTTAGGGAGCAGGGACCAACAGACTCTAGCAATCCACCGCACCGGGTTCAACCGGGATGTATATTATGATAATTTGCCCGACCTTCACCGAGGCGGTCCGGAGCAATGCCATGTCAATCAGTGTTGATGAAGTAAAAAAGATAGCGCATCTTGCGCGACTCGGGCTCGATGAGCAAGAGGCGCAAGGCTATGCCGATAGCCTTTCCCAGATTCTCGGTCTAATTGAGCAGATGAATGCCGTCGATACCACCGGTGTCAGCCCTATGGCGCACCCGCTCGATATGCACTTGCGTCTACGCGAAGATGCTCCCACCGAATCTGATCAGCGCGAGAAGTTTCAGAAAGTGGCGCCGTCAACCGAGGCGGGCCTGTATCTGGTGCCGCGCGTTATTGAATAACGGCGCGTCCTCACCACTCTCCGTCCCGTCGACAAACTGAATCAATCCAGAGGCTGTTCATGTATCGAAAAACTGTTGCCGAGCTTGCCAGTGCCCTGGCCACCAAAGCGGTGTCCAGCACGGAACTGACACAGCTGTATCTGGATCGCATTAGTGCTCACCAGGAGCTGAACGCCTTTATTACTGTCGATGCGGACAATGCACTGGCGGCGGCAAAAGTGGCAGACACTCGCCTCGCCAAGGGCGATGCCGGCGCGCTTACTGGCGTGCCAATGGCGCACAAGGACATTTTCTGTACTGACGGGGTCCTGACGACCTGCGGATCGCGCATGCTGTCGGAGTTTGTCTCTCCCTATAACGCCACCGTGGTGGAAAAGTTGCATGACGCCGGCATGGTGATGTTGGGCAAGACCAACATGGATGAATTCGCCATGGGCTCGAGTAACGAGACTTCTTTTTTTGGCCCGGTGAAAAATCCGTGGGACACGACGCTGGTGCCGGGTGGCAGTTCCGGCGGATCCGCCGCGGCAGTTGCAGCAAGATTGACACCGATGGCCACTGGTACCGACACCGGCGGCTCTATTCGTCAGCCGGCGGCACTCTGCGGCATTACCGGTTTAAAACCCAGCTACGGCCGTGTTTCCCGCTTCGGCATGATCGCCTTTGCCTCAAGTCTCGACCAGGCCGGCCCCATGACCCAGACGGCGGAAGATGCTGCTCTCCTGCTAAACGCCATGGCCGGGTTTGATAGCCGTGATTCGACCTCGGCACAGGAGGAAGTCCCCGACTTTTCCAGTCAACTGGGTCACGACATCAAGGGACTGAAAATCGGCCTGCCGAAAGAATTTTTTGGCGAAGGCCTGAGCGCCGATGTCGACAAGGCGATACAGGCAGCGTTGGATGAATACAAAAAGCTCGGCGCCGAAGTGGTCGAGGTTAGTCTGCCCAACAGCAGCCTGGCGATCCCCTGTTATTACGTACTGGCTCCGGCCGAGGCCTCGAGCAACCTGTCGCGTTACGATGGTGTGCGATATGGCTATCGCGCGAGCGAGTACACAGACCTGGTCGAGATGTATGAGCGTACCCGCGCCGAGGGTTTTGGTGCCGAGGTAAAGCGCCGCATCATGATTGGGACATATGCATTGTCTGCCGGTTATTACGATGCCTACTATCTCAAGGCGCAGCAGTTGCGACGCCTGATTGCCGAGGACTTCAAGCGTGCATTCGAGCAATGTGACGTAATCATGGGTCCGACCGCACCATCGACTGCCTTTGCGCTCGGCGACAAATCGGAAGATCCAGTGGCCATGTACCTGAACGATATCTATACCATCTCGGTAAACCTGGCGGGTTTGCCCGGCATGTCGGTGCCGGCCGGTTTTGATGGCAATGGCCGGCCCATTGGTTTGCAGCTCATCGGCCAGTATTTCGACGAAGCACGTTTGCTGCAGCTTGCCCATCAGTATCAGCAGGTGACCGACTGGCACCAACAGCTTCCAGAGGAGGTGGCCTGATGGAATGGGAAACGGTTATCGGTCTGGAAGTGCACGCGCAGTTACAGACCACGAGCAAGATATTTTCCGGTGCCGCTACCCGGTACGGCAGCGAACCCAATACCCAGGCCTGCGCCGTTGACCTGGCCCTGCCTGGCGTTTTGCCGGTAATGAACCGGGAGGCCGCACGCATGGCGGTCAAGTTTGGCCTGGCCATTGGTGCCCGGATCAACCAGCGTTCGGTGTTTGCCCGAAAAAACTATTTCTATCCCGATCTGCCCAAGGGCTATCAGATCAGCCAGTTCGAGTTGCCGGTGGTGGGTCTCGGCCAACTGACGATTGAAGTGAACGGTGAAGAGAAGGTGATCGGCATCACGCGCGCCCACCTTGAAGAAGACGCTGGCAAATCCCTGCATGAGGATTTCCACGGCATGAGTGGTATTGATCTTAACCGGGCGGGTACACCGTTGCTGGAAATCGTCTCCGAACCGGATATGCGTTCGCCGGAAGAAGCAGTGGCATATCTGAAAAAACTGCATGAACTGGTGCGCTACCTCGAGATCTGCGATGGCAACATGCAGGAAGGCTCATTTCGTTGCGACGCCAATGTCTCGGTGCGCCCCAAGGGTCAGAAGGAATTCGGTACCCGCGCCGAGCTGAAGAACATCAATTCATTCCGGTTTGTCGAGAAGGCGATCAATTACGAGATCGAGCGCCAGATCGATGTGATCGAGGGTGGCGGCAAAGTGGTGCAGGAGACGCGCCTGTACGACTCGGCCAAGGATGTCACCCGTTCAATGCGTAGCAAGGAAGAGGCAAACGACTACCGTTATTTTCCCGACCCGGATCTGCCGCCGCTGGTACTGGACGATGCCTTTGTTGAGGAAACGCGTGCCACCTTACCGGAACTGCCGGATGCCAAGCGTGAACGTTTCCAGAAAGAATACGAACTGTCGCACTACGACGCCGGTGTATTAACGGCGACGCGTGAAATGGCGGACTTCTTCGAGTCGGTGGTCAAGCATGCAGGCGGCGGCGCCAAGGTAGCAGCCAACTGGGTGATGGGCGACTTCTCGGCCTTCCTGAACAAAGACGGGGTGGAGATCGCGAACGCACCGATTAATGCCGAGATGCTGGCAGGTCTGATCAAGCGACTGCAAGACAACACCATCTCCGGCAAGATTGCCAAAGAAGTATTCGAGGCTATGTGGGCCGGCGAAGGTGACGCAGATACCGTTATCGAGAAGCGCGGACTCAAGCAGATTACCGATAGTGGTGCGATTGAAACCGTGATCGATCAGATCCTTGCGGACAATCCGGATCAGGTACAGCAGTACCGCGATGGCAAGGAAAAGGTGTTTGGCTTCTTTGTCGGCCAGGCGATGAAGGCGACCCAGGGCAAGGCCAATCCTGCCCAGCTGAATGAGTTGCTTAAGGAAAAACTGAAAGGCTAGTAACTCCGCCGCTCAGTCGGCGGAGGAATTGTCATCACTGCCGGCTTCGAGTTGCGCCAATAACATATCGGCAGCTTCACCCATTCGGCGACGCCTGAAAACCAGGTGCCAGCGCCGACCACCCAGCTGGTGCCACAAAAAGGCAGCACGAATCCCGGCCAGCAATACGGCACGTACCCGTGCAGCAGTGCGCGGGTTGGTCAGGTAGCCGTGTTCCCCGGAAACAATAATTCGTGGCGTCATCGTGCTGATAGTGCGCTCGTACAGTTGCGCCAGGTCGTCGACGGTGTCCAGCACAGGATTTCCGCTTGTTTCGCGCTGCGATCGGATGAGGTCGATCTCGGTGGCCATCGCTTTCAACATGTCGGGGTTGCGCGCCAGTTTACCCGCCAGCTGTAACAAGCCGAGCACGTAACGCGCCATTTCCAGATCCGGTACGCCGTTACCACCGAACATCTTTTCGCGCAGTACCTGAAGGCCACGACGAATGCCTTCGACGTGGCCAAAAATATCCAGGGTAGAGGCAGCATCGGTAACCAGGATGCTGTTGATGCTGTGGCTGAACGCCGGTTCTTCTACGTTATCGTTCCGGGCGATCTCCTGCACGAGGTAGGCAGACTGAAAGACGCCGGCGAGGGCTAGAATACGATCTCGATCGCTCATGGCAAGAGCCGGGTTCAGGCTTCTTTTTCACAGACTCGCTCGACCTCGACTTCGTTGATGCCGTCAATGGTCGATACCGCATTTTTGATCATGCCGACAATCTCCTCTGCGCGAGGACAATGCGGTGAAGTAAGTTGAATATCCAGGTGAACGTAGTCGCCGGCGATATCAATTTCCCGAACGAAGCCCAATTCAACGATATTGTGGTTGAGCTCCGGATCCATCACGCCGGTCAGGGTTTCCAGAACCATATTTTCGGTAATGTTTGGTGCCATGTGCTGCTCCTTGTTTCCTGCAACTCAGTTTAGCACACGCCAGTGTCGCGGCAGCCAATACCCGTTCTGTGCAGTCAACTATCACGCCAGTTCGGGTGCTAAAGCGATAACGGTTTGACCGGCTGTTCCATCCAGGCGTCCGATTTACGCCAGTCAAATTCCGGATTATCAACAAACAGTTCGTTCTCATTACCGTCCGGATCGCGAATATAGATGCTGAAGCTGATGGTGTGATCTGCCAAACCATCAATCTCAACACCTGATTGGTCGATGCGATCGCGCGCCGCGCGCAGGTCATCTAGCGTTTCACCGATTTTCCAGCCGATGTGGTACAGGCCAAGGCGACGACCGCCAGCCGGTCCCGGCGCATCACCGACCTCGATCAGCAATAGCTCATGATGGGTGCTGCCGCCGGTCAGTACGGCTGCACGGTTGTTGAATATTTTTCCTTCCACGGCCAGGCCAACAATGTCACGGTAGAACCCGATTGAGGCATCCAGATTGCGTACATACAGTACGACATGACCCAATTGCACCATAATAATATTCCTGTGTTGTTGACACGTTGGGTGGAGTCCGCACAATTGATCGGACGCCCCGTGTCGTGATTAGCCAGATAACAGGATATCAACCAACATAAAAATTCGATATGACTTTACTGGCCGTCTGTGAAAAGCTGGCCAGATAGTCAAAACGCCCGGAGAGACAATACGAACACGCGCAATCATCCGCCGGTCGATCCTGGACGGCGCCGTTTTCTGAAAACCGGTGTTGCCGGTTCGTTACTGCTGGGTCTCGCTTCAACCGGCGCCTTGCTCGGCGGTTGTACCGGGCGTCCTGAACCACTCTGCAGGGATTGTCTCTGGCTCAACCCCGGGGATCGACAGCTGCTGACAGCGGTCATACCGGTAATGCTTGCTGGCGCGTTGCCTCAGCCGGAGAGGGAACAGAACGCGGCAATCGAACAGATCATTACTGGTTTTGACTTTACCGTCGCGCATTTTCCTCCCACGGTGCGAAACGAAATAAGGCAGTTACTTGATCTGCTTGTATTTCCACCGACCCGGGTGCTGCTGACCGGCATGTTTGCATCATGGGAAAAAGCCGATGCATCGGCAGTTCGCGCTTTTATCAGTCGCTGGGAAACCAGTCGATTCAGTCTGCTTCGATCCGGTTATAGTGCGTTACATGATCTGATTTGTGGAGCCTGGTACGTGAGCCCGGAGTCCTGGGCACGTATCGGCTATCCGGGGCCTCCTCAACTGGAGAGCCGTTAAATGCCCGACTCACTGCCTCGCAATATTGTCGATTGCAGTCAGTTGCAGCAGGATCTCTTCATTGAAGCAGATGTTGCCATTGTTGGCACCGGTGCTGGCGGTGGTGTTGCCGCGCGCACGCTAAGCCAGGCCGGTCTGCGCGTGGTAATGATCGAGGAGGGGCCTTTCAAAACCACCGGCGACTTCAGAATGCAGGAGTCGGATGCCTACCCCACGCTCTATCATGATGTCGCCAATCGGAAAACCGATGACAAGGCGATTACGATTTTGCAGGGTCGCGCAGTCGGTGGTGGTACGACTGTGAACTGGACCAGCTGTTTCCGTATCCCGGAGCAGACTCTCGCACACTGGCAACAGCACTACGGCTGGACCCATAACAGCGAAACACTCGCTCCCTGGTACCGGCGGGTCGAATCCCTGTTCAATATACAACCATGGCCGGTTCACAACGCCAGCAACAGTGCTCTGGTTCGCGGAGCTGACAAGCTCGGCTGGCAAAACGACGTGATCGCGCGCAATGTCCGGCGCTGTCGTAACCTGGGCTACTGTGGCATGGGCTGTCCGGTTGGCGCCAAACAGTCTACGCTGCTTACATGCATTCCGGACGCTATGAAGCATGATGCAACATTGCTAACACGGTTGCGCGCGCAACAATTAATAATGCGTGGTGACGGGATAGAGGAGATCGAGTGCCATGCGTTGACTGCCATCGGCGTCGATCCAACCGGCGTGAAGGTTCGCGTGCGTGCCCGTCATGTTGTATTGGCCGCAGGTGGAATCGGCTCACCGGCACTGATGTTGCGCTCCAGGCTGCCTGATCCGTATGGACTCGTCGGCAAGCGTACATTTCTTCATATTACCGTCGGTACGTTTGCACACATGCGCGACCGGGTTGATCCATACTATGGCGCGCCGCAGACGGCGACTTCCAACCAGTTTCTATGGCGTGATGGCGTCACTGGTGAGATGGGCTACAAGATCGAAGCCGTACCGCTGCAGCCTGGGTTGGCGGCCACAGCGCTCGGTGCTTTTGGTATCCGGCACGCGGAGCTGATGGAAGGCCTGCCGTATTTACAACCATTGATTGCCATCATGCGCGACGGGTTTCACGACGAAAGCGCGGGTGGATCGGTATCCTTGAATAGTGACGGAAGTCCGCTGCTCAGTTATCCGCTCAACAATTACCTCTGGCGTGGCATTCGCCACGCCTACGCATCACTCATGCAGATCCAGTTCGCGGCGGGTGCGCAACGGGTTGGCGCGGCACACAGTGATAGCGCTTGGTACGACAACTGGCTGCAGGCACAGGCTGCAGTCGAACAGATGCCAATGAAGCCACACCATGCACGCTTGTTTTCTGCGCATGTGATGGGGGGTTGTGTTATGGGGGCAGATCGGACGCGCTCAGTGGTTGACCTGGATGGCAATCATCGACATGTGTCAAATCTGACAGTGATTGACGGCTCGATTTTTCCAACCAGTATCGGCGCCAATCCGTCCTTGCCGATTTACACGCTGGCGGCGTGGCAATCAGAAAAACTGGCAACCAGTTTACGCCAGGCATGATGGTCAACTATGCTTGTCAGATAACGAGATTGACCTGATGAGAGCCACCACCCTGTCGCACCCCTTGCAGCGGGTAACCATACGGAGGTTAAGCCATGAACAATGAACCCAAGGTCACCGATGACGCCATGTACCGCCTGCTAAGAGAGGGCAATGTCGAAAGTTTCAACGCCGAGCGCAGCAAAGGCGTCGAATTTGACCTCACCGGGTGTGACTTCCGCGGAGTGAATCTGCGCGGTGTCAATGCTGATGGTCTCGATTTCAGTAATTGCTATTTCCGTCAGGCCGACTTGCGTGGCCTGGACCTCAGCAACGCCAGGCTGGAGGGCGCCAGTATCCATGGTGCACGCATCTCGGGCGCGCGTTTTCCCAATGCACTCCGCGCGGACGAGATCACCATGTCACTGGTGCATGGTACTCGTATGCGTTATCGAAAATAGTAAATACACAGGCAATAGAAGGAGGAGAACTTTTATGCAATTAAAAACGATGACGATGACAGGTCTGCTGTTATTTGCCGTTTCCTCACTGGTGCAGGCTGATGATGCAGGCATCCTCGGGAAGTGGGTTACCAAGGAGGGCAAGTCACATGTGGAGATCACTCGATGTGACGCAGGGCTATGCGGCAAAGTGGTCTGGTTGCGCGACCCGGTTTATCCGGCTGACGACGAGCAGGGCATGGCAGGCAAGAAGAAAGTGGATCGTAACAATCCGGATCCAAAACTACGCGACACGCCTACTCTCGGTTTGAATGTTCTAAGGGGTTTCAGGACACGGAATGGCAACGTCTGGGAAGACGGAACGATCTACGATCCCGAAAACGGCAAGACCTACAAGTGCAAGATGACCCTGGCGAATCCAAAACAGCTGGATGTTCGTGGTTTCATCGGCTTCTCCTGGATCGGCCGAACCACGACCTGGACACGCTAGGGAACAAAAACTACTGAATGCAACGCACCCTTATCGTCGCCGGACTGGCTTTACTGCTGACCGGTTTGCTATGGCCATGGATCAGTAAGCTCGGACTGGGAAGGTTGCCGGGTGATATTATCATTGAGCGGGAAAACAGCAGAATCTATTTCCCGATCACTACATCCATACTGATCAGCCTGGTATTGAGTGCCATATTCTGGTTGTTTCGTAAATAGGAGTTAACTGTGGAGGGAGCCATGCAACAACAGTCAATACTCTTGCCCATGTTCGCGCTGGTTGGGCTGACGTTTCTGGTCTGGGTGCGGATGTATCAACTACGAATCGGATACTTGCGTTCCAACCGGATCAATCCGGACAAGTACAAACTGCGACAGGGTTACGAGGGTGTCCCTTCATCAGTAATGGCAACTTCAGACAACCTGATGAACCTGTTCGAGATACCGGTATTGTTCTATGCGGCGGTGCTGACATTGTATATTACCCACACTGCAGACTCGCTTTTCGTGATCATGGCATGGACCTTTGTTAGCCTACGCATTGTCCATAGCGCAATTCATATCACTTACAATCGAGTTGTGCATCGCTTTACTGCCTATTTCATCGGTACGCTGGTTCTGTGGTGCATCTGGGCAAGGCTCGTTTACACACTGACTCAATAAATGGTTAAGGCTATGTATCCTACAAGAATAATCAGCAATTATTTCAATCTGGCCATTTCTTTAGTCCTGTTGTCTTTCCCGCTGACAGCCGCCTGTGCGGACGAGGCGCTGGCCAAGGTTCTGCAAGACCGTATTGATCAGGTAAAACAGGACCCAAAAGCCATGAAGGCGGCAATGGCAAAAGGCAAGGAGGCCGCCGGGTTTTGTGTGCTCTGCCACGGCGAGACCGGTAACTCCAGTAAAGCGGAGGTGCCGCATCTGGCCGGACAGAATCCCGTCTACCTGCTGGATCAGCTCGAGCGTTTTACGGACGGAAGCCGCGACGATTTCATCATGAGCCCACTGGCAAAAAAACTGACCCCGGATGACAAGGTTGCCCTGGTCGTGTATTACGCTAACCAGCGACGACTCGCTAACGTGGCGAGCAATGCAGATCCGGCATTGCTGGTTCGCGGTCAGGAGATTTTTGAAAAGAACTGCATCAGCTGCCATGGTGATGATGGCCGCGGCAAGGAAGGCTATGCTTACATCGCTGCCCTGCCCGAAAAATATATTGCCGGTACATTGACCCGCTTCCGTGAGCCAAACAGTCATCGTATCAACGTGTTGATGGCCGCCGCGGCGAGCACGCTAAGCAACGAAGATATCGATGCCCTGGCCGCGTACCTGTCAAATCTCCGTTAGACAAAAGTTGGAGCAAAGGGAGCAAACTGCAAGATGAACAAACGTTTCTACTGCTTACTCACTCTATTCTGGCTGTTGCAGCCGTTGGCGAGCAATGCCAGTGATACCCAGTCTTCGCTTCGCCTTCAAAAAGTCGCCACCAATGTTTATGCCATCGTCGGCCCACTAACAAACCGGACAAAAGAAAATCTTGGTAACAATGCCACCTTCGGCTTCGTGGTTACCGATGACGGCGTGGTGCTGATTGATGCCGGCGGTACCTATCGCGGGGCGCAGGCGATTCACCAGACCATACAAACCGTTACAGATAAGCCGGTGCGTCTCGTGATTAACACCGGCGGCCAGGATCACCGCTGGTTGGGCAATAGCTACTTTAAAAAGCAGGGAGCACGAATTATGGCCTCAGCGGCGGCGGTGGCAGACCAGAGGGCGCGAGTGCAGGATCAGTTCATTATGCTGGGAACGCTGGTTGGCGACGAGGTGCTTAAAGGCACAAACGATGTTTATGCAGATGACCTAATACAGGATCAAAAGACCTTCAGTGTTGGCGGAACCCGGTTTGAAGTCCGCCGCGGACATGCTCACACCCCTGGCGATATGCTGGTGTGGTTGCCGCAATCAAATGTCATGTTCACTGGTGATCTGGTGTATGTCGAACGCATGCTTGGTGTGATCGAAGTATCCAGTAGCGCTAAATGGATTCACTCGTTTGAAACCATGGCAAGCTATAAACCACGCTACATCGTGCCGGGGCATGGCAGCGTGACAACCATTGAGCAGGCTCGAAAAGATACTTATGACTACCTGGTTTTCCTGCGCAACACGGTAAGGAAGTACCGGGAAGCGGGTGGTACCGAAGGTGGCGTCGGGCGCCTCGATCAGAGTCAATACAGTTATCTAAAAAATTACGAGCTTCTCAAGGGGCGCAATATTCAGCGCGTGTTTCAGGAGCTGGAATGGGAGTAACATTCGTAGGAGCAATGTGCTAAAAAGCGCGTCAAAATCCAGACAGCGAGATTCGATGAACTGACATGGCAAACTCCCCCAGCATTACTTATTTTGTTATTTCCGCGCTTGGCGATGACCGCCCCGGCATCGTTAATGACCTCTCCCGGGTAATACTCGATTGTGGGTGCAATATCGAAGACAGTCGCATGTCAGTATTGGGCGGCGAATTTGCCCTGATCCTGATGGCATCGGGATCCTGGGATGCGGTTGCCAAACTTGAACAGCAGTTGCCGTCGCTGGAAAAGAAACTCGGTTTGAGCATTACTGCTAAACGTACCGAGTCCCGCGCCGGCGGACTGGGGTTGATTCCATACGAAGTGGATGTGGTATCCATGGACCACCCGGGCATCGTGCACGACGTCGCAGACTTTTTCTCTGGCCGGGATATAAATATCGAGGAAATGAATACCGGCAGCTACGCCGCGGCCCATACCGGCACCCCCATGTTTTCCTTGAAGATGACTGTCGCCGTACCGTCCGACATACCGTTGGCACAACTGAGAGACGAGTTCGCAGAGTTTTGTGACGACCTCAATCTTGATGCGGCGCTGGATCCCGCAGGTCGATAACCTCTCACAGGAACCCTCCTTTGGCATGATCCTTGTATATAGGTAGTCGCATTCGGAGAAATTTGGCGAATGCGTGCACCTACACAGTAAATGCCAGTTCGATCCTATAGGGGAGTTTGAATGAAGACGTATCTAATGCCAGCGGTATCCATGGGCATGACCCTGCTTTTCTCAGCGCCGGTTTTTGCCAATGAATGCGAGTCCGTGAATGCATTTATCCAGCTTGGGCAGTCTGCCAGCAAGTGCGTGACCGCGGTGCAGGCAAACAACAAGGAAGCGAGGGAAATTCTGCACAACTATCGCTTTTGCAGCGAGGTCAGAATGATTCGCGGCGCAATCGAAAAAAGCGTTGACGAGATGCCGGTGGAGCAAATAAATCAGTGTGCCAATGCCCGGCAGAACGAGTACACGACCGCCGCGACAGCATTACAGAAGATGTATCAGCTGGAATTGCGCCTGAAGTAGGTTCGCCAGGCTTGCTTGATTCGACTGGCGGGATCCAGTCGCAGCATCAGACCCGATCTACATTTTTCGTTTCAAATAGATGGTCCAGCCATAAATTGGCCAGCCGTTCCTGCAAACGGTTCTGTGACAGGCGCTCGTCGAGCGCGGTTAAATCCACCAGGTCGATTGGCTCATCCTGCCATGAGCAGGCAAACACTGCCTTGGTGCGCTGACCCGTCTCGGGATCCAGTTGCCACTGCAGGCACTGGGAGCACACGCCTTTAAGCATGCACTGCATGCTGCTGTAGACTGAGCCGGTGGCTACCGGATCTTTTACGAAATACTCTTTTAGCGCGCCACGGCGCAGATCCTGAACCACCCTCAGCAGGCGATTGTCGGCAGTGATGTGGATATGGTCTACCTCATCGAGCGGGATCGGTGGCGCACCATTGGTCAATTTTCCGGTAGCGTAACGCACCAGTACATCTTCCAGTTTTCCAGTGAAGGAAACGTCCTGCTGGCGACGGGTCACAATCGGGTGACCTTCGTGCGTCACCCAGACGATGGCATCGGCCAACTGCTCAAGCTCGTCCTGACAGAAGATTTCCTTGCCGTGCGGGAAGGTGACGATAAACAGGACGCGGTTGTTGGAAGCCTTATAGGCGGGGCCGAGCGCGCGCATGGCCGCCGCTGCCAACCAGTCCCCGATTACCAGAATGGTCTTGCCGATCGGGATCTGGGTGGCGTTACCACCCGGGCCCATTAACACCACCGGGTCACCCGCCTTCAAGGTGGAGCACAGTCGGGTGCTGGCACCTCGCTCGCGAACTATCAGGGAAACGGTGCCCTTGTTTTTATCTACCTGGGAGCCGGTGAGTGCAATCGTCTCGGTCTGCAGGCGGGTACCATCTACCTCTGCCGCAAGGGCCTCAAAGTTTTGCAGTCGGTAGATCTGACCCGGCTGGTAGCGTTTGGCCGCCTGCGGTGCGTGCAGCAACAGCTCGACCACGTGCGGTGTGTGGCGTATGACTTCCAGAACCTTTGGTTGCAGCAGGAAGCGCATGCTGGCATTGAACTTCAGGTATTCGTCTTCCTTGCCTTTCGCATCGGCGCGCTTGCCAAAGGTCTCGACGATCTTCGGATAGATGCGCATACCGGAGGCCACGGCCTTGACCACGTTGCCGTTAAAGACGGGGTGCGTGTCGCCGATAAAACTGACGCGCTTGTCGTCGCGGTCATAGGAGGTGAACGCACCAAACGACGGGTCCTTGCAGTTTTTCGCTACCGCGACCCGCTCCAGCTTTCCATTCTGGAAGACATTGGTCTGATAATTCTGTCCCTCCAGGTTGAAAGTACCGCGGTGCTCAAAGTAATAGGCGATGTTAGGTTTCGCGCCGGTGGCGACCAGCACAGTTTTCGCTGGCAGTTCTACCAGGTCACCCTTGAATTGCATGTTGCCATCGCCATCCGGTGCCATGCGCTCACACAGCAGCGACTTGACCTGGCCATGCTTATCCAGTTTTGCGGCCTTGGGATACATGCCTTCGGCATAGTAAATGCCTTCTTCCATGGCCTTGATAATTTCTTCATGGTTGCGTTTGTATGCGGGCGAGTCCTGCATGCGTCGACGGTAGGCAACGGTAACGCCACCCCAGCGCTGCACAAGCATCTGGAAGTTGGGCGCTTCTCCGGCATCGGCTGCGCGTTTGCGCTCGTAGCGAACCGCGCGCCCATGTTCGACAAACTCTTCAAGAATTTCGAGCGAGGCGACATCGAGCCGCTCCCTCACTTCTTCTCGACCAAGCGTGGCAGTCAAGGTTTCATAGCGTTCAAGCAGTTTCTCTACCTGGGTAATGTAATAGGCCTGCGCCTCGGTCGCCGCGTCGATGCCAGTAAGACCACCACCAATGACTACCGCTGGCAGTCGCATCTGCAGGTTTGCCAGCGAGCTCTTTTTGGCGGCGCCTGTCAGTTGTAGTGCCATCAGGAAATCGGCTGCCATACGCATCCCCGGCGCAAGGCTGCCGGGAATCGGTAGCGCCTGAGGCAGGCCCGCGCCCACGGCAATGGCAACGTGGTCAAAGCCAAGTTCCCATGCTTCTTCGATTGTGAGCGTGCCGCCGAAGCGGACACCACCAAACACCTGGAAATGCGGACGGCGCATCATGTTGAGATAGAGCAAGCGCAGGAAGTTCTTGTCCCAGCGCACGGTAATGCCGTATTCGGCGACGCCGCCGAAGCCGGCGAGTACGCGGGTATCCAGTTCTTCCTCGATCTTCTTGTAATCTTCGATTGGCTGGTCAATCAGCTCGCGCGACAGGGGCTCGATTTTCAATCCATCGACACCGACGACAGCAAAGCCTTCCATGGTCAGATGATGGGCCAGGGTAAAGCCGGCGGGCCCCATACCGGTGATCAGCACCTTCAGGCCGTTGTAGGGTTTTGGCAGATACTGGGTTTTACGCAGTGGATTCCATCGTGTCAGTAAATCATAGATTTCGACGCCCCAGGGCAGCGCCAGCACGTCGGTGAGAGCCCGGGTCTCGATTTCGGGAATATTTACCGGATCCTGCTTCTGGTAAACGCAGGCTTTCATGCAGTCGTTGCAGATACGGTGGCCGGTGGCCGGGCACATGGGATTGTCGACCATGATGATCGCCAGCGCACCGAGCGAACGCCCTTCCTTTTTCAGGCAGTGCATCTCGGATATTTTTTCATCCAGCGGACAACCGACAAGTTCGACGCCTAGCGGATTGATCTTGATACCCTTGTCCGGCTCTCCCTTTTTGACCGGGAATCCCTTGGAACAGAAATCACCATCGTGATCGTGGCAATAGATGCAGTAGTCGACTTCGGCCTGAACCTGCCGTTGGCTCATACGGCGGTCCGTCAGCTTGAAGCCGTCTCGCCGACGACGCATGGCGCGCGGCAGGGCGACACGATGGAGGCGGGCATCGTTGACCGGCTCGGTTGGCACTAAAGCGTTATGGTCAACGGGTTGCGGAAGTTTGAAGCTTACCCAGCCGCTGACGGCTTGCTTGCCTTCCGGAGTCGTCATGGCCCGGATACACCAGCGCGTGAGCCTCTCGATCTCCTGCTCGAAGGTCTTGGCATCCTCCATCAGGCGCTGGCCAAACCTGGCAATCGCGAGTTCGCGGTCCACGTTGCCGAGACCAGCCTGGCGCAGGGTCTGCGTTAGCCAGTCGTCAAGGTAGGCAAAACTCTCCTCGACATCGTTTTTCAGCAGACGCCGGCGAGCTCGACGCAGAACGAATAGTTTCTTGAATTCGAAAACGGGATCATCGGCTACCGTTTCCTGCCGCAATTTCTGCAGCGCCTTGCCGATACCGAAGAACTCACCGATAAAATCTTCCAGCACCCGGCCGCTGGTGATGAGTAGTTCGCTGGTTTCCTGGCCAGTAAACTCTTTCTTACCCTGCCGGTACGCGAGAAGATTTTTATGCGCGGTGGCGTCTTCCGCGGCCAGTTTTTCCAGGAAGGCCTGGTCCACTCGAGTCAGTCCTTCGATTTCAAACAGGTCTTCGTAGGTGAAGCCAGGCAGACCTAACTTTAGTTTTGCCATCGTTTGTTAGCTTTTTTGTTCTGCGTGTTTGTTGGGAAATCCAGCCCCGGAGGCGCTAATTGTAATCGGCTTGCCTTCAGATCGCACGGATTACCTACCAAATATCCGGTATTGCCGGAGCGTCACACGCTGGCAATAAAAAGCCACGCCAGCAGTAAAGACTGGCGTGGCTAATCAGGAGGCTACCTTGTCTTACTTACCCTTGTTGCTGCTGAGACCGAGCACGGCAAATATCGGGCACCAGCTAATGGCGGCAGTCACAATCAGCACTGCCCCCACGAGCCCGACCCAGCGGACCGGCCCGTCGAGAAAATAAATCAGGCTTAACAGGGCCACACCCAACACGACCCGGATTACCTTGTCGACACTACCTACATTCTGCTTCATGAAAATTCCTCTTATAATTATCTGAAAAAATGCTAGCAGATAGACCGGAAATCCGGTTTGACCCAAATCAAAAAGGGGTGTGGCGAAACGCACACACCCCTCGGGTTGAGGCTGTTGGTTTGGTGGTCTACTGATGCGATTCGGGGCCTTCCTCGAATTTTATACCCAGTGCAAGGTAGGTTGGGCACAGGCCCAGTAAACCGGTGACGAGCGGTATAACACCGATCAGGCCGAACCGGCGCAGCCTGGTCTCAACCAGATACACAATCGCCAACTAGCCAATGCCAAGTGCGATTCGTAGGGTTCGTTCAACGGGTCCGATGTTTTGTTGCATGATCAAACATGCGCGGGATTTACGATTGCAGTATTAACGTCAGCGAATCTATTATTCCGCTATCTTGATGCCGAGGACAAGATTCGCCGGACACCACTGCATGATGCCCGTAACGATCGGCATGATACCTATCAATCCGACCCAAAAGAGCCAGCTGTCCTGGTTGAAGTAGGCCATGGTCAGCATGGCGGCACCCACGCCCATGCGAATAATTCTTTCAACAGGTCCAACATTCTTTTTCATATCAATTTCCCCGACATAGTGTAATGGTGATCCAGCGACAACTGCGATCTATGAAAATATAGACCACGGACTGCCTGGTTCAAGTGGTAATATTCCCTAACGACGCCAGTCGCCGGATTTTCCGCCAGATTTTTTTAGCAGCCGTATGTTGTTGAGAATCATTCCGCGGTCCACCGCCTTGCACATGTCATAAATCGTTAACAAAGCGGTGTTGACCGCTACAAGCGCCTCCATTTCGATGCCGGTTTGAGCGCGTGTTTGCACGCTCGCCTGGCAATGCACCGCGTGGGCGTCTTGATCAATTTCGAACGACAAGTCGATCGCGGTTATGGGGATCGGGTGACAAAGCGGGATCAGGTCGCTGGTCTTTTTTGCGGCCATAATGCCGGCAATGCGGGCGATGCCGAGTACGTCACCTTTCTTGTGCCCGCCCTCCCGGATCTGGGCCAGCGTCTCGGGTTGCATGACAATTGTACCCGCGGCCACTGCCTCGCGTTGGGTGATTGGCTTGTCGCCAACGTCGACCATGCGTGCCTCGCCCTCGGCACCAAAGTGGGTCAGTTTACTCATGGCGAATTCGAGGTAGCAGGGCAACCAGGTTGCAAGGCCGGGTAGTCGCGTCAATTTGTGGCAGGATGATCCGGTCCATGCCCAGTTTACAGGCGCCGGTAGAGCCTGGCAGGCAGAACACCAGGGTGCCGTCGGCGACACCGGCAAGGGCGCGCGACTCGATGGTTGACGTGCCGATGTCGTCATAGGACAACATGCGGAATAGTTCACCGAAACCCGGAATGGTCTTGGTAAACATCGGCTCGACTACCTCCGGCAGTATGTCCCGCTGCGTCAAACCGGTACCGCCGGTAGTAATGATGGTGTCGACATTCGTTTCTTCGACCCAGCGTGTGATCAGTCCACGGACATCATCAATATCGTCCGCCAGTATCTTCCGTTCGACCACCTTGTGCCCGGCGCTTTCCAGTCGCTCCTGTATCAGGTCTCCGGACGTGTCGTTGTCGAAGGTGCGGGTATCCGATGCTGTCATAATGGCGACATTCAGCGGTGTAAATGGTCTGGTGGCTTTGCTCATGGCTGGTTACCCTTGGTGCTTGTCACGATTGCTGGAGCCGGTTCCGTATCGTTTTCGACTGCGTCGGCCATGTTACCATGCGTTTATTATTCATTTAGCTATCCCGGCGGAAAATTTCACATGCTGAGTCTGGAAGAAGCTCAAGCCGCAATTATCGAAGGCATGGTAACCGCCAGCGAAACCGAAACGGTTGATCTGGCGCAAGCCCATCTGCGTTATCTTGCCGAGACGGTAAACGCCTGTGTCGATAATCCCGCGTTTGATAACTCCGCCATGGACGGCTATGCCGTCAGCACTGAACAACTGGTCGCCGCCAATTTTCGTCTGCCGGTGGTTGGCGAGTCCAGCGCCGGCGATGCGCCGGGTACCCTGTTACCGGAAAGCTCCATGCGTATTTTTACCGGTGCGCCGCTTCCTGCCGGCGCCGATGCCGTGGTCATCCAGGAGGACATCAAATTCGACGGCGAAGATATAGTGTTTCCGCACACGGTGCAGCCCGGGCAAAACATTCGTACCCGGGGTCAGGATTTTCGGCTCGGGGAACCACTCTACAACACCGGGCGTCGTCTCAGCGCTTATGATATCGCCTTGCTTGCGGCAGCAGGTGTTTCCCGGGTATCGGTGTTCCGGCGCCCCCGGCTACTGGTAGTCGCCACCGGTGATGAGCTGGTTGCACCTGGCTCGCTGTTAAAGCCCGGCCAGATCTACGAGTCCAATCGTCAGGCGACGCTATTAATGGCCGAACAGTTGGGCGCCGATGTCATTGATGGCGGAACGGTGCGTGATGATCCGGACGCAGTGCGCGAGCTATTGCAGAATTCCGTGGATTACGATTTTGTCGTTTCCAGCGGCGGTGTCTCGGTCGGTGAATATGATCTGGTCAAGCAGGTGTTTGCCGAGATCGGCGATATCAATTTCTGGAAGGTACGCATCAAGCCAGGCAAACCGGTGGCCTTTGGCCGTCTTGGAGAGCACTGTCACTTCTTCGGTCTACCGGGAAACCCTGTTTCGAGCCTGGTAACTTTCTTTCTGTTTGTTCGGCCGGCGTTGTCAGCCTGGCATCATGGATCAATGACACCGCTGGTACTAAGCGCCAGTGCAACAACTGATTATCGGCGTCATGCCGGCCGCACCGAGTTTCTGCGCGCCAGGCTGGAGAACGTGGAGGGTAATCTCAGCGTAACGCCGTTACCCGGTCAGGGTTCGCACATGCTCGGGACCCTGCGCCAGACCAACGCCCTGATCCGCCTGGAGCATGATGTCGAGGGCTTTGCTGCAGGCGACAGGCTGTCCGTGATACCGTTAACAACAGACATTAGTTAAACACTCGAAAAGAGGAAACCATGGTCGATCTGGACAAAACACAACTGCAAAAATTCGAGGCACAGCTTCGCGAACGTCAGGAGCTCCTGTGGAATGACATTGCCGGCGTCCTGAAGAACGAAGGCCACGACAATCTTGTCGAATTGTCCGGGCAGGTGCATGACAGTGCGGAAGAATCCGTCGCTGATATGGTGGCCGATCTCGATATCGCCGTCATAAGCAGAGAGGTTGCAGAGCTAAAGGATATCGAGCTGGCATTGCTGCGAATGCGTGGTGCTGGCTATGGCCGCTGCATTGACTGTGGCGACGCCATTGAGATCCAGCGGCTCGAGGCATCTCCTGCAGCGGCTCGCTGCGTAGATTGCCAGAACCGCTTCGAGAACAACCATAGTGAAAGGGATCAGACGCCGAGCATGTAACGGCTGGGTCAGCGCAATCGACCCGGAGACAATATTGCGCTGTAGTAATTTTCTATTGAAGCGAGGCCCGACGCTTCGATAACCAGGAACCCCTCGCGGTAAGTAAAATTCTCTCTGGTATGAATTGCCCGTTTTCGGTGATGCGTACCAGAGCGCCGCTCGCGAGTGTCCTGGAAGTCCCCCTCTTCTGCATGCTTGCTAGCCAAGCTGTGCCATACTAATAATATAGTTATCAATTCCAGACATCGTCTGTGACCACGACGATTTCCGATTGCACTACATAAGGCAGGTAAATGTTGTTAAAGCAGTTGCCACGCAGGTTATGGGATAGCCTTACCGAGCCGTTTCACTCGGTAGTCGGTGTCGAGCGTAGGCGTGCCTCGCGACAGCTCGCGGGAACACTTTTCTGGTTTGTCGTGCTGGGCCTGGCTGCGACATCAGTCAATATGGTACTGACCCAAGCGTACCTTAGCACCTACGTTGCGGCAGCCATCATGCTTACGGCGATTGCGATCGCGTGGTTTTTAGCCCGTTTGGGCAGATACGAAACTGCAGTAGCCTTGTCAATCTTCGCCATCGTGGTGGGTAGCATTGGCCTGGTCCTGGTCAACCCGAAAGAAGTCGGTGCATTTTTCTATTCTATTCTCGCAGTAGTTCTGGCCGCCATGTTCCTGTCCGGGCGCCAGATCCTGGCGACGGCTGTGGTCATCATCGGTGGCATGACCGCAGTGCTCGTTGTCTACCCGGAGCGCGCCCCGCGGGGAGACGTTGCCCTGGTACCGATGTTTTTACTCATTCTGTCGTTCGCTATCTGGCTTACGCGACGCTATCGCGACGAGATAGAAGCAATTCGTCAACATCAGTTACGAGTTAGCGAAGAGCGCTATCAGCTAGCCGTGGACGCGGCGAAAGAAGGTGTCTGGGAGTACGATCTGGCAACTCAGCAGATCCATTTGTCGCCGCAGGCATTGGCCATGCTGGGTTTCGCCGAGGGCGAGACTTCGTCGGAGCCCAATGCCTGGGCTGAACGCATCCATCCGGATGATGTCGCCAGCATGCGGACGACCATGAAGGACTTTGTTGAAGGTCGAATTCCCGAGTTCGAAGCGGTGTATCGCATACAAAACAAGCAGGGGGAGATGCTGTGGTTGAAGAGTTCTGCCGCCCTGGTTAAAAACAACCTCGGTAAACCCGTAAAGGTCATTGGTTCATTCAAGGATATTACCGATATAAAAAATGCAGAAGCTGCCTTGCTCGCAGAGCGTAACTTTGCCAATGCTGTCGTCGAGTCAGCCAACTCGCTGGTGGTCGTGCTTGATCATAAAGGCCATATCGTGAGATTCAACCAGGCCTGTGAAGATGTCACTGGCTACAGCGCCGAGGAAGCACTGGGAAGGTTGGTCTGGGATTTCCTGTTGATCCCCGAAGAACGGGATTCGGTGAAGCAGGTATTCGAGTCACTTACCACCGAGGCACTGGCAAGTCACTTCCAGAACTACTGGTTAAACAAGGACGGTTCGAGGCACCTGGTCGATTGGTCCAATAGTGTTATCAGCGACCCTTCCGGAAATGTCTTGTATATCGTTAGCATCGGTAGCGACATTACCGAGAAGCAAAAGGCTGAAGCGGACATGGTCAAGCATGCCCATGCCCTGGAACAGACAGCGGACTCCGTGATTATCACCGACAAGCGCGGCATTATCGAGTACGTCAATCCTGCTTTTGAAGCCGCAACGGGTTTTTCCCGCGCGGAAGCAATTGGCAATACGCCGCGCATTGTTAAATCAGGTCAGCATGATGTTTTTTTCTATGAAAAGCTGTGGAAGACCATTCTCGGTGGCGGAGTGTTCCGCGAGGTCTTTGTAAACCGGGCCAAAGATGGCCACATTTATTACGAAGAAAAAACCATTACACCGTTGTTGGACAGCGACGGTGAAATTACTCACTTTGTTTCCAGCGGCAAGGATATTACCGAGCGAATGGAGACCCAGGAGCGGCTGTATTACCTGGCCCACCATGATGCCCTCACCGAATTACCCAACCGGGTTATGTTTCTGGACAGGTTAAAGCATGTGGCAACGCGACTACTGCGCCGCGACCAGATATGCGCGGTATTGTTTCTGGATCTGGACCGCTTCAAGAACATTAACGACACGCTTGGTCATGATACCGGTGACAAACTGCTCCAAGCGGTGGGCGATCGACTGAAAGAATCGGTGCGTGCCGGAGATACGGTTGCGCGATTGGGGGGCGATGAATTTACCGTGTTGCTCGAGGACATCGAGAGCCCGGATGATATAGCGCCAATTGCACGCAAGATTTTGAAGTCACTGACGGCACCCTTCCATGTTGATGATCATGAGCTATTTACGTCGGCCAGTATCGGCATAAGCCTTTGTCCGTCAGACGGCACTGATCCCAATAGCCTGTTGAAAAACGCAGACACTGCCATGTACCGTGCCAAGGAGCAGGGGCGCAACAATTTCCAGTTTTACTCCGCAGAGATGGGTGCACGTGCGCTGGAACACCTGACGATGGAGACAGGTTTGCGTCATGCGCTGGAGCGCAACGAATTCGAGCTTTACTACCAGCCGCAATTCCGGATGAATGATAATGCGGTAATTGGCGCGGAAGTATTGCTTCGTTGGCGCCACCCTTCGTTGGGCCTGATTTCGCCAAATGAATTTATTCCTTTGCTGGAGGACACCGGCCTGGTCGTTTCTGTTGGCTACTGGGTCGTGCGCGAAGTCTGCCGGCATCTGAATGCCTGGCGGGCCGAAGGCAGATCGATCCGGCGTGTTTCGATCAACCTGTCCGCTCGGCAGTTCGATGAGCTGGATTTCCTGGATTCCGTGCTGGAGATTATTCGTCAGGAAAAGGTCAAGCCGTCAGCATTTGAGTTCGAGATTACCGAGAGCCTGCTGTTGAAGCGCGCGCAGTATACAGTTGATGTGCTCGAGCAGTTTAGTAGCGAGGGCATCAGTATAGCCCTGGATGATTTCGGTACCGGCTATTCATCACTGAGTTATCTCAAGCGCTACCCGATCAATACTATCAAGATCGATCGCTCGTTCGTGCGGGACATTCCCGATGATCAGGAAGATTCCGAGATCGTAAAAGCGATCCTGGCGATGGCCCGGAGCCTGCATATTGACGTGATTGCTGAGGGAGTGGAAACCGTCGTGCAGGAACGCTTCCTGCGCGACGCCGGCTGCGAGATGTTGCAGGGCTATCTCCACGGCAAACCGCTACCGGTCAGCGATTTTGCGGAAAATTTTCTTACCGTGGGTAAAGACTCGGTAGTTAGTTCGTAAGCCGCCTTAGTACATACAACGCAGACGTAAGTAACAACAGGGCGCCAGCCTGGTGCGCAGCACCAAGTGCAACCGGTACTGCATGTAGTAGAGTCGTAATTCCCAACGTTACCTGAACGATCAGCATCGCCAGCAACAAATGCAGGGAAAGCTGTGTTGCCCGATCCGGGTGTCGGCGCATGGCAAAATACCAGTAAGCCGGTACGGAGAATATAAGAATCCAGGCGATCATTCGGTGGTTGAACTGAATGGTTGTTGCATTCTCGAACCAGTTTAACCACCAGGGCTGTATCGCATACAGCCCATCCGGTACCCAGTAACCGTTCATTGTCGGGAAAGTATTGTAGGCAAGTCCTGCCTTGGTGCCGGCAACAAAACCGCCGGACAGGATCATCAGTACTATCAGGCCAGTCAGGGCGATACCGAGGTTACGCAACGGCCGTAACCGGGCGGCTTCAGTTTCCTGCCTCGGCACGACCAGTCCCCATGCTATCCAGAGGATGTAGCTATAGATGGCGATGGCAGCGATCAGGTGCGCAGTCAATCGGTACTGGCTGACATGTGGCCTGCTCACCAGGCCGCTTTTCACCATGTACCATCCGAGCAGTCCCTGTAACCCCCCGAGAACAAACATCAACAGGTATTTGGGTACGTCGCGTTTTTCAATTTTCTTTCGAACGACGAAGAAGACAAATGGGATCAGAAAAGCCAGACCGATAGTGCGACCGAGAAGCCGGTGTGAATATTCAAACCAGAAGATGGATTTGAATTCGTGGACATCCATTCCCTTGTTTATCTTCTGGTACTCGGGGAATTGTTTGTACTTGTGAAATGTCTCCTGCCATTGCTCTTCGGTGATCGGCGGTACCACACCCATAATCGGTTCCCACTCCACCATTGACAGGCCGGAGCGTGTCAGGCGGGTGACGCCACCGAGTACAACCATGGAAAAAATAAGTGCCGCAACCACAAACAGCCAGATTGCGATTGCCCGATTGGAATTCTGATCTGCCAGCATTTTTTCTATTCTTCTATTACCTAAAAAAACCGGCGCCAATGATAATGCCTTGAGTGGCCAAGCGGTAGCCCGTGACGCGACTGATGCCCGGTTTTGTCGGGGGTCACGGCGTTTACCAGTGAATCTCCCTTGCAGTTGCTTCGCCAATCAATGTCTGGTCGAGTGAATCCGGAATCTCGGATTCGTTTCTCGATACGGCGATTCGTCCTGCCATGATTTCAGCAAATTCCTGCGGATAAAGCGGATCTTGTCGCGGGTCACCATAACCTTCGGGAAAGCGCGGGTTGCCATCATGCTCATATTTGTCAGTCGCGCCGAGCGTGTGCAATAACTCGTGAGCAATCACCACGTTGTTCTGTGCGTTCTGGTCGGCCAATGCGAAGGCATTCACCACACCAATCAGCCCTTTGCGCAACCCGAATGAGTGCTTCAGCGGCTTGTTGTTATTTTCGCCGTGATAAATGACGAACATGCGGATATGGCGGGTCTCCAGGCCAAAGGTGGACAGGTGCCGGTATAACCAGTAACGCAGGTCAAGACTCCATTTGCCGATGGCAAAGGCGCCAGCCTGTCGGGCCGGTGGCGCTGGTGGTAATGAATGCAGTTCCCGTCCGAGGCGCAGGTTCAGCAGTGGCGTCGTCGTAACGTTGTAAGCGTCTGCCTCCTCATCAAGAAAGCGCGCAAGATCGGCAAAGTCATCCATCTTCAGGTTATTGATATATTTTGCGACAGCCGCGGTGCCCGTACCGTTGATGGGGTAGATTGTCATGATCAGGGGTCGCGACCAGTTGGCCATTGCATGCACCTGGTAATAGGTGCTGCCGGCGACGACTGCGAGGACGCCGAGCAAAATGGCAATTCGCAGACGCTTGAATGTAAGTAGACGCGGTTTGGTCATTGAAGTCGTGAGGTTTGGTTGCGGTTTATTCGGCGTAGCCACGATGGTCCTTTTGATAAGGATAGCCGATACCACGGCGCCGGGTGTCAGCGCCTCGGACGAGCGTGTCGCTGTTATACAGCAGGAGAAATTCGCCGGGGAGCAACCCCGGCGAATGCCACCTTATGCTCTCTTGAGTTTTGCTTTGATCGCCGCCCTGAAACCACCTTCCGGGGCAATTTTCGCCCATTGCTTTTTGATTTGAGCCCTGATGTCGATTCCTACTGCGAACGTCGCTGGAATTGTTACCAGTGTAACCAGCGTTGCCACCAGTAGCCCCCATGACAGCGCCAGCGCCATGGGTGACACGAACGGGTCCATTCCGCCCCAACCGTAAGCAGTTGGCAACAGACCAACGACGGTTGTTGTCGCTGTCAATACTACTGCGCGCAGTCGTCGGCGACCGGCCAGAATAATAGCCTCGCGGCATTCCATACCGTCCTGCAATGCGCGTTGGATAAACACCAGCAGAATAAGTGAGCTGTTCACCACCACGCCCGCCAGTGCCACCATGCCCATCATCGAGAAGAATGACAGGGGCATGGGGTGCCAGAACATGTCGTGCAGGAAGAAACTGAGGATGATGCCGACTGCACCAAACGGAATCGCCAGCATTACCACCAACGGATACTTCAGGTTGTTGAACTGGAACGCCAGGATAAAGAAGATTCCCAGCAGCGCAAACAGGAACGAGAACACCAGCCCACCAACGGACTCAGCGTTCTTTTCAGCCTCACCACCGTAGTTGACGGTGATCTTGTTGGCATCGTCGGCCAGCCACTCTGCCTTGCGATTGTCGACCAGGCTGTTGATCTCGACGCTGGTGATGATATCGGCGTTGATATTGGCCAGCACGCTGACGGTACGGATACCGGCGCGATGGCGTACCGTGGTCAGACCGGGGCGCTCTTCCAGCTTGGCGATTCGTGACAGGGGTACTAGTCCACCACGCTGGTTTGGAATCAGCATGCCTTCAAGTAGCTCTATTGCTCTGCTGCGATCACTGGGGTAACGAATGGTGACATCAATCTCCTCAGTACCGCGGCGCGTGGTCGACACCCGCAGGCCACCGACGGCAGCACGAATGTGGGTTGCTGCCGTGGCCAGATCGACCCCGGCGTAGGTGGCAAGCTTGCGATCCAGCTTTACGTTGAGCTCCGGATCACCCTCCAACAGGCCTGACTCGATCGATGTTACGCCCTTAACTGTTTTTAGCAGCGCAATCAGTCGGCTGGCAGAACGCTGCGACGCGTCATCGTCATGGCTCATGATCTCCACTTCCAGTGGGCGCCCGGTTGGCGGGCCAGGGGCCAGCTCGGTAAACGCGAGATCGAGTTTGGGAAACATTGGCGGCAACTCATTTGCCAACTGGCGCATGTCGACGAGCGCATCATGTTTTGGTCGCGATACGGCAGGTGTATAGACAACATTGATCTGACCAAAACGGCCACCGCGCTGGGTAAGTGGATCACCGCCATCGCGTGCAATCTGGCCTGTGGTCAATACCGTGGTTTCGACGTACTTTGGATTGGTGCGTTTACGTATCTCCTTGTCGACCTCGGCCATGTGCTTACGCATCGTATCCAGGCTGGTGCCACCCGGTGCGGTAATTCGAACCATATACTGGTCGACACCGACCGAGGGAAAGAGCTGAAACTTCATTGAAGTTGCTGCCAGCACAAAACTTCCGATCAGTATCGCCACAGACAGGAATACGGTCAGGTAGCGATGATCCAGTGCCTTGTTAAGCAGACGTGCGTAACCTTCTTCCATGCCAACCAGCCACGCGCGTTCCTTCGGGTGTGCCTTGGGCTTTGCCAGGTACGCGACATGACTCGGCAGGATAAGGAAGGACTCCAGCCATGAAAAAAACAGCAAAGCAGAAACCACGATCGGGATCGCGACAATAAACTTGCCGATGACACCAGTCATGAACATCATTGGCAGGAATGCGGCGATGGTAGTCATCACCGTGGCGGTTACCGGTCCCAGCAATTCCATCGCGCCCAGCACCGCCGCCTCTTTCGGTGCCATGCCTTTTTCCATGTGATAGGTAATGTTCTCGCCGATGATGATGGCATCGTCAACGATCATTCCCAGCACCATGATGAAGCCCATCATGGAAATGAGATTCAGTGTGATGCCGCCGACGAAAAGCATGAACAGACCGGTAAAGAAAACGATCGGCAGACCCCAGGTCGTGGTAATGGCAACCGACGGGCGCAGGAACAGAGCAAGGGTCAGAAATACCAGAAAGATACCGACGATGCCGTTGTTGGTTAGCACGCCAAGTCGCATCCGCGTGAATTTGGACATGTCCTGGAACGTATCGACCTTGACGTCATCACCATAGGTGGCCGGTATGGTCTTCAGGTAATCGCGGACAGTGTTAACAACATCAATAATGTCGGCATCCGCCTTTTTCATAACAATCAGCGCGGCCGCCGGTTTGCCCTGGGCATCGGCATAGAGCTGCGCCTTTTCCAGTGATTCGGTCACGGTAGCAATGTCGCCAAGCCGAATACCGCCGCCAAGTTCATTGGCGCGCAGAACCAGGTTGGCCACATCCGGTGCCCCGGTAAACTGACCGGCGATGCGTACGGCCTTCTGCCCCTCAGGCGTTTCCAGGTCGCCGCCCGGAGCATTGATGTTCCAGTTCGCCAGGGCGGCAGAAATCTCGCCGATTGATATCCGTTGTGTCTGCAACTTTTTCGGATCGACAACAATGCGGATTTCGGCCTTACGATTTCCCTGGTAGACCACTTTGCCGACACCATCAATTTCAAGTATGTCATCGCGGATTTTGTCACCGAGCCGTTTCAGGTCGAGATCGCTTCGCGGCGCCGATACAGCTAATTGCAGAATCGGAAAGACGCCTCCATCGATTTCCGTCACCGTGGGTTGGGTTGGCAGGTCCTGCGGCAGGATTGCGCGACTCACCGAAAGCTGGACTTCGCTTGCGATGCGATCACGATTAGCGGCATTGGGATCCAGCTCCAGGTCGATGCGTGCCGAACCGGGAAAGGCAATGGACGTCATCTTGTCCACGCCGCTCAGGGTTTTCAGTTCCTGCTCGATGGGCGTAATCACCAGCGTTTCGACTTCTTCCGGTGAGGCGCCGGGATATACCGCATTGACCTGGATGCGATCGAGATTCACGTTGGGAAACGCCTCGCGATTGATCGCCGTCATTGCATAGATGCCCAGCAGTAGCAGGAACACCGAAATCAGATTGACGATCAGGTCTCGCTCGACCAGAAAACGGATCATCCCTTTCATTATTGTTCTCCTTTTACACCCGTTTCATTTGCTACCAGTGTTCCGCGCAGCATCTCGAGTGAGGCATGCCTACGGGAGAGTTCAATGCGCTGTTTTTCAAGCGCTAGTTTGCTGACCTGCAATTCGTTCTCGAACTGAATCAGGTTGCGGGTATCTTCGCGGCCGGTACGATAGCGCCTTAGCGCTTCATCAAATTTCGCCTGTTCAGTGGTGACCCGGAGCCGATGACTCTCCAGTGCCGCCTGCGAACTGCTAATCTCCGCAACCAGTCCGTTGACGTTGTATTCAAGGTCATCGGAAAGGCGCTTTATTTCCCTTAGACCAATCGAGCGGTCCAGAACCGCCTGGGTAACGACGGCATCGACCCCACGCTTGTCAAGCGGCCTGCTGAATTCCAGCTGCACGCTGGCAGCATAGTCCGACTCATTGACGGGCGGCGTCGCTGGTCCCTGCTTGTTGCCGTAGCCAACACCAAAAACGAGATCAAACTGCGACCGGGCCTCGTCCTTGCTGGTGTTGATGGTCGCCTCGGCAATTTCAATCTGTGCCTGTTGCCGTTTCAGGTCCGGGCTGTAGTTTTTTGCCTGCTCCATAATTTTTACAGGGTCATCATTCAGTTCACCCCTGTCCTGCAATACCGGATCAAATTCCGCTGTGCGTGGCCTGTCCAGCAGGCGATTGATCGCAGTGCGCTGCTGCTCCCATGCAACCACCAGCGCGTCATAGTCGGAAATGCGTGCCTGCAATTGAGCTTGCGCCTGCAAAAGGTCTTTTTCCTCGCTCAGGCCGAGTCGCGCATTACCCTGGATATATTTTTTCAGCCTTTGTGCCCGCTCGATCGCGTCTTTTGCAGTTGCCATTTGTATTCTGGTTGCGGCAGCGCCGTAGAACAATTCCATGGTCTGACTCGCCAGTTGATCGCGCGTAGTGTACTCGTTCGCCTGGGCGATGCGTGCACCTGCTTCGGCGCTGATCATCGCTCCCTCGTATTGTGGATTGCCGGCGCCCTTTGCCAACGGCAAGCGGTAGTTCGCGTCAATCCGCGAAAAGTGCGAGGGGTTGGGGAAGGAAGGGCCAAAGGTAAATGAACTGTCTTCGTAACTATAATTGCCACCAATACCGATGCTGCCACCCGAGGCCAGCGGCCGGGTCAGGTTGGCACTCAGGTTAGCGCTGTCCGAGGGCGTCCCGAGGAAGGGGGAAATATCATGGCTAGCGCCTGCCTGCGCACCCAGGTTCCAGCCGAGGATGCTTTGCGCTTTCAACGTTTCCTGCTGTGCCCGCGCAACCTGCATCCGCGCGATCTCGATAGTTGGGTAGGTCTCGATCACCTGTTGCAGGGTCCGCTGCAACGTAAACGATTCCGCCAGCGCTGCCATCGGCGTCGCCAGTAGTAACAGTGATGTCGCTAGTATGGTTGTTTGTATTCTCATTTCCATTTGCCTCTAGGTTGCATCATGCGTCCCACCATCAAGGTGGTTTTTCATTGCGATTTTACGTCTGATAGCTGAACCCGATTGGGTCATCTTAGTTTCAGTCCATCCAGTATCATGTGCAGATGTGAATCCAGATATTTTCCAACGTCATACGGCCCGTCATCGTAGGGCCGCAATGAATGATCGTAGATCGCTGCGAATATCATCGGCGCCAGTACCGCCCTGGCCGTATTGGCGATATCCATCTCGCGAAACTCGCCCTTGTCGACGCCGCGTTGCAGGATGCGTTCAACCAGTGCGGTGCCACGATTGACGACTTTTTCCATATAGAAGCGCGCCATCTCCGGAAAATTGCTGGCCTCGGCAATCACCAGTTTGGGAATGCCTGCACTCCGGGTGTTCAAGATGTTGTTTCGCCAGTGCGCACACAGGCCATGCATCAGGTCGCTGGTCGAACCCTCGTGGCTGCCCACCCGAAGCTCTGCCTGCTCCAGATGCGGCAGCAGCGTTTCCTTGACCATCTCCTGGAACAAGGCCTCCTTGCTGTCGAAATACAGGTACACGGTGCCCTTGGATACACCGGCGCGTGCTGCCACCTCGGTTAACTTGGTGGCGGCGAAACCCTTCTCGGTAAAGAGCTCCAGCGCCGCATCGAGAATCTCTCCCGGGCGCGCCTCTTTGCGGCGTCGCCAGCGGCAACTGTCTTCATTGCATAATTGATGTTTTCCCATGGACACTAAATAACCAACCGGTCAGTTATTTGTCAACTAATAATTCCCTGACTGTCGTAACTTGTCTCTTGGTTCTGGAGCCGCCCGCCTGCCAAGTGGCGTAAATGGCTGAATACCCTAGAATGATTGCAGTTGATGTGTCACCGTAGATTTACCGCAGGGCCCAGCATTAAAAGGTCGGCTCAAGATGGGATTGTTTGCCAGTTACGATATTGAAGATGTGATCGCCGAAGGGGATTTGGCGACTGTCTACAAGTGCGGTCACGCAAGTATCAAGCAGCCGCTGGCAGTTAAGGTGTTGTCGCAGCAGCTATTAACCCGCCACCCGGAAATTGCTGATCGCTTTGCCCGTGATGCACCGATGCTGGCAAGACTGAATCACCCCAATGTTGTGCAGCTTGTCGATCTTGGTGTCGCCGGGGGGCTGCCTTACCTGGTGATGCGGTATGTCGATGGCGGTTCGCTCAAGACCTTGCTCGCGCAGGGAAAGCCGGATCTCCGTAGAAAACTGAGTATCGCGTTGCAGATCTGCAAGGCGTTGGGCTACGCGCATAAAAACGGTATAGCTCATGGCGACTTCAAGCCGGCCAATGTGTTGATCGGCAAACAAGGAAATGTTGCGGTGGCCGATTTCGGTTTTGCCAGGCTGGTGGACACAATGGCGAACGAGCAAGGGCCAATCATGGGCGATCCGCAGTACCTCTCGCCCGAGCAGAAAACGGGCGCCGGTATTTCCGTAAGCAGTGATGTGTATTCCCTTGGGGTGGTGTTGTACGAGCTGTTTTCCGGCCACTTGCCGCAGCAACCCCTTGCCTTCCCCTCGAATTTTGATGCCTCGGTACCGTCGTACATCGATGAGATCGTAATGGGGTGTTTGCACCAGGAACCAAGCCAGCGATTCGCTACGGCCGACGCTGTCAAAGAAAAATTACTCGACGCCATGTGGGGCGCCCAACTGGAGGAATCCAGGAAAAAGGCTGTGCTCGAGGGTGTCGAGGACATCAAAACCCGTTTTGCCGTGCTCGATATCATTCGGCAGACTCCCTTTGGCACTGTCTACCTCTGCGAAAATGCCACGAACCACAATCGCGTGATCGTAAAAAAAGTCATCGGCAGCTCGCAGGGCTACAAGGAAGCGAATGCCCTGTGCAATCTGCAGCACCCTAATGTCATCAATATATATAGTGCATCGAAGGTGGATGACGATTTTGTCATCGTGATGGAGTATCTGCCTGGTGGCAGCTTGAAGGATCGGCTGGTCAAGCCGTGGGAATGGCGTCACGCACTGGTTGTCATAAAACAGATTAGCCAGGGAGCTGCATATCTTCACAAGCACCAGATGAGCCATGGAAACCTTCGTCCTTCCAATGTGCTGTTTGGGTTAAATGAGGTGAAGATTAGTGATTGCAGTCTCGCTCACCATTACGGTGAAAAACAGAATTCTGCTAACTGGTATGCCTATGCCAACGAAGTTCCTGGTCCATTGGGAGATGTCTATGCGGTGGGTGCAATACTTTATGAAATGTTGACCGCTTCGGCGCCGCAGTGGAAACGCGGGTTACTGGTGGAAAATTCCAGGTTCCAAGCTCTGCCCGAAAACTTGCGGGCGATGGTAACGCGCATGCTCGCACAGGTACCCAAGGACCGGTTTCGGAATTTCGAAGAGGTTGTTGCGCAAATTAGCAAATTGCTGAATCCCGACAGTGCTAAATCCGTTAAAAAGCCAACAGCGAGCCGGACCGGCGTAAAGCTGGCATTAGTGGCTCTTCTGGGGATAGTGGCCGTAGCGGCGTTGCTGGTTTACATGCCGGAACTGGCGGAGAGTGCAATCGGTACGGTTAAAACTGTTTTCCGGATGGATTAGTCCCGCCGTCTTTCCTCACGGCGTTGTTCTACGAATATCAGTTTAGTAAGGTCGTTGAGTTGTTCTGCCAGCAGATCAATGACGTCGTCAACGGTCAGGATCCCGGCCAGCTTCCCGTTACTATCTACGACCGGTAGTCGCCGCACACCCTTGCTTCGCATCAGGGCGACGGCATCCATCAGCTTGGTGTCCTCGGTGACGGTGACAATCCCGGCGCTCATAATGTCGCCCACGGTTAGTGCGTCGACCGATGCGCCGGTGGCGACGACTTCGATGACAATATCGCGATCGGTCACGATGCCGACAGGATTTGTGCCGTTAGCGGGGGAGTCCACGACAACGAGATTGCCCACGTGATGTGCGCGCATCAGTTGCGCGGCCTCAAGAACCGGTGTTCCGGCTTCAGCTACGACTACGTCACGATTGCAGTATTCTCCGGCAGACATAAGCTAACCCCTATCAAGCCAACCAGCGGAATATATTATCTACTAATTGAGATACAGGATTGACACATGTCAATGTCGGCAGTGAAACTAATACTTGATGCATGTACGCAAACAGGATTGTCGCCGGGGATGGAAGATTTAGCGGTTGAACAAAAAGACGGTTATTTGCTGGTTAGCTTTAACGGGAAATTCACTGCCCAGGCTGGAAAGCAGGTCATCGACGAGATGATTCGCGCCAGTCAGGAGACCGGTACGCGACTGGTTGTGCTGGATTGCCGGGAGATGATCGGCAAGATGCCCCTGTTTGAAAAATTCGAGGTGGCCGTTTATGGTCGACACACCATTGGGATACTATCCCGGGCAGCGATCATTGCTCGCCCCGACCAGATAGACCCGGACAATTTTGTTGTAACAGTTGCTACCAATCGCGGCTACAACCTGAATGTGTTCGCTGACCTGAACGAAGGAATCGAATGGGTGACCAAAGAGCAGGGATAGCGAAACTGTCCGTTAGTCGGCGCTAAACGTAACGTGATATCCGCCAAATTTACGAATATTTATTACCCCGCCATCAAAGATCAGGTACTGCCCCTTAATCCCCTGTAATACGCCGCCGACTTCGGGTGTCTTGTCGAAATTGAACGAGCTGACCTTGGTTGGATAGGTGTCGACCGGGTAGTCAAACTCGACAACCGTGTCTTCTTCAATGGTCGTTACTGCCCCTGCGCCAAATTGCTTTTCCAGCTCCTGTAATTCCTTTTCACTGGCCTTCAGCAGGCTGGCACGCAGTTCGACAAAATCAATCGGGTCCGGGCTGCCTTTCAGCATGCGACGCCAGTCGGTGCGATCACTCACATTCTTTTTGATAGCGACTTCTGCCAGCCCTGCAACCAGGCGGGAGGAAACCTTGAGTACCGGCATTGCCGCCACTGCTCCCTGATCCATCCAGCGCGTTGGTACCTGCGAGCCGCGGGTAATGCCGACCTTGGCGCCCGATGAATTGGCAAGGTAGACGATATGCGGTTGCAGACAGTTGGCCTCGCCCCATTCCGGTTCGCGACAAGTACCCTCGTCGTAATGACACTGCTCGGGCTTGACGATGCAACTGTCACAACGCGCCAGCGAGCGCATGCATGGAAAACAGTAGCCCTGGCTGAAGCTTTTCGAGGTCTTGCGACCACAGGCAATGCAATGGATATCGTCGCTATGCGTCAACGTGATGCGCTTGCCGATATACGGATTCAGCTCGATCTTCTCCTTGCCAACCGGCAGCTCATAGGTGACCGGTGACGAGTGAGTCACAATCATTTTTCTCAGGTTTCCGCTAACTTCCATTCAATTCAGCCCGTGTACTATCAAATACGTAAGAGGAACGGAATAATACAACAGCTATACTGAAAATTTGGCCATGGAAAGAACAATGACAAAAATTAAAGCCGTTTCAATATTTATCGCCATTCTGTCGCTGGCGGGCTGTGCCGGCAGTCCGGAATTACTGGATCTGATCGACCAGCAAACGCATGGCACCTCAAAGACTGCGACCCAGGCCCAGATGGTGGCCGCCGTACGCGAGGCATTGAACCAGGGCAATGCGCGCGCGGTGAAATCGCTCGGCCGCCGGGACGGCTTCATGAAAAATCCGCAAGTGCGCATCCCGATGCCACAGAATCTCAAACGCATCGATCAGGGCCTGCGCGCCATCGGCCAAAGCAAGGTTGCTGATGATTTTGTGCTGAGTCTTAACCGCGCCGCGGAGGCTGCAGTGCCGCTCGCCAAAGATGTACTGGTGGATGCTGTCAAAAGAATGACCGTAAAAGATGTGGTGAACATTGTGCGCGGGCCGGACAATGCCGCCACACAGTATTTCCGCAAGACTTCGGAACCGAGGTTGCGCAAGGGCATGTTGCCCATCGTTTCCAGCGCCACGACGCGGGTGGGTGTTACCCGCTCATACAAGCAGATGATTTCTCGGGCAGGACCATTGTCCGCCTTTGTCGACCTGAAAAGCCTGGATATCGATTCCTATGTCACCCGGAAGACGCTGGATGGTCTCTTCCTGCTAATCGCGCAGGAGGAAAAACGAATTCGCGAAAACCCGGTTGCACGCACAACCGAGCTGCTGAAGCTGGTGTTTGGCGGCAATGGCTAGGGTGTCGATCGCGAGCGCGCTATTACCAGGGCGGCATTCATGGAATTGACTGAACTCGGGCTGGACAGCTGGTTTAAGGAAAAAGCCGGTGAAACCTGCAGTCCCGATCAGAAAATTGCCCGGGTTGTCGCCGTCGACCGCGGTCGCTTCACGGTAAGAGACGAGCACGGCGAATTCCCGGCCAAGGTAACAGGAAAGATAATTTACTCGGCCGACTCGACCGTTGATTTTCCTTGCGTCGGAGACTGGGTTTGCGTGCAGTCCCGCGAGTCGGAAGATTTTTACACCATCCACGCGATCCTCGAAAGAAAATCCCTGTTGCGCCGGAAGACCGCCGGCAAGGACATCGGCTACCAGATGATAGCGGCCAATATTGATGCCGCCTTCATCATTCAGGCATGCCACTTCGATTTCAACGTGAGCCGTCTCGAACGCTACCTGGTCATGGCCAGGGAAAGTCATATCGAGCCATTGCTGGTTCTTACCAAAACAGACCTGGTCACGCCCGATGAACTGGAACAAATGATCGCCGCTATTCGCGCTGCCGGTATCCGCGCCAGGATTATTGCAGTGAGCAACGTGACCGGGGCGGGCATTGACCAGATCCGGCAGGCCATGAATGCGGGCGAAACCTATTGCCTGCTTGGCTCCTCGGGAGTGGGCAAGACCACGCTGATCAACCAGCTCCTGGGTCACGACGCATTGAAAACCAGCACGGTCAGCGACACGGGAGAAGGCCGGCACACGACCGTGCGCCGCCAGCTTATCTTTCTGGAGCAGGGCGCAATGCTGATTGATACGCCAGGTATGCGTGAACTGGGCATCATCGATGCCGAAGAAGGCATAGAAGAGAGTTTTGAGGATATCCAGGAGCTTGCATTGCATTGCCGCTTCGCCGACTGCAGGCACATAAGCGAACCCGGCTGCGCAGTACTGACGGCGATCGAAAACGGGACACTGGACGCAAAGCACTACCGCAACTACCTGAAGCTCAGGAGCGAATCGGAATTCAACGAAAAGTCATACGCCGAGAAGCGCAAAAAAGACAAGACGTTCGGGCGGTTGATCCAGTCAGTCAAGAAGCAAAAAGGCAAGCGCAGCTAAGATGGAATAATGTGTATCGTCCGCAGTGATACCCCTGTGCTTGGCGACAGTTCGCCGTATAGAAACTTGCCGGAATGCATATTCGCATCCGGGTAGCTACTCAAATGTTATAAACAATAATCTTAATAAAGGAAAAAAATGCAATCACACAAAACTGCCGCAAGAGTATTTGGAATTTTCTTCATTATAGCTTTCCTATCCTATGGCATAGGAAGCGGACTTGTAAATTCAATTGCAAGCAGTCCAAATTATCTTGCTAATGTTTATGCTAACAAAACAACAATAGTAGTTGGAGTTATTCTGATGGCCTTGGTTCATAGTTTTGTAAATATTGGGCTGCCAGTAATAATGTTGCCAATACTAAAGCCATTCAACAGATATTTGACGTATGGTTATCTTAGTGCCGCAATTGCTGCAACCGTTGTGCTTGTCGTTGGCGCAATTTTCTTGCTGTTACTAGTTCCCCTTAGTGATGAGTTTGTAAAAACTGGATCCATCACCTCTTCAAATTTTGACTCCATGGGTGTTCTTCTTAAAAAAGGTGGGGCATTTTCTTACCAACTGGGAATGGCTCTATGGGGTCTGGGCGGATTGATGTTTGTCTCGGTATTGTATAAGTCTAAGCTGGTTCCACGACTGTTTTCATACTGGGGTTTTGTTGGATATATAGTTTTCGTAGCAGGGACAATTTTAGAACTTTTTGGAAATAATGTTGGTGTTATTTTGTCAATTCCAGGTGGGTTATTTGAAATTTTTCTAAGCTTGTGGCTAATCGTTAAAGGATTCAATTCATCGGTAATCGTTTCCACACCTGCCAAATAGACGCAATGGAAATGTACAACAGAAGTTTCAACCCGACGTTGTTCTCCTCACTGCTCCGAAAAACGCGGGTTAAGCAGACGCAATATGTCTGCTTCCAATACAAAGTCAGTGACTGCTAATGGCCGATCCCGGACGCCCAGGCGCAAAAGCGGTCATTTTTAGCTAAACTTTCAGCTACCGACCCATAGCAGACGCTACCTTTCACCTCCAAGATCACGGTCTCGGTATGAGAAAACCAATTCTATTGGTGCCATTATTTATC
>JAJDNE010000080.1 GCA_022340825.1 Acidiferrobacterales bacterium | reverse complement strand
AATTGATGGCATGTATTTGTTGGGTCAACGATTACAAAAATAGGGCGCATAAACTACTTAGACCAAAACAGAGCCACATTAGAAAATGTTGAAAACCTGTTGAAATTAAAAGAAAAAGATCTTATGCCCTGAATCCAGTATTTAACATAATATACATTATGCGAAGTAATAATAATTAAAGAAAACCAGCTTTCAAGCGGCTTTGGGCCCTGGTGCAGGTATCGTCAACTATTCAAATATCCGCTCATTCTACTACTAAATGCTTAAGAATCCTGATTGCATGGTCCCACATCGGTACATGATGCTGGCGAATATATTGTTACGCTATGGTCCAGTATCCTCGACAAGGAATCATGAGTCTCCGGGAGTATTGCGATGACAAAAAAGCCAACTACAACAAAGCGCACAACCATTCCTGTGCCGGCTCATCCGCATCACAGGCGAGAGCCCCTGCCCTGGTGTCAGCCCAAGCCTGCGCAAGAGGATCAGGATGCGCCACAGCGGATTCAATCAATCATGGAAAGTCCCAGCTATCGACAGGCAGATCAGGATATCGACTTTCTCAACCTGGACGAAACCCGTGGTGTGCGACTTCAGATTGACTATCAGAAACCGGAATTCCTTCTTCAGCAGCACGGCATCGCCCATACTATCGTCGTGTTTGGTAGTACACGCATTCGCGAACCTGCCGCCGCGCAACTCAACGTCGATACTTTGCGTGCGCAACTTGATGCGGATCCGCTCAATCACGACTTGCAACGGCACCTGCACATTGCCGAACGCATCCTGGCCAAGAGCCACTACTATGATGTCGCCCGCGAATTCGGACAACTGGTAGGCAATACCGGTAAAATGGTTGATGATGGTGAGCTGGTGATTATGACCGGCGGCGGACCCGGTGTGATGGAAGCCGCGAATCGCGGTGCCTACGATGCTGACAGAAAATCCATCGGACTGAATATAAACCTTCCGCACGAGCAGTATCCCAATCCCTATATTACGCCGGAACTGTGTTTTCGTTTCCATTATTTTGCCCTGCGCAAGTTACATTTTCTTTTGCGCACCCGGGCGCTGGTGGCCTTTCCGGGCGGTTACGGCACCCTTGACGAATTGTTCGAAACCCTGACATTGGTGCAGACGCGCAAGATCAAGCCGGTGCCCATCATACTGGTCGGGGAAGAATATTGGCGGCAGGCCCTTAACGTTGAATTCCTGGTCGATGAAGGCGTGATCGACGCGGAGGACCGCGAACTCTTCTGGTATGCTGAAACTGCTGCTGAAATCTGGAACGGTATCCTGCAGTGGTATGAAGCAAACGGCACGCCACTTTTACCGCGCACCTGACTGGCACCCGTAACAAGAGCCGAGGAAGCACAGCATGAAGATTTCATTTCACGGAGCTGATCGCGGCGTAACCGGCTCTTGCCACCTGGTCGAGTGTGGCGGTTACCGGGTGCTTGTTGACTGTGGCATGTACCAGGGCGGTCGCGAACTAAACGAGGAAAATGCCGAAGACTTCGGTTTTGACCCCGCCAGTATTGACTTCCTGTTATTGACCCACGCCCATCTCGACCACTGCGGACGCATCCCGTTGCTGAGCAAACGTGGCTTCAAGGGTGAAATAATCACTACGGCAGCATCACGAGAACTGGCACGACTGGTGATGCTGGATTCTGCGCATTTGCAGGAAGAAGAAGCGCGTTATCAGTCCCGTCATAAGGCACGCCACGGCCACCCACAAGGGGCAGGAGCCCTCTACTCTGTGCTCGATGCACTCAACAGTACTGAACATTTCGGGCGCAGTGCTTCCTACAATCAGCCACTGGACCTGGCGCCAGGTTTGCGCGCCACGTTTCTGGATGCTGGCCATATTCTCGGCTCGGCAAGTATTTTTCTTGAACTTGCAGAGAATGAGCAGCGACGCACGGTCCTTTTCTCCGGCGACCTCGGCAACACGGGCCGGCCATTGTTACGAGATCCCGTGACACCCGGTCATGCAGATGTGGTGGTCATGGAAACTACTTACGGTGACAGGCTACACAAGGCGCTGGCCCCTACCGTCGAGGAGCTGTATGAAGCCATTTCCGATACGTTCAAGCGTGGCGGCAACATCATTATCCCTACTTTCGCCCTGGAGCGTGCCCAGGAGCTGTTGTTCTATCTGCGTGAGGGTGTTGAACAGGACCGGCTGTCAGGTTCCACCCAGGTCTTTCTGGACTCCCCCATGGCGATCTCTGCCACGGAAATCTTTGAACGCCATCCCGAATGCTATGAGGCCGATGTTGCCGAATTGTTTGGTGAAGGGCGTGACCCGTTTCATTTGCCAGGCTTGCACTTCACCCGCGAGACCGCCGAGTCCATTGCCCTGAATGAGGTCACCGGTGGCGCGGTGATCCTGGCGGGTTCCGGCATGTGCACCGGCGGCCGGGTGCGCCACCATCTAAGGCATAACCTGTGGCGCAAGGAATCGAGTGTCATCTTTGTTGGATATGCCGCCAATGGCACGTTGGCACGGCAGATTGTCGATGGCGCAAAAAAGGTGCGAATCTACGGCGAAGAAATCCCGGTACGGGCCAAGATTTACACCATCAACGGTTTTTCCGCCCATGCCGACCAGGCCGAATTGCTTGCATGGCACCAGAAAATCGGCGCACCCGAACGTACGTTCCTGGTCCATGGCGAGGAAGAAGTAATGTCCGGCTTTGCTCTCAAACTGCAGAACACAAAAGTTGAAATGCCGAAGCTAGGACAAAGTTTCAAGCTCTAACAAACTTACATGGAATATTCCTGGTTACTGATCGGTATTTGTATCGCACTACTTGTGTTGTTCGATTTCACCAACGGCTTCCACGATACAGCCAACATGGTGGCTTCGCTGGTTGCCAGCCGCGCGATGACCCCGGTCCAGGCAATCTTGCTTGTTTCCTTGTTCACCTTTCTCGGTCCGCTGCTGGGTGGCACTGCAGTGGCCAATACCGTCGGCGGGTTTGTCATGCTGGAAACGCTGCCGCCAGCCACCGCCATTGTCGTTTTGTTTTCCGGCGCGATGGGCGCGATATTATTGAATATGATTACCTGGTGGCGCGGTTTGCCTTCATCTTCTTCTCATGCGCTGTTTGGAGGGCTTGGTGGCGCTGTACTGGTATCGGCAGGAGGTAGCCACATCGTATGGGGATGGCAGGAGCTGATCGAGCACGGACACTGGACAGGATTTACCAAGATTGTTGCCACCCTGCTATTTTCGCCACTACTCGGCTTTGTCACTGGCTGGGTGCTGCACCGGGTCATGCGTGTAGTACTACGCCGCGCTCATCCGGATATCAGCCGATCGTTACAGAAGTTACAGTGGCCAGGTGCTGCCTGGCTGGCATTTTCGCACGGTGCCAATGACGCGCAAAAAACAATGGCTGTTATTACCCTGGTACTGGTGGTAGCTGGCGCACTGCCCCACTTTGACGTGCCGCTGTGGGTGATTTTACTCTGCGCCTCGGCTATTACACTGGGCACGGTCTCCGGTGGCTGGCGGATAATACGTACCGTGGGTTTCGGCATCTATCGCCTTCGGCCGCTACATGCATTCGACAGCCAGCTGGCCTCCGCTACGGTGATTTCATTGGCCGCGGCCGTGGGCGGTCCGGTGTCGACCACTCATGTGGTCAGTTCTACGATTATGGGGATCGGCGCGGCTGAACGGCCACGCGCTGTTCGTTGGGGCAAGGCAACAGAAATTCTGTTTACCTGGCTAGTCACCCTGCCGCTAGCGGCACTGCTGGCTAGCATCACTTATTTAATAGTATCGAGGTTCATTTTATGACCCTGACCTCTCCCCCGCATCGACCCTGGTGGCGTCGCTTGTGGCAACAGTTGGTACCACCGATGCCGGATTTCTACGGCATGCTCGAGGCGCAAGCAGACAATCTGCAGGCAACCGTTACCGCGCTCACTGATTATCTTCAGGCTTGCGATGTGGAACTGGCCTCATCGGTCCATGATTTGGTGGAACAGGGACACGCGTTACGCGACAACACGCTCAGTGCGCTTTACAGCAGCTTTATCACGCCCATTGACCGTGAAGATATTTACACCCTTGCAACATCTATTGATCACATTCTCGACTACCTTAAAAACACCATACGCGAGTTGGAGGTATTGCAGGTTCAGTCAGACGACTGGATGCAACGCATGATGGCAGAACTCGCTGACGGTGCGGCGTCGCTGGCCCTGGCCCTGGCGGGTTTCCGTGCAGGCAAGGCGAAAGATGTGGCCCACACTGTACAGACGCGTGAAGCGGAACGCCGCGTTGAAGATCTTTATAGAGATGCGCTGGAGAATATGTTTCAGGGTGAGGAGTACCTGGCTTTAGCCAATGCGGAAGAACCGCCTGCCGTCCGCGCCTGCCTGGATTTTGTTGTCACCCGCATCAAACGTCGCGAGGTGTACCGACACTTGTCCAATGCAGCTGATCGCCTTGCCCATGCCGGTGAAGCCCTGCGCGATATTAGTATTAAATATGATAGTGGCGGCACCGGCACTCGACGCTAACTATCGTCACAATGCGAATATTTTGTATGCTTACCAAAAAACATCCTTCATTCGCCTTTGCCAGGTTGCAGCCTTAATGACAGCAAACAATCCAGCTACTGATATCGACGCGTTATTGGCCAGTGAGTTTCCGGTTACCCAACACCTGAACTATTTGAACCATGCAGCGGTCGCGCCGTGGCCTAAGCGTACCGCCGCAGCGGTGCACGTGTTCGCTGACGAGTGTGTCAATGAGGGCTCGAGTCACTTCATGGATTGGCTTGAGCTGGAAAACGCGCTGAGAGAACGCCTGGCGGCGTTTACCGGCGCATCTTCTGCGAATGACATCGCTTTCCTGAAAAACACCTCAGAAGGTCTGTCTGTCGTGGCTCACGGGTTCCCCTGGCAGCCGGGAGACAACGTCGTCATCAGTGACGAGGAGTTTCCCTCGAATCGCATCGTCTGGGAGTCGCTGGAGCGGTTCGGTGTTGAAGTCAGGCAAGTCAGCCTGAGAAGCGGAAAATCACCCGAAGATGCCCTGCTCTCGTCGTTTGATGGAAAAACCAGGATACTTGCAATCAGTGCCGTGCAATACGTTAGCGGACTGCGTATGGATCTGGAGCGACTGGGCAGCGAATGCAAAAAGCGTGATATCGCGTTTTGCGTGGATGCCATTCAGGCACTGGGCGCTATCAAAATTGATTTGCAAGCAATGCATATCGATTTTCTGGCCGCCGACGCGCACAAATGGTTACTCGGGCCAGAAGGCATTGCCGTATTTTACTGTTCGGAAAAATGGCGTGATCGACTGGCGCTGCATCAATACGGTTGGCACATGATCGAACACCATTTCGATTTTGATACAAAAGTCTGGGAGCCCGCCGCCAGTGCCCGGCGCTTTGAATGCGGCAGTAATAATATGCTTGGTATCCAGGCGTTATCAGCCAGCCTGTCGCTACTGGAAGAAATCGGAATGAAAGAAGTCGAGAATCGTGTTGTTGCCAATGCCGAATCGCTAGTGGAACTGATCGATTCCCGTGACACGTTGGAGTTGATCACAAACCCCTCCCCCGGCCGGCTCGCCGGCATCGTGACTTTTAAAAGCAAGATCGTGCCGACAGAGGTATTACACAGTGTTCTGACTGGGAGCGGAGTCGTTTGTGCCATGCGCGGTGGTGGCGTTCGCTTTTCACCACACTGCTATATCCGCGGTGAAAAACTTGCCGCGGCGGTTGAAACCGCTGCATCCGTGACGAAATAGAATTTAACTAGCGTTTCTTAACGTCCGAAGTGAATTTCACCGGGCTTTGCGGTTCGACATTAACGTGAAGCTGGAAAATATCGGGTCGCGCATAGTGCCCGGTAATGTCCAACGCACGTTTGGCAGCGGCGGCTCGCTTGCTGTCAACCTCGGTATACAGTATGCCTTTCTCGTTGCGTAGCGGTCCTGCGACAATTTCACCGCCCGGTGCAATGACGGCGGAATCGCCGGGGTTCACCCATTCCGAGTCATCTGGATACAAGTCTTTTTTACCCGGGAAGTCATCCGGCAAATCGCTGGCCTCGAGCGCGACACCGCTACTAATAACCCAGCAGCGTCCCTCGCGTGCGATATGTTGCATGGTGCCAATCCAGCCGTCGCCGCTATCGTAGGTTGGCGCAATATAGAGTTCCACGCCTTGCGAATACATGGCATAGCGAGCCAACGGCATATAGTTTTCCCAGCAAATCAGCGAGCCAATTTTACCCACCGGAGTATCAATGGCCTTCAACCCTGATGCATCACCAAAACCCCATACCATGCGCTCCGGATTAGTGGGCATCAATTTTCGATGCCGATTCAGCAAGCTGCCGTCAGGACCGATAGTAACCACGGTGTTGTACAACGTAGCCTTGCTAAGCTGGTGGTCGCGTTCCTGAATACCGCAAACAATAGTCACCTTACCTTTTCTGGCTGCGGCATAAAGCGGCTTTAGATCGTCACCCTCGACATCAACCGCGTTGTCGAGCAAGCGACTGTGAATCTCCTCGTTTAGCGACCAGTCTCCGCCCGGGCGCAAACGCCAGATCCAGGCCGGGTATCCTGGAATAAAAGCCTCGGGAAAAATAATAAGTTCCGCACCATTGGAGGCTGCATCAGCAGTCAGTGACGCCGCCTTTTCAATCGTCGCCTGTTTATCGAGGTATACCGGCGCCTGCTGAACGATCGCTATTTTTGACATGCTGAATCCCTGGTTAATTTGTAAGAGCAGATTAGGAACGACTACGAATTGATGTCAAACCAATATGCTTAAAAAGATTATGATGGCTCCAAAGCACTTATATTTATCATATAGTCGCGATTGTATACCTTTATATAGAATTGCTTGATTCGAAATACTGTCTCTCGCCAGTTTGTTCCCGTAAAGCATTGGTATGATTCCGGGTCGCAGTAAAAATGCAGTGGCGCACCAATTTCCAGACCCCCGTCACGGCGCTTGTTGTAGTCGTAAAACAGTATGCTGCACGTAAAGTAATTATTTGGTTGAGGTTTGGCTTTTGAATACGCACACACTTGCGCAAAGTCTGGCTTCCACTGACACACCGTTTCCGGGTCCAGTTCTAACAGCGGGATAGTAGCCCGGTACTTGCCATCGCTGATCGGGGGAAAGTATTCAAATCTCTTGTAGGCTGGTCCCCAACCCACAGGATAGGTGAACTTCATGCAACGCTTTGTTTTGGTCCGCGTGCTATAAACCACGCCAAAATTGTAATCAAACTTGTCGTCCATCGTACCGTGCAACATGACGTGCCTGGCAGCTGGATTGGCATAGGAGGCATATTCTGGCGTTCCTGAACACGCTGTTGCAGCAATGCCAAAAAGAACAATGACCAGCAATCGATACAAGTAGACCAATTTATCCTAGCTCCTGCGGTATTCATACCTAACCTGGTTCAGGGTTCAATCATTTTTGATGTCCCCTGCGGGTCGAGAGCAGGAAATTGCGTAACTCCAGTCTGCTTCGAGTATTACCGTCCGCGTTGAATTAACGTTAGGAAATTATTGCAGAGAAAAGAGCTTTTCACAGTTGGCTGTCGTTGCCGCAGCAAGCGCTTCCAGCTCCATACCACGCAGGTCCGCGATAAACTCTGCCACGTTGCGTGTATAGGCGGGCTCGTTGGTTTTACCGCGGTAGGGTACGGGCGCGAGATACGGGGAATCGGTTTCGACCAGCATTCGGTCCAGCGGCACTCGCTTGGCGACTTCCTGAAGCTCTTTTGCATTCTTGAAGGTCACGATGCCGGAAAAAGATATATAGAAATCCAGATCCATGGCTCGCTTGGCAGTATCCCAGTCTTCAACAAAGCAATGCATCACCCCGCCCGCATCACGAGCGCCCTCTTCTTCCATTAACTTCAAGGTATCTTTCGAGGAATCGCGGGTATGAATGATTAACGGTTTCCCGCACTGTTTGGCGACCTCGATGTGGCGACGGAAACGATCGTGCTGCCAGTCCATTTTTTCTTCCGTCCGATAGTAGTCCAGACCTGTCTCGCCAATTGCTACAACATGTTCATCAACGGCTAGCGACAATAATTCCGCAACGCCAGGGTCGCGCCCTTCCTGTTCGTTGGGGTGCACGCCAACGGATGCGAAGACATTGTCGTAGCGTATCGCTAGATCCAGTACCTGCGGATAGTCTTCCAGGTTGACTGAAACGCAGATCATTCGATTGACGCCCTTTTCATGCGCGCGCTGGATGACCTGCTCAACTTCATCGCCGAGCGGGTCGAAGTTGATATGACAATGGGAATCGACGAGATCGATCACGGGAACGGAGTGATTCGCCTGAAACAGGCTTACATGGTGTGGGTAGGCCGTTCGCTCTTGAGCGCGCCACCCAGAATGGTTTCGATTTTATTGCGCGCAGCACCGGCATCCTTGTCACTGAACTGGATACCAATACCGGCGGCGCGGTTACCCTGAGCGCCCTGGGGGGTCACCCAGACAACGGTGCCCGCGACCGGAATTTTCTCTTTGGAATCCATCAATGTCAGCAGCATAAAGACTTCCGCGCCGATTTTGTACGGCTTGCTGCTAGGCACAAAAATACCACCATTACGCAGGTACGGCATGTAGGCTGCGTAAAGTGCATTTTTATCTTTGATGGTAAGGGACAGAACCCCGGGTCTTGCTGGCGGACCTGCCATGAAACCTCTCTAAGTGTCTATTTATGCTACAACTCTGTTCCAGCGTATCAGAATATCTTCGATAAGCAAGCGCTCGTCAATCTGCGTGGTGAGCAGTCGCCGGCCCTCGTTTACCACTTCCAGCAGCTCTGCGGTCTGTTTCGCGGGCACCTGTGCGGCAATGGTTTGGATTGCGTTGAGCGCATCCGGGTTGCTCCAGTCTACCGGCTCACCCTTGTTCGATGCTGCGTGCAGTGAAGCCTTTAGTACATCGAGCAGGAATCCCTGCAGCCAGGCCAGCGCGGTTTCACTACCGCTTTTCTGCCAACGCTCGGCACAGCTAATCGGGTTGCCATCGCGTGTCAGGCTTAAGAGATCGATCAGGAATTTGTCTCGCTCCTCGACAAACCCCTGTTCTAACAGTGCCTGTGCGGCCAGCGGTGCGTTCCCAGAGGCAGCCAGCGCCGCCGTGACGCCGGTGGTGGCGCCGTGTTCGGCAAGCCATTGTGTTGCTTCTTCCGGTCCCGGCGCCCGGAAATCGATTCTGGCACAGCGGCTGCGAATAGTTGCTGGCAAGCGGTGTGGGTGATGGCTAATCAGTATCAGTACGCTGCCCAACGGCGGCTCTTCCAACTGCTTCAGCAGGCTGTTGGCCGCCGCGGTGGTCATTTCCTCCGCGGGTGAGATCAACACCACTTTTCTCGCTGATGTATGCGGTGTGAGCGTCAGGTAGCGGTTGAGCTCGCGAATCTGGTCAATGCCGATGGACTTGCCCTGTTCCAGCGGTGTCACCACTTTCATGTCCGGGTGATTGGTTGCGGCAAACAATTGGCAACTCTTGCAACTGCCGCATGGCGTGTCGCCGTCTGGATTCATGCACAGCAACAGGTGGGCAAACTCTATCGCCAGGCGATTCTTGCCTAGCCCAGGCTGGCCGGTGAATAGCAGCGCATGTGGAGTGCGCTCCAGCTGTCGGGTCAGTTTTGTCCAGCTGTCGTTAAGCCACGGCAGCGATTGTGTAATAGATGTCACGATAAATTGTGTTCTCTCAGGAATGTGTTCACGACTGCATCGAGCTGTTGTTTTACCTCTTCAAATGGTTTGGAGGCATCGATTACTTTGATTCGTTGCGGTTGTTCCTGGGCACCAGCTAAATATGCCTGGCGAACGCGTTCGAAGAACTCAAGATCTTCCTGTTCAAATCGATCCGGATCGCTGCGCTGGTTAGCTCGTGCAAGACCCTGTTCTACCGGTATATCAAACAGGATGGTCATATCGGGTTGTCGCCCCTGCTGCACCCACTCTTCAAGCACAGCAATGCGCTCGTTCGAAATTTGTCGACCGCCGCCCTGGTAGGCATAGGTGGCATCGGTAAAGCGATCACACAATACGATTTTGCCCTGCTCGATAGCCGGCAGTATCACGGTTTGCAGGTGCTGTGCCCTGGCGGCAAACATGAGTAACAGCTCGGTATTCTCGTGGATCTCGCCTTGTCCCGGGGTCAGCAACAGCTCACGAATGCGTTCGCCGAGTTCCGTTCCGCCGGGTTCGCGCGTAAGCAACACCTCCCGACCGGAATTTTCCAGCAACGCCTGGACATAAGGGATGCTAGAAGTTTTACCCGCACCTTCGCCGCCTTCCAATGTAACAAATAGCCCTTGTTTCATTTTTTCCCACCGAGTTGATACCGCACCACAGCTTCCTGGTGTTCTTTCAGGGTTGTCGAGAAATGATGCGAGCCGTCACCACGCGATACAAAATAGAGATGCTCGGTCTTGGCCGGATGCAAGGCCGCATGGATGGCGTCCCCGCCCGGCATGGCGATCGGTGTTGGCGGCAGACCCTTGCGAGTATAGGTATTGTAGGGCGTATCCTGGCGCAGATCACGTCGGCGCAGATTGCCATCAAAGCTTTCACCGATTCCGTAGATAACAGTGGGATCGGTCTGCAAACGCATGCCGGCACGCAGGCGGTTAATAAACACGCCGGCGATTTGCGGTCGCTCTTCCGGCACGCCGGTTTCTTTCTCAACGATGGAAGCCATGATCAGTGCTTCGTATGGCGTCTTGTATGGCAACCCTTCCTCGCGTTGGTCCCATTCGCTGGCCAGACGCTGTTCCATACGCTTGAACGCCTGCTGCAACAAAACCAAATCAGGCGTGCCGGCAGTGTAATAGTAAGTATCGGGATAGAAACGCCCCTCCGGATGCATGTTGTTCTTACCAAGGCGCGCCATCACCATGTCGGGAGAGACATCTTTCAGCGTGTGTTCGAGTTTCTCCGCGCTGTTCAGTGCCTGCATTACCTCACGGAAGTTCCAGCCTTCCGGTATCAACAATGGGTACTGGATCGAGCGCCCGGACGTTACAATGTTTAGCAGCTCGATCGCGGACACGCCGGTAGCGAAACGATATTCGCCAACCTTCAAGCTTCTATGTTGTCCGCGAAGATAGGAAAGCCAGATTATCGAATAGCGATCCGGTAACACGCCATCTTTATACAATTCCCGGACAAAACTTTTTAGTGTGGTGCCAGGTTTAACCGTGTAAATTTTGTCGCTGGTATTCAGCCCGGCTGACCAGGCGTACACCAGGTACGCGAACAGTAGCGCTGCAACGGCCGCGCCTGCACGAAGCCCGATGTGTACTTCCTTGCGCTTAAACAATGACGCTTTCAATCCCATGCTGAATCTTTCTGGTGAGTTCCGTTACCGGGAATTTTTTCTGCTCAATTGTAGCAACCGGCCACACGCCGATCAGGCTATTGCAGATAAATAAACCGTCTGCGTTATATATCATATCCAGACTCACCGTAGCCTGCTTACAGGTAATGCCCATACTCTCCAGCTGCTCCAGAATTTCAGTACGTATCACGCCGTTTACACCACAATTCTCCAGTGACGGCGTAATAATTTCCTGCCCCAGTTGAAGAAATACGTTTGTCATCGTGCCTTCTATCACCTGATTATCGGTATCCAGCATCAAACCTTCTTCATACTCATCCTGCCACTCGGCGCGCGCCAGCACCTGTTCCAGCCGGTTAAGGTGCTTGATCCCGGCCAGGCGTGGATTGCGCCCCAAACGCGTCTCACAGACGCACAAGCGGATTCCGTCGGTACGAAATTCGGGCGGACGTAATCGCCACGGATGAACGCTGACAATGCGTGTTGCGGCGGTGTTGGCATCGGGCCTGTACCCCTGCCCTCCTGTGCCGCGAGTGACGACGATTTTCAACACCGCGTTTTCTTTCGGTTCTAGTACCTGTTCTGCCTCTGCCGCCAGGATACCTGCGTCGAAATCAATCCCTATACCGAGCATCTTACAGGACGCAAACAAGCGATCCATGTGGCGTTGCCAAAGTAGTGGCGCGCCTGATTTCACGGCAATGGTCTCGAAGCAGCCATCACCGTAGTTCAGACCGCGATCGCCGATCGAAATTTGGTCGGTTTGTTCTCCGTTGACCAGGCAGTCCAGCATTTCTATTGCTCCTGTCCGATGGCGCGCAGCATGCCTTTGGCCTTGGCTCGCGTTTCTGCCAGTTCCCGTTCGGGGTCCGAGTCTGCCACGATCCCGCCACCGGCGCGAAACGCCAGCGTATTTTCAAGTTGCACAAGTGTCCGTATCAGAATATTCAGGTCCATCGAGCCATCGCGATTGATGTAACCCATCGAACCGGTGTAGGCGCCACGAGCCTGATGCTCCAACTCCTGGATAATCTGCATGCAACGCACCTTCGGGCAGCCGGTAATCGTACCGCCGGGAAACACCGCGCGAATGATATCAGTCGGACCTTTGCCGGTTTCCAGTTGGCCCCGTACTTCGGAAACGATGTGATGCACGTGGGAATAAGTCTCCAGCGCCATCAGCTCGCTGACCTTCACCGTACCCGGTCGGCAGACCCGCCCCAGGTCGTTGCGCTCCAGATCGATCAACATCACATGTTCGGCACGTTCTTTGGGGTGTGCCAGTAGCTGTTGTGACAATGCAGCATCTGTTTCCGCGGTATCCCCGCGTGGATGGGTGCCGGCGATCGGCCGCGTCGCTACTACTCCGTCGCGTAAACTAACCAGCCGCTCTGGCGAAGAGCTGATCACGGCCGTGCCTTCATCCAGCAGCATCAATCCCGAAAATGGTGCTGGATTTTTTTGACGCAATTCCGCGTAGATATCAAATGGAGTGACATCATCATCCAGTTCTCCCTGCCACAAGCGCGAAAGATTTGCCTGAAAGATGTCCCCTTCGTGGATGTAGTGTTTCGTCCGTTCGATGGCGTCCAGGTAGATGGCGGGATCTTCTTCGATGAAGCGACGAACGTGCACCCCCATTGTTGGCGGCTGGCGAACTTCGTTCTGCAGGTCATCCAGCATTGTCTGAAGACGATCTGTCGCCAGCGTTGATTCGGCGACGATGGTCGTGGTCTGTGTTTCATGGTCAACGATGATCGCTGCCGGGATTCGGTTTGCCAGGGCAATAGGCAAGCCTGCATGCGTTTGTGAATCCATTGCCGGCCTGAGTGTAGGCTCGGTCTCCCGTACCAACTCGTAGGAAAGAAACACGTACCAGCCGCCAGTAAAGGGCAAGCTGACGTCGTCCGCCGCCGGCGTCACGTTCGCCTTAATATCTTTTTCCAGTTGCGTGAGGAAGCTGCCGTCGACATCGATACTATCTCGCGTCAGGCGACCGCTCGCATGCAGCACTAGCGATGATTGCGGCCAGGCAAAGAGAATATCGTAGCGCCCGTTTGGGCCACGGGACGTACTTTCCAGTAGATAGGGGTATCGATCAGGGTGGGTGCGCTGAAGCGCGAACAGGTCCCGTGATTCGCGCAGCGACAGATAGCGGAAGCCGGCAGCGGTCTCCTTGAACTCAGACAGCGAGGGAGACGTTGTGTCTTCCAAGGGGTTTACTCGTAACGGCGCATTACCAGTGTGCCGTTAGTGCCGCCAAAACCAAACGAGTTGGACAAAGCGACATCGATTTTCATTTCTCGCGCACTGCCGGGAACATAGTCAAGATCACAGTCCGGGTCCGGATGTGTCAGGTTAATGGTGGGTGGCGCGATCTGGTGATGCACGGCAAGTGCCGTGTAGATCGCCTCAACGCCGCCGGCGGCCCCCAACAGGTGCCCGGTCATGGATTTAGTCGAGCTGACGGCAACCTTCTTCGCGTAATCGCCGAAGCTCAGCTTCAGTGCCTTGGTCTCGGCCTTGTCGCCCAACGGGGTCGACGTGCCGTGAGCGTTAACATAATCAACCTGGTCGCTGTTCAGGCCCGCATTGCGTAATGCGTTGTTCATGCAACGCGCCGCCCCTTCGCCATTCTCGGGTGGACTGGTCATATGGTAGGCGTCGCCGCTCATTCCAAAGCCGACGACTTCGGCATAGATGGTCGCACCGCGTGCCTTTGCGTGCTCCAGCTCTTCCAGCACCACGACACCGGCACCCTCGCCGATGACGAAACCGTCGCGCTCGGCGTCCCACGGACGACTGGCGGCAGCGGGATCGTCGTTGCGGAAACTGAGCGCCTTGGCATTGCCGAACCCGGCAAGGCCGGTTGGCGTAATCGGCGCTTCCGCGCCACCGGCGACCATGACATCTGCATCACCGTACTCAATCAAGCGCGATGCATCGCCAATGGCGTGGGTTGCGGTGGTACAGGCAGTGACCATGGCCAGGTTCGGGCCCTTGAGCCCGTACATGATCGACAGGTTGCCCGAGATCATGTTGATAATCGAACCGGGAACATAGAATGGCGAGACACGACGTACGCCCTTCTCATGCAGGGTCAGCGTCGTGTTTTCAATGGAACCGATGCCACCAATTCCGGAACCTATATGCACACCGATGCGTTCCGCATTGGCTTCAGTGACTTCCAGTCCGGAATCCTTGAACGCCTGTATACCGGCGATCATGCCTAGCTGGATAAAGCGGTCCATCTTGCGTGAATCTTTGGGCGGCAGGTACTGGTCGAGATCCAGGCCTTTAACTTCACCAGCAATGGTGGACGGGAAACCGGTGGCGTCGAAATGGGTGATCTGGCCAATGCCCCCGTTACCGGCAACAATGTTCTGCCAGTTTTCGTCCGTATTGAGGCCAACAGGCGAAACGATCCCGAGACCAGTTACCACGACGCGACGCTTAGTCACCAGACATACCTCTTAGAGAATCTCGCCTGAAGACATCAGGCAAAAAAAGAAATGACAATAAATAAAGGGGTCGCCGAATTCAAATACATCGGCGACCCCCGGGAATTGCTGAGTGACTAGCCCAGGTGAGCGTTGATGTAATCAACCGCCTGCTGGACAGTGGTAATTTTTTCAGCCTCTTCGTCCGGAATCTCGGTATCGAATTCTTCTTCCAGCGCCATCACCAGCTCAACGGTGTCGAGAGAATCCGCGCCCAGGTCGTCTACAAATGAAGAACTGTTGGTAATTTCGCCTTCAGCGACCCCGAGTTGTTCCGCGACAATCTTCGTGACGCGTTCGTCTACACTGCTCATATTTTATTTTCCTCCAGGAATTGCAGTATCCGGCTCTTGTCTTAAGTGGGCGCATAATTATCACACTTTGCGTAATGGCGTCCAGTTTTGACCGGGCCGGTTCTAACCGGTTGTTTGGGATAGGGTTTTAATTTCAGTTCATATGCATGCCGCCATTGACATGCAAAGTCTGTCCTGTCATGTAGTCTGCTGCTGATGACGCTAAAAAAGCGACAGCATGGGCGATTTCCTCGGCCTGGCCCAGTCGTCCCAGCGGTATCTGCGTCAACAGCGCCTCACGCTGTTCCTCGGCCAGTGCCCGGGTCATGTCAGTGTCGATAAAACCGGGGGCCACTACGTTGACCGTAATCCCGCGAGATCCGACTTCACGTGCCAGTGCCTTACTGAATCCAATTACACCTGCCTTGGCTGCGGCATAGTTGCTTTGCCCCGGATTGCCGGTGGCGCCGACGACGGAGCTGATACTGATAATACGTCCCTTGCGCGCCTTCATCATTGGGCGCAGGCAAGCCTTGCTCATACGGTAAAGCGACTTGAGATTTGTCTCCATGATCGCATCCCATTCTTCTTCTTTCATGCGCATCAACAGATTGTCACGGGTAATACCGGCGTTGTTAACAAGGATGGTCGGGTCACCCCAGCCATCGGAAATCTCTTTCATCACGGCGTCGACTGAATTGGTATCAGTCACATCCAGTACCGTGCCCTTGCCCTTGATGCCCGCCTGTTTCATGTAGTGGCTGATATCCTCCGCGCCTTTGCTCGACGTTGCGGTACCGATGACGGTAGCGCCAAGCTTGCCCAGCTCCAGTGCGATGGCCTTGCCAATGCCGCGGCTGGCGCCGGTCACGAGTGCGACTTCGTTCTCAAGTGTCATCTTGGACTCCTCTAACTGTGTTTATCCGTGATTACCGTGTTGCTTCGATGGCGGCTTGCAGGCTGGCCACATCGAACACGGGTAACGTGGTGGTCTCTTTGTTGATTCGGCGGTTAAGCCCGGCGAGCACCTTGCCAGGACCGCTTTCAATCAGTGTCATTACACCGTCGCTCGCGATCTTGTTAATTGTTTCGACCCAACGTACCGGGGATTCAATCTGTTTTACCAGTGCGTCACGAATCGCGTCTGCATCCGTTTCAGATTTGACGTGTACGTTATGAATCACCGGAATCGATGGCGTATTGATCGTAATCCCGGACAGACGTTCACGCATCTTTTCCGCGGCCGGCGCCATCAAGGCGCAATGCGAAGGCACGCTTACCGGCAATGGAATGGCGCGCTTGGCACCGGCTGCCTTGCTTTGTTCAACCGCACGATCCACCGCTGCCTTGCTGCCAGCGATGACAACCTGGCCCGGCGCATTGAAATTAACCGGACTGAGGACATCGCCCTCCGCTGCCTGTTGGCACAATACAGCCACTGCTTCATCATCTAGACCGATAATGGCGGCCATGCCGCCCTGCCCCACCGGTACCGCTTCCTGCATGAATCGACCACGATCGGCAACGAGCGACACTGCGTCACCGAACGCCAGCGCATCTGCGCACACCAATGCCGAGTATTCGCCAAGGCTATGTCCTGCCATGACAGCAGGTTTGTTGCCGCCGTGTGCCAGCCACGCGCGCCATACGGCAACACCCGCGGTTAACATCGCTGGCTGTGTAATCTGGGTCTGGTTAAGCTCTTCTTCGGGCCCTTCCTGCGTCAGCTTCCATAAATCGATGCCGAGCGCGTCTGACGCCTCGGTAAATGTATCTTTGACTTCTTGCTGGTTGGCAGCAAGCTCACTGAGCATGCCGACTGATTGGGAACCCTGGCCGGGAAAAACAAAACCGAGAGACATTGATTAACCTTTTATCAAGTTGGCTAGTAGTTCAACAGGACCGAGCCCCAGGTGAATCCACCACCGAAGGCTTCCATTAACACGGTATCACCGGGGTTGATGCGCCCGTCGCGCACGGCTTCATCAAACGCGAGAGGAATAGATGCAGCAGAGGTGTTGCCATGACGATCGACCGTCACAACGACATTGTCGAGCGACATACCCAGCTTTTTAGCCGTGGCATTAATGATGCGAATGTTGGCTTGATGCGGCACCAGCCAGTCGATATCCGACTTACTCATTCCGCTGGCGTCCAGTGTTTCATCGACGATACGGCCGAGCGTGTTGACCGCCATCTTGAAGACTTCATTGCCCTGCATCTGAATAAAGGCTTCACCTGCCTTGACCTTTTCGTAGTGCTGCGATATGCCGGCGGGAACATGCAACAGTTCCTTGTACTTGCCATCGGCGTGCAGATGCGAGCTGATGATGCCAGGGGTATCGGAGGCCTTGACCACTACTGCACCGGCCCCGTCACCAAAGAGAACGCAGGTTGAACGGTCAGTCCAGTCAACGATACGCGACAAGCTCTCGGCACCGATCACCAGCGCGCACTTGGCCGAACCGGTTTTAATAAATTTATCGGCGATGCCGAGCGCGTAGACAAAACCGGTACATACCGCCTGCACATCAAATGCCGCACAGCCATGGATATCCAGTCGATCCTGTAACAGGCAGGCACTCGAGGGAAAAATACGGTCGGGCGTGGTGGTTGCGAGAATAATCAGATCGATTTCGTCTTTGGTGACGCCGGCGGCATCCATGGCTCGTTTGGCGGCTTCCAGCGCCAGATCCGTGGTGGTCTGATTGTCAGCAACAATCCTTCTTTCGCGAATGCCGGTACGCGTAACGATCCATTCGTCACTGGTATCGACCATCTTTTCCAGATCGGCATTGGACAGGACTTTCTCAGGCAGGTAACTGCCGGTACCGATGATCCGCGAGTAATTCAAATTAGCTGCTCTCTTTTTCTGTTTGGCTCCGGCCTTCCAGCTCTGCCATTTTTATTCTTATCCTGTCGGGTACCTGGTTCATGGTTTCCTTAACCGCCTCATCAATAGCATATTCAAACGCCAGTGCATCAGCGCCACCATGACTTTTCACCACCGTCGCCGTCAGCCCGACCAGGCTTGCGCCATTGTACCGCCGCGGATCGACACGACGACGAAATGCATTGAGGACCGGTAAAGCAACAATCGCTGCGAGTTTGGTCAGAATGTTTCTGCCAAACTCCTCACGCATATAATGCGAAATCATTTTTGCCAGCCCTTCTGTCGTTTTCAGTGCCACATTTCCGACAAAGCCATCACAGACGATCACGTCTGCATCGCCCGTATAAATCTCGTCACCCTCAACGAAACCAGCATAGTTGAGCGGCGCCTGCTTCAGCAACTCATGTGCTTGCTTGACGACCTCGTTTCCCTTGATGTCCTCTTCGCCGATATTGAGCAGGCCAACTTTGGGTTGATCCTTGCCTTCAATCGCGCTGACGCGAGCGGACCCCATGACACCGAACTGCAAGAGTTGTTCTGGCGGACAATCGATGTTGGCGCCGAGATCCAGCATGGACACGTGACCACGGATCGTCGGCAGTACCTTTAATATGGCCGGTCGGCTGATACCGGGTAACATGCGCAGCACAAAACGCGCTGTCGCCATTAGTGCGCCGGTATTGCCGGCGCTGACACAGGCATCGGCGACGCCTTCTTTCACCAGGTCAATGGCCACTCGCATGGACGAATCTTTTTTCTTTTTCAGCGCCTGTGCAGGCGGCTCGTCCATACCGACCACTTCGGCGGCATGTTTGATAACCAGCCTGTCGCTTTCGCTGCCATGATGGCGCGCCAACTCGGCGCGCAAGAGATCATCTCGCCCGACAAGAATCAGTCGAAGCTCGGCATTTTTCTTGAGGATGGAGAGTGCTGCCGGGACGGTGATGGTTACACCGTGGTCGCCTCCCATGGCATCAAGGGCTACCGTGTAGCGCACGATGTATCAACCGTCGGGTAGACGGTCAGTCTCAGTCAGACTTGGTGTTGATCACCTTACGGCCACGATAAAAGCCGTCGGCGGTCACGTGATGACGACGATGGGTTTCACCGCTGGTCGAATCGATCGATAGCGTGGAAGCCTTCAGACCATCGTGCGAACGACGCATGCCACGTCTGGATGGTGTTTTCCGGTTTTGTTGTACGGCCATGTTAAATCCTCAGTTAAATGTCTACGCGAATCAGCGATCTGATCGCTTTAATTCCGCCAATTTGGCAAACGGCGATTGTTTCTCGCCACCGTCTTGCCTGTCTTTTTCATCAATACCCTGATCCCTTAGCAGTGCCGATGCCGGACACTTGTCTTCCGGATGCATTGGGATCATAGGCATCGCCAGTATCAGTTCATTTTCTGCCAGTTCGCCAAGGGAAACAGGCCCCTTAACCACCAGCACGTCTTCGTGGTCGTCCATCACCGAAGCTTGCTCGGCTGTGACGATCAACATGTCGATCTCGGCCAACAATGGCAACGTCATCGATTCGAGGCAACGTTCACAGGTCGTTTCGATTGACGCTTCAATCTTGCCCTGGACTGATCGCCGTTCGCCGTTCGGGTCGGACCGAAACTGCAAATCGATGCGCACCTCGCCATCACCTGACCGGCAATCGGCCAGCAGGCGCGTCATCCGTTTCAGCGGAATCGTGCCCGAAAGATGGGTCTGCTGGTCTGCCAACCAGACGGGATCGATGCTGGTTGGTAAGGCCCCTGACATAGGGCGCGCATCATATAAACTCCTGTATCTTCTGTCAAAACAGGAATTTCCGTCTTTTTCGAAGTTTTTACCTTGTTGACAGCTTCGGGCCCATTCCGTAAAAAGCTAGGCCGGCACTAAGATGGCATTGGGCCGTTATCAACGCTATTCGGACACTTTCTCGGAGCTCCGCTTGATCAAGAAGATTTTGGTGGCAAATCGCGGTGAAATCGCGGTACGCATTGTGCGCGCCTGTGCAGAGATGGGCATTACCTCGGTGGCGATCTATTCAGACGCCGACCGCCACGCCCTGCACGTAAAAAAAGCGGACGAGGCCTACAACCTTGGCCCTGACCCGATTGGCGGCTACCTGAATGCTCACCGTATCGTAAATATCGCTGTCGCTGCCGGCTGCGACGCCCTGCACCCGGGCTACGGCTTTTTGTCCGAAAATCCCCTGCTCGCCGAGATTTGCGCCAGGCGCGGGGTAACGTTTATTGGCCCCAATGCGGAAGTGATCAAGCGGATGGGTGACAAGACCGAGGCGCGCAAGGCCATGATCAAGGCCGGCGTGCCGGTGGTGCCCGGTACCGAGGACAATATCGCCGACCTCAACGAGGCGCTCACGATCGCTGATCAGGTCGGTTATCCCGTGATGCTTAAGGCCACCTCCGGCGGCGGCGGCCGGGGTATTCGGCGCTGCGACTCCAAAAAGGATCTGGAAACCAACTACAGCCGCGTGGTTTCCGAGGCTACCAAGGCGTTTGGATCGGCAGAGGTTTTCCTGGAAAAGTGTATTGTTAATCCGCGCCACATTGAGGTGCAGATTCTGGCCGACAGCGAAGGGCACGTGATTCATTTGTTCGAGCGCGATTGCTCGATTCAGCGCCGTCACCAGAAGCTGGTGGAAATCGCGCCCTCCCCCCAACTCAATGACAAGCAACGTAATTACGTTTGCGATATGGCGGTCAAGGCAGCTGAGGCGGTGAACTACGAAAACGCCGGCACCGTGGAGTTCCTGCTCGATTCAGACGGCAGCTTCTACTTCATGGAGATGAATACTCGCCTGCAGGTAGAGCACACCATCACCGAGCAAATTACCGGTATCGATATTGTCCAGGAGCAGATCTCTATTGCCAGTGGCAACCCGCTGTCATATCGCCAGGAACATATCAAGATGCGTGGCTTTGCAGCCCAGTTCCGCATCAATGCCGAAGATCCAAAGAATGATTTCTTGCCAAACTTTGGCCGGATTACCCGTTATTACTCGGCAGGTGGTCCCGGCGTGCGTACCGATGCCGCGATTTACACCGGCTACGTTTTTCCGCCGTACTACGACTCGATGTGCGCAAAACTGACCGTCTGGGCGCTGGAATGGGACTCGTTGCTAGCTCGTGCCTCACGTGCCCTGCTCGACCTGGGACTGCACGGGGTCAAGACCACCAAGCCGTTTTTTCTCGAAATACTGAAAACACCGGAATTTCGTTCCGGGAAATTTGATAC
>JAJDNE010000078.1 GCA_022340825.1 Acidiferrobacterales bacterium | reverse complement strand
TAGGTGGAGCCGACCTGCTGGCCGTGTCCCAGTTTGTGGCCACGGGTGCCGACCGCCACCACGTCCACCGTTTCCGTTGCAGCAAGTAGTTCCTCCAACACTTTTCCGCGTGCGACCCGGAACGAGCACGCAATCTTGTGTTTGGCTGCGATTGACTCGAGCATCGCGCGAGCCTGGCCCGCGCGTACGCGCAATGCACGTGCCATGGCGACACTGTCCAGCATACGGCGGGAGGCAGACGTTAAACCGATCTCATGAGTAAAAGGCAATTCGGCCAGATGCAGTAAATCAATGTCCTCGACAAACATGGCTTCGAGCTCGGCCTGCATACGCTCAGCCATTAGTGCCGCGGTTTCCAGCGCAACCTGACTTTGTTGCGATGCGTCCAGCGCAACCAGGATACGCCTGACCCTCCCCGGTAGATCAGTCATTTTCCTTTTCTTCATGCTCGTGAGCATGCTCGGCCATGACTGCCAGCTTTTGCTCAACCGAATAGTTGAGCGACTCCGGTGGATAGTCACCTTTGTTGTCACGCTCGCCCGCAGGCACGCCGGTGAGGATCTCGATACCTTCATCGATCGTATCCACCGCATGAATATGGAATTTTCCCTGGTCAACCGCATCGACGACATCCTTGCGCAACATCAGGTGTCTCACGTTGGCACCGGGGATCAGTACGCCCTGTTCACCGGTCAAACCATGATTGCGACAGACCTCGAAGAAGCCTTCGATTTTTTCATTCACACCGCCAATAGCCTGAATCTTGCCCAACTGGTTGACCGAGCCGGTCACGGCAAATGACTGCTTTAGAGGGATGCCCGACAGGGCGGACAGCAATGCATACAGTTCTGCGGATGAGGCGCTGTCGCCTTCAACACCACCGTAGGTTTGCTCAAAGACAAGGCTGGCCGACAGGGATAACGGTTGATCCGGACAATAACGTCCAGAGAGGAACCCGCTAAGAATCAGAACGCCCTTGGAATGTATCGGCCCGCCCAGTTCTATCTCACGCTCGATATCAACCACCTCGCCCTTGCCCAGGCGAACACGGGCAGTGATTCGACTGGGATGGCCAAAGGCATAGTCGCCAAGCTGCATCACCGAAAGGCCGTTAATCTGACCGACTTCTTCACCCTCGGTAGAGATCATTAGCGTACCGCGCTGTGTCTCCTCCCGCAGTCGCTCACGGATTCGCGATTGTCGTCGATCATGTGCTTCAATCGCCTGTTCGACATCTTCTGCAGTTATCAGTTCGCGATTCGCCTGGCCTGCCCAGTAGTCTGCCTCGCGCAGGTAGTCCGCGATCTTGCCGAAGCGGCTACTGAGCTTCTCGGCGTCCTCGACCATGCGAGCGCTGTGATCAATGATTCGCGCAACCGCACCCGCATCCAGCGCACGCAGCTTGTCCTGTCGTGCCAACGTGCCGAGAAAGCGCGCATAATTCTGATTGTTGTCGTCCGACCGATCCACCATGTCGTCAAAGTCGGCGGCAACCTTGAACAACTCGCTGAATTCCGGATCGTATTCACACAGCAGGTAATAGAGGTAACGCTCGCCGAGGAGAACCACTTTGACATCCAGCGGTATGGCTTCCGGTTCCAGCGAGACAGTGCTGATGAGACTCAGCATCTGCCCCAGGGACTCAATGCGGATCTCGTGCGACTGCAGTACCCGCTTCAGACCTTCCCAGGCATAGGGCTGCATCAACACCTTGCGTGCATCGAGCAGCAGGTAGCCGCCGTTGGCCTGATGCAGGGCACCGGCCTTGATCATGGTGAAATCAGTTACGAGTGCGCCCATCTGCGCCTGATGCTCGACGCGGCCGACCAGGTTCGGGTACGTGGGGTTGTCCAGATACACTACCGGCGCGCCGGTCGACTCACCATGATCAACAACGACGTTAACGCTATACCGGTTCAGGAACGACGTTTGCCGCTCGGCCCCCGGCAACATGAGTCCGGGCAACAACTGCATACCCTCCTCACCTTGTCGGAACTGATCGGCATGATCAATGACATCCTGCTGTACCTCGTCGAGATAGGTTAATACATCAGGCAGCGTTGCATACTGTTTGCGCATTTCATCAATCAACTGCCCGACGGCAGACATAATGACATCGCGGTTGAGTTGCTTGACCTCTTCCTGCGTTTGCCGGCGCCACTTCGGGATTTCCTGAATCAGTCGTTCGAGTTGCACCTGCAAGGCATCAACTGCAACTTCGATATCCTTGCGCTCATCGTCGGATAGATTCTTGTATTCATCCGGCTTGATGATCTCGCCTTTCTTGGTCGGTGCAAAGGCGAAGCCGGTTGGCGTACGCAGCATGGCGATACCGTGCGCATTCGCCTCTTCGTGAAGTTTCTCGAAAGCCTGTTCCTGCTTTTCGTTAAGCGTCTCCTCGATCTCCTGCAATCGCGCACGATACTCCTCGCTTTCGAGCGCCTCCGGCACAGCGGTGCGAAGCTCCTGAACCAGTTGTGCCATGCCCTGCTGAAATCTCTCACCCATTCCAGTAGGCAGGGACAGTGCGACGGGTTTGTGGGCATCGGAAAAATTGTCGACGTAACACCAGTCCGGCGGTTCCGGCTGCTCCGCTGCCTGCCGCTCGATAAACCTGGTGACTACTGTCTGTTTGCCGCTGCGGCTTGGGCCAAGAGCAAACAGATTGAATCCTTCCTGCTCGATACCGATGCCGAAACGGATCGCGTCGACCGCACGGCCCTGTCCAATTACCTCTTCCTGATCCGGTAATTCCGCAGTGGACTTGAACTTGAACTGGGCGGGATCGCAGGCTGTGTATAGTTGGGCAGGTTCCAGCTTTGTCTGCTTCATTGTTCTTCTCTGGGTAAGTTGATGCGTGATTACAGCGTCACTAACCTAACACATGCCCGGATACATGATCTGATCCGGATCAATAATTGCGTGTGCGGGCCTAGGCGCCGGCTTCAGTGTGAAGCTTGAGTATCTTGATCAACCGATCCCGGTCAATCCAGCCGACAATGGCGCTATCTTCAATCACTGGCACCTGATTCAGCGACTGTGCGGCCATTAGCTGCAAGACGGCATTGATGTCGGTATCCGCCTTGACGGTCTGCAATTGTCCTACGGGCGTCATTACCATCTTGACGGCTGTGTTTGCCCATTCTTCCCGGGGAATTTTGTTGCAGTCACTCAGGGTAACAAGCCCAACAATGTCTTGCTGTTCGGTGACAAGGAAAGCGCGGGCGCCTTTGCCAAATACGTAGTCTTCAACCCACTCCGCGATACTGACACCCGAAGCCACCACCGGCACATCACGATCCATCAGGTCCCTGGCAACGGTCCGACTGAAGACACGGCTGACGGTGAAAGACTGGCCGCTAGCCTGCGCCGAAATCAGCAGGAACCAACCAATACCAATAAACCAGATGCCATTAATCAGGCTGGTCTGAAGCGCAATAATTGCGCCCAACCCCATCAGCAGGTATGCCACCGCCCTGCCTGCAAAAACCGCCCAGCGCATTCCCTTGGTGGCATCACCCGAGACACCCCAGACCAGGGCGCGAAAAACACGGCCGCCATCGAGCGGGAAGCCGGGCACCATATTGAATACGGCAACCATCAGGTTAATCGTTGCCAGCCAGTCAAACGCCTCGGCGGCAATTTCGTTAATCGGTGCGAGCCAGACGGAACACAAATAGAACAGCCCGGCGAGCAGGATGCTGACCAGTGGACCAGCGATGGCCACCAGAAATTCGGTCTGCGCGGTATCGGCTTCTTTTTCTGTCTGGGCAACACCACCGAAAATAAACAGGGTAATCGATCTTACCGAGATGCCAC
>JAJDNE010000039.1 GCA_022340825.1 Acidiferrobacterales bacterium | reverse complement strand
TCTTAACGACGTCATCATGATCTTTGCCTTTGCCCCCATTGTCGGGTTGCTTTTGGGCATCTCGGCCATCATGGTTCCGTGGGACACGCTCTTCTTATCCGTTATCATATATATAGTATTGCCTGTGCTATTTGCGCAGGTCTGGCGGCGCTACATCTTCACCCGTCCACAACCTGAAATTTTACTCGATAGTATCCTCAAACACTTGGCACCGGTGTCGCTCTCGGCATTGTTACTTACTATCGTATTGCTGTTTGGTTTTCAGGGAGAGCAGATCCTGGCGCAACCGCTGATTATCGCGCTCATTGCCGTGCCGATATTAATTCAGGTTTATTTTAATTCCGGGCTGGCGTATTTACTGAATCGAAAATTCAAAGTGGCTCATTGTGTCGCTGGCCCGTCTGCGTTGATAGGAGCGAGCAATTTTTTTGAGTTGGCAGTAGCCGCGGCGATTAGTTTGTTTGGTTTCCAGTCCGGTGCAGCATTGGCAACTGTAGTCGGCGTACTAATTGAAGTCCCGGTGATGTTATCGGTAGTGAAAATCGTCAATCATTCAAAAGCCTGGTATGAAGCACCGCAGAGCATGAATCCCTGAGCAGGGGAGATTTGCTACGCTAAATTACAGGGTTGCACCGTTTTTTTGCTTTTTGGCATGTCCGCTAGCGAACTAAAAACGGATCTTGAATGATAGCTGGTGCAATTTGTTGTCCGGCTGAACCCGACTACTTACAATCGACCTATTAAAGTAATAATTATTTGGAGGGATTCTTGATGAGTATAAAAACAGCAATCAGGTTTGGAGCACTGGTGTTATTGATGGCAATCAACGCCCCATCCTTTGCCGACGATACCAGGCAAATGGTCACGCTGCCCGAGATGATGCAGCAGCATATGATGGCCAATATGCGGGACCACTTGCTTTCACTAAACGAGATTCTCGACAACATGGCAAAAGGCAATCTGGACGAGGCGGGGCGCATAGCGGAAATGCGCCTGGGGATGAGTTCACTAGACGCCCACGGAGCCAGCCACATGGCACCATATATGCCACAAGGAATGCGCGATGCGGGAACGGCCATGCACAGGGCGGCGAGCCGATTTGCCTTAAAGGCAGGGGAAGGAGAAGCCTTGCCTGCTTACAAAATGATTGGAGACATTACCGCTAATTGTGTCGCCTGCCATGCAGCATACCGAATCCGGTAATTCGATTGTCTGTCTGGTAGCCAATAGTGTGTCTGGGTAGTTCTGAAGTGGAGTTTGGAGCTAATTATTTAATAAGACTAATGGTTGGCAATCGGAAACCACTTATTCTAAAGTTCGATGGTTCTGCCCCGGAAAAATATTCTTGAGGACTGGTCATGATAAGCAATTTTAGTCTATCCACAATTGTCAGACGATACACAAAGGCGATGTCGACGTCCGCGTTGGTGGCTATCCTGTTTTTTCTTGGCCTGTTACTGACCAGTGTTCGCGTACAAGCCGCATCACTTGAAATCGAAAAAGTAGCCGACGGAATCTATGCCTTGGTGGGCGAGCTGGGTCAGCGTTCACCAGACAACCTGGGAAACAATGCCACTTTTGGTGTGATCGTAACCGATGATGGCGTGGTACTGATCGATTCGGGTGGGACTGAAAAGGGCGCGGCGCAAATTGAGGAAGCCATTAAGTCGTTCACCACCAAACCCGTGGTGATGGTTATCAACACCGGTGGCCAGGATCACCGCTGGCTGGGAAATGGTTACTTCAAACGAAAGGGTGCGCGCATTATCGCGTCAAGCGATGCGGTGGCTGACCAAAAGACCCGTTTTAGCGAGCAACTCACCATGTTGGAGAATCTGGTCGGCACCGCGGGCACAACCGGTACCCGGGACGTGTATGCCGATGAAACCTTTACCTCATCGCTCGATGTGAATATCGGCGGTATGAAAATACAACTACGTCATCCTGGCCCGGCGCATACGCCCGGTGACAGCTATGTCTGGTTGCCGAAACAAAAAGTCGTGTTTACCGGCGATATTGTGTTTGTAGATCGCATGCTGGGCATTGGCTCGATGTCAAACAGTCGTTCATGGATGAACGCATTCGAGCAAATCGCGGCACTGCAACCCGAATACGTTGTTCCCGGTCACGGCCGAGCAACCACTTTGAAGAAAGCACGTACAGATACCTATGACTACCTGGCGACGATACGCAGCAAAATCAGGGAGCTAGTAAAAAGCGGAGGCGGGATCAGCAAGGTTGGGACAATTGACCAGTCACAGTTTCAATATTTGAAGAACTATGATGAGCTGAAAGGCCGCAATGCGGAGCGTGTATTTCTAGAGTTGGAGTGGGAATGACGAATTGTAAGAGTCCATAAATGGCCGAAAGCGGCCTGTCATGCCGGGAGTCGCGGGTTCGAGTCCCGTCCGCTCCGCTACTAACTCAAGCGCTTCGCCTACATTTGGCTAAGTGCGTGTTCTACGAAAATCTATTTCTCTTGGCGTTCGTCGCATCTACCTCCTTCCAGCGGTAGATGCATCGCGCGACGGGTCAGAATTGCCCCCGCTCACTGTTGCCGTCCGGGTGAGCTAGCGCCTGCCGCGTTACGACTGGTTCATGGTCCACGGGAGTGCTTGACCGGGGTTGTTGGCCGGGAGTTGCGGGTGCGGCCAGCGTGGAAGAACTGCGTTTGTTGGTTTCATCTTGTAGTTTGAAGAAGCCGACCATCTGCATCAAAAGGTGTGCCTGGTCTTCCATTGAACGACTGGCGGCAGTCGCTTCCTCGACTAGGGCAGCGTTCTCCTGGGTCATGGTGTCCATCTGGTTGACGGCGTCATTCACCTGGTTGATGCCGGAGGTTTGTTCAAGGTTCGCCGCGGAAATCTCTGCAACAAAATCCGCGACAATTTTTGCGCCGCCGATAATTGCTTCCAGCGTCTTGCCAGACTCGTGCGCCAGGTTGGCGCCCACGTTAATTTTATTGACGCTGTCCCCAATCAGTTTCTTGATTTCCTTGGCCGCGTCCGCTGAGCGTTGCGCCAGCGTTCGCACCTCGCTGGCAACGACCGCGAACCCGCGACCTTGTTCGCCTGCGCGGGCGGCTTCCACGGCTGCATTCAACGCCAGCAGATTGGTTTGGAAGGCAATGCCGTCGATGGTCGAAGAAATTTCGTTGATGCGGGACGACGATGCACGCACTTCTTCCATAGCCTCCACGGTGCGGGTGACCACCTCGGCACCTGCGGTCGCACGCTCTCGATTGGTGCTCGCCATTTGCTCGGCCGCCATGGCATTGTCGGCGTTTTGCCTGACGGAGGAGGTGAGTTCTTCGAGGCTGGACGCCGTTTCTTCCAGGTTGGAAGCCTGCATCTCGGTGCGTTGCGACAGGCTGTTGTTACCGCGGGCGATTTCCTCCGACGCGTTGACGATGTCGGTTGCGGAGCCTTTGACGATCACCAGGATGTCATGGATTTTCTCGGTAAACTCGTTGAAGGCACCGGCGATACGGCCGATTTCGTCTTTACCGTTGTCGGCCAGGCGCTGCGTCAGGTCCGCGTTACCACGGGAAATCTCCTCGATGCGCAGCAGGATGCTGTTCAGGCGGCGGGTAATCATGCTCGGGAAACCGGCCACGAGCAGTACACACATGATGAGCGCAACTATTCCGAATATGGTGAGAGAGACTTGTGAAATAGACGTCAAGTTTTCGGAGTGATTCGCCTCCGTTACAACTACGGACCGGCTGGCCTCGATCAGGTCGCTTAGAACCCGGTTCAGTTCAGTAAAATTGTCCTTGGCGGTGTGGGCACTGATGTCGATTGCGAGGTTGCGGCCAACCCGGGTATCCGTGCTTCGCTGATTAATGACTTCGTTGGTTTGTTTTTTCCATGCCTCGAATGCCTCTGCGAATTTCGCCTGGCCAATCCGATACCCTTGATTGTTCGCGAGCAACTTGACGGATTGTTGAATTTCCTCTTCTGCTTCCTCGATTCCGTCGTGGTGCTGT
>JAJDNE010000018.1 GCA_022340825.1 Acidiferrobacterales bacterium | reverse complement strand
CGTCTTTCGGGTCACGGTTACCACCCCGGCCCGGACCAGCACGTCGCGGAATTTGTCGATCTGCGCCTTTGAAGAGCGGCGGTATTCCGTGCCGGGAAATGGATTAAATGGTATGAGGTTGACCTTGGACGGAACGCCCTCAAGACAACGTGCCAGCTGGCGCGCATGCTCCAGTGTGTCGTTCACCCCGTCAATCATCACATACTCAAACGTGATGCGCCGGCGCGCGTCCCCTTCAACGTAGCGCTTGCAGGCAGCCAACAGGTCGTGAATCGGATACTTTTTGTTAAGCGGTACCAGTTCATTGCGCAGCTCGTCATTGGGTGCGTGTAACGAAACGGCCAGGCTGACTGGCAAGGTTTCCCGCAACCGGTCAATGGCCGGTACTACGCCGGCGGTACTCAGGGTAATGCGACGTTTGGACAAACCATAGGCCCAGTCATCAAGCATGACGCCCATGGCTTGCACCACGTTATCGAAATTCAACAGCGGCTCACCCATGCCCATCATGACGATGTTGGTAATGACACGCTCATCGGTGGCACCCGTGTCCTGTCCGAGTGCCCGTGCCGCGACCCACAATTGGCCGATAATTTCGTCAGGCTCCAGGTTGCGATTGAAGCCCTGGCGAGCCGTAGAACAGAAACTGCAATTGAGCACACAACCGGCCTGGGACGAAATACAGAGTGTGCCGCGATCTTCTTCCGGGATAAAAACGGTCTCGATGGCATTGCCGTCGCTCAGTCGCAGCAGCCATTTACGCGTGCCATCGGCGGCGAGCTGCTCTTCGGCCACTTGCGGCGGCTGAATCACGGCAACCTCGTTGAGTTTGGTACGCAACGCCTTGCTGAGGTCAGTCATTTGCTCAAACTGACTGACACCACGTTGATGGATCCACTGCAGGACTTGTTGCGCCCGGAACGGTTTTTCACCGATTTCCACGAAAAAATCGCGCAATGCAGACCGGTCCATGCCAAGGAGATTGATTCTGGATTCTTCGCTCAACGTTATCTCGATTGTCTGCGTTCCGGGTTGAACCCTGAATTTCGGCCATTCTGGCAGGAATCAGGCTTAAGTGGCGAAAAATATTGGATTTTCCCGCCGATTTTGGCGGCTAAGTGTAGCGTTTGCGCAGACCCGAGACAATCAGGGACGGCACGGAAGATCGGCTCTTTAATCACGCCTGGTGACTTTTGCCACCATGAACGGATCAAGTCTACTCAGCCTCGTCCAGCCAGGCCATCTGGATCGCCTCGAGTATCTTCTCACTGGAATGTTCCGGATCGTCATCAAATTCCGAAAGCTGCATTACCCAGTCACGCAAATCGGTAAATCGCACGCTCAATGGATCCACGTCCGGGTGCGTCTCCACCAGCTCGATCGCAATATCTCTGGAATCTGTCCACTTCAGTGCCATGGCTCACCTCGCTGTCGCTGCGCCGCGACCGACATTAATGATTTTCGGACACCATATTAATGGTGTATTTGGGTATCTCAACAACCAGGTCGGCATCGGCCACCTTTGCCTGGCAGGCAAGGCGCGATTCCGGCTCCAGTCCCCATGCCTTGTCCAGCATATCTTCCTCGTCGTCCTCCGCGTCTTCGAGACTGTTGAACCCCTCTCGAACGATCACGTGACAGGTGGTACAGGCGCAGGATTTTTCACAGGCATGCTCCAACTCGATCCCGTTGGCCAGCGCCAGATCGCAGAGTGTGATCCCCGGTTCTGCCTCAATGGTTTTACCCTCCGGGCAAATTTCCTCATGGGGTAAAAATGTTACCTTGGTCATAATCTCGTCTTTGAATATTCGTAATACAGAAATCTATTTGCCGGAGGTAAATTCATCCAGCGTGTGGCCGGTAAGTGCCTTGCGCATGCCGGCATCCATTCGTCGCGCAGCAAAATCCTGCGTCACGGCGTCGGTGGCACTAATGGCTTGCTTGATTGCCTGCAGATCGCTGCCCTGCCGAACGGCCTCAAGATTTGCCAGTGCAGCCAGGATCGCCGTGCGTTCAGCGTCATCCAGCAGTTCCTCGCCGTCAGCAGCCAGGGCGGCGGTGACACTCTCGATCAGGCGATCGGCATCCACCTGTTGCTCACGAAGATTGCGTGCATCCATGTCCTCACGGGCGTGTGCAAAGGAGTCTTTCAGCATGGTTTCAATTTCATTATCGGTCAGGCCATACGACGGCTTCACTTCAACGTGAGCCTCGACACCACTGGTTTGTTCCCTCGCGTTAACACTCAGCAACCCGTCAGCATCGACCTGGTAGGTAACACGGATGCGCGCCCCGCCGGCAGCCATCGGTGGAATATCGCGCAGCTCGAATCGCGCCAGTGAGCGGCAGTCGTCGACCATTTCACGCTCACCCTGGACAACGTGGATCGACATCGCGGTCTGGCCGTCTTTAAACGTCGTGAAATCCTGGGCCTTGGCGATCGGGATGGTCGAGTTGCGGGGAATAATCTTTTCGGTCATACCGCCCATGATCTCTATCCCCAGCGACAATGGGGTGATATCGAGCAACAGCATTTCGTCCTCGGATTTGTTTCCCGCCAGAACATCGGCCTGCAGTGCGGCACCGATTGCGACCACGCGATCCGGATCGATATTGGCTAACGGCGGCTTGCCGAAAAATGACTCGACCCGCTCTCTGACACGGCGCACCCGGGTTGAACCACCGACCAGCACCACGCCATCTATCTCGTCCGCCTTGATACCGGCATCGCGCAATGCGCGCTTGCAGGGAACCAGCGTGCGATCGATCAATGGGTCAACCAGACGGTTGAATGCGTCAACATTCAGCTCCCCGCGCCAGGGACGATCTCCCTGGTTCAGCTCGATATTCACCACATCGGAATCCGTTAACGCCTCTTTCACTCGGCGCCCTTCTCTGGCGAGGGCACGTAATTCGCCACGACCGGCGGAACCGCTGATACCCGCTTCCTGCATCATCCAGTTGGCAACCGCGTGATCCATGTCGTCACCGCCCAGCGCTGAATCCCCGGCAGTCGACATAACTTCGAACACACCGCGATTCAGACGCAGGATGGAAATATCGAATGTGCCGCCGCCCAGGTCATAAATGGCATAGATACCTTCCGGCTTCTGATCGAGACCGTAAGCCACCGCTGCTGCGGTCGGCTCGTTCAGCAATCGAAATACGTGCAACCCGGCCAGTCGTGCCGCATCTTTGGTTGCCTGTCGTTGGGCATCGTCAAAATAGGCCGGTACGGTAATGACGGCGCCGGTGAGCTCACCACCCAGGGTCGATTCGGCGCGCTGTTTCAGCACCTTGAGTATCTCTGCCGAAATTTCAACCGGACTCCGGTCACCACTTACGGTATGAATACGCGGCATCTGCGACTCGCCGGCGACAAACTCGTAGGGCAAGGTCTCGCCTATATGACGGATATCTGCGACACCACGGCCCATCAGGCGTTTGACCGATGCAATAGTATTTAGGGGATCGCTGGCTGCAGCCTCCAGCGCCGCGCGGCCGACAACAGGCTCAGCGTCGGTGAGGTAACGAACTACCGACGGCAGCAAGTGCTCGCCGGTCGCGTCGGGAAGGGTATCGGCACTCCCGCTTCTGACGGTGGCTACCAGTGAATTGGTGGTCCCCAGATCAATACCCACCGCCAGACGATGCTCGTGCGGTGACGTACTTTGACCGGGTTCGCTTATTTGTAACAGTGCCATCTGAATTCAACTATCCTAAAAGCCGGACGATGATCAACGTCGCCAGACCGTATCTTTTCGAAACCGGTTGCGTGGTTGATCAAACCAGCTCTTCTTCGATCTGTTCGATTTCGCCTCGGATCTTCTGCAGGAACTGCAACTCACGCACCGTCTCCCGCGCTACCTTCAGGTCTTCATTCCCATCGCTATCAAAGCACGTTTGCAAGCGAATGATCCTCGCGTCGAAAGCGTCAATAACTTCAGTTTCCAGCGCGCCAAGCTCGGCAAGCGCGTTGTCGCTGTCGCGAACCGTTTCGAGCGCTTCGCGCAGCTCCATTTGTTCCATCAGAAACGCCGGATTCATCGCCGTGTCTGATTCTTCGCCAGTATCGATTCCCTTGAGAGCCAGCAAATAACGTCCGCGTCGCACCGGGTCTTTCAGTGTCTGAAAAGCTTCATTCACCTGCGCAGCCATTTGTACCGACAAACGACGGTCCTGATCCGAAGCCGAGGCATAGCGGTCGGGATGCAGTTGTTGCTGCAGATCGCGGTAGCGCTTGGTGACGTCGGTTAGATCGAGACGGAATGACTCAGGCAAGCCGAATATTTCGAAATAGTTTTTGTCGAATGCGGCTTGCATAGCGGAAAGCCGTAAGGCTGAATAATTTGGTCTATACGGTAAAGCTCTCGCCGCAACCGCACTCGTCCTTGACGTTGGGATTCTCGAACTTGAAGCCCTCGTTCAGCCCCTCTTTGGTGTAGTCGAGCTCGGTGCCATCGATGTAAACCAGGCTCTTCGGGTCCACCAGGATTTTGACGCCCTGGCTTTCGAAGACCACGTCTTCACTGTCGATGTCATCGGCGAATTCCAGAACGTAGGCAAGACCCGAGCAACCGGTGGTTTTTACGCCAAGGCGCAGACCGACGCCCTTGCCACGTTTCTGCATGAAACTGTTGACATGTTGTGCCGCGTTTTCTGTCAGAGTGATTCCCATAACTGATTACCCTGTGCTATTTACCGCCCTGCTTACCCTGAAAATCCTCAATCGCTGCCTTGATCGCATCTTCGGCCAGTACCGAGCAGTGGATCTTCACTGGCGGTAGCGCCAGTTCTTCCGCAATCTGGCTATTCTTGATCTTCAGTGCCTCGTCCAGGGTCTTGCCCTTGACCCATTCGGTGACCAGGGAACTGGAGGCAATGGCGGAGCCACAGCCGTAGGTCTTGAACTTGGCATCTTCAATGATGCCGTTG
>JAJDNE010000113.1 GCA_022340825.1 Acidiferrobacterales bacterium | reverse complement strand
TCCTTCAGGTATTTCTTGCGCAAGCGAATGGAGTGAGGTGTGACCTCGACCAGCTCATCGTCATCAATGAACTCCAGTGCCTGTTCCAGTGTCATCCGGATTGGCGGCGTCAGCGTGATCGCTTCATCCGAACCGGAGGCGCGGACGTTGGTCAGCTGCTTGCCTTTTAACGGGTTCACGACGAGATCGTTGTCGCGCGAGTGGATGCCGATCACCATACCTTCGTACACTTCTTCGCCGGGGCCAATGAACAAGCGCCCGCGCTCCTGCAGGTTGAACAGGGCAAAACCAAGCGACTTGCCAGCGCCGTTGGCAATCAGTACGCCATTGTTGCGCTGGCCATACTGACCTGGCTTCATTGGGCCATAGTGATCGAAGACACTATAGATCAACCCGGTGCCCTGGGTAGCAGTGAGAAATTCGGTACGAAAACCGATGAGTCCACGTGCGGGGATGATGTAGTCCAGTCGTACGCGTCCTTTGCCATCGGGTGACATGTTTTTCAGTTCTCCGCCGCGTTCACCCATCTTCTCCATCACCGAGCCCTGGTGTACTGCCTCAACATCCACCGTAACCTGTTCGTACGGCTCATGCTTTTCGCCGTCGACCTCGCGAATAATTACTTCCGGGCGGGAGACGCCAAGCTCGAAACCCTCGCGGCGCATGTTTTCGATCAGGATCGAAAGATGCAGTTCGCCGCGACCGGATACGCGGAACCGGTCCGGGTCCTCAGTATCGGCGACACGCAGGGCAACGTTATGCACCAGCTCCCGTTTCAGGCGGTCACGAATCTGGCGGCTGGTAACGAACTTTCCGTCCTTGCCGGAGAACGGCGAGGTGTTGACCTGGAAGGTCATGCTCACAGTAGGTTCGTCAACGGTGAGTGGCGGTAATGCTTCAACCTTTGCCGGATCGCAAATGGTGTCTGAGATATTCAGTGTCTCCAGCCCGCTGAAGGCAATGATGTCGCCGGCTTCCGCTTCCTGTATCTCTGCGCGGTCCAGACCCATCAGGCGATAAATTTGCAGAACACGGCCACTGCGCTTCGTCCCGTCGGCACCGATGACGCTAACCGGCTGGTTGGGTCTGATGCGGCCGCGGCTGATACGGCCAATGCCGATAACACCGACATAGCTGTTGTAGTCGAGACTGCTCACTTGAAGCTGCAATGGGCCTTGCGGGTCCACATCGGGATGACGAACGTGCTCGACGATGGCCTCGAATAACGGTGTCATGTCGCCTTCGCGGGCGCTATCGTCGAGCGAGGCGTAGCCATTCAGGGCGGATGCATAAACCACCGGAAAATCCATTTGCTGGTCGTTGGCACCCAGGCGATCAAAAAGATCGAAGGTCTGGTCCAGCACCCAGCTCGGTCTGCCACCGGGGCGGTCAATCTTGTTGATTACCACAATAGGGTTGAGGCCGCGTTCCAGTGCCTTCTGGGTCACGAAACGGGTCTGTGGCATCGGTCCTTCCACCGCATCGACCAGCAGCAATACCGAATCCACCATGCTGAGCACGCGTTCGACTTCACCACCAAAGTCAGCGTGCCCCGGTGTGTCGACAATGTTGATGCGATAGCCATTCCACTGGATGGCGGTATTCTTGGACAAAATGGTAATACCGCGCTCTCGCTCCAGGTCATTGGAGTCCATGACGCGGTCAGGCTCCGATTTACGGGTATCGAGGGTGCCGGACTGCTTCAGCAGTTCATCGACCAGCGTGGTTTTACCATGGTCAACGTGTGCGATAATGGCGATATTACGAAGTTTTTCAATCATTTTGGGTACTTACTGGACACCTGGGCCCGAAAAAAGAGGCGCATTGTACAGTAACCGAGCTACATAGAAACGGGTTTTTTCAAATCAGGCGGCTGTAGGCCATGGCGAGAGAATTGTTCGTCTCACTATAATATAGTGGCTTTAACCAGTCCCCGGAGCGAGCCCATGGAAATTCACGTGAAATCCCTGACCTCGGTCGAGGCCTACGAGTTCCTGCAAAAAGAACCAAGGGCAGTCCTGATCGATACTCGATCAAACATGGAGTTCCTGTTTATTGGCCATCCCATCGGCGCGATTAATATTCCATGGATCGACGAACCGGACTGGATAATCAATCCGCATTTCGTAACCGAGGTGCGCAAGGTACTGTTGGGCGGTCTCAGTCATATCAGCACCGTTGGCTCGTCTCCGGTAGTGTTGATTTGTCGCAGTGGCAAACGCTCGCTGGAAGCCGGGGAGCTGTTGATCAAGGAAGGCTTTATCGACGTCTATAACGTACTCGACGGCTTTGAAGGTGAACTGGACGAGCAGCATCACCGCAGCACAAAAGGTGGCTGGCGCTTTGATGGATTGCCCTGGGAGCAGTGCTAGGACCTGGTACCAGGCAATACAAAATTCCCCGTTTCTGTATAATCCCCCGCCTTTAACCAGGCGGCCGCGACCCCCATACACCACCCATGTCAGAAATCGCCAAAGAAGTCTCCCGGCGCAGAACATTCGCCATCATTTCCCACCCCGATGCCGGTAAGACCACGCTTACTGAAAAGCTGTTGCTATTTGGTGGCGCGATCCAGCTCGCCGGTACGATTAAAGGGCGCAAGGCAGCGCGCCATGCCACCTCCGACTGGATGGAGCTGGAGAAACAGCGTGGCATTTCGGTAACCTCGTCAGTCATGCAGTTTCCCTACCGGGAGCACGTAGTAAATCTGCTGGATACGCCGGGCCATGAAGACTTCTCCGAAGACACCTATCGCACGCTGACTGCCGTTGACTCGGCATTGATGGTTATCGACGGCGCCCGTGGCGTTGAGCCGCGCACGATCAAGTTGATGGAGGTGTGCCGCCTGCGTAACACAGCGATCATGACCTTTATTAACAAGCTGGATCGCGAGAGCCGTGATCCTGTCGAGCTGATGGACGAGATTGAAAACATACTGAAAATTCGTTGCGCACCGGTGACCTGGCCGATTGGCAGCGGCAAGCGCTTCAAGGGTGTTTATCACCTGGTGAACGATAGTGTGCATTTCTTTAGCGCCACCCATGGCGGCAAGATTCAGCAAGGTCAGACTGTTCAGGGCCTGGACAATCCGGAGCTCGACAAGCTGATCGGCGACCAGGCGCAAGAGCTGCGAGACGAGATCGATCTGGTAAAAGGGGCAAGTAACGAGTTTGATCTCAATGCCTATCTTAACGGCGAGCTAACGCCGGTCTTTTTCGGTTCTGCGATTAACAATTTTGGTGTCCAGGAATTGCTGGATGCCTTTGTCGAGCATGCACCGGCGCCCCTGTCCCGCGAGACCGACAAGCGCCAGGTGGACCCGGCTGAGGAAAAGCTGACCGGTTTCGTTTTCAAGATACAGGCGAACATGGACCCGCAGCATCGAGACCGCATTGCTTTTATGCGCCTTACCTCCGGCAAGTTCACCAAGGGTATGAAGCTGTACCAGGTACGCATCGGTAGAGACGTGCAGGTGCCGAACGCCATTACCTTCCTTGCACGTGACCGCGAAAGTGTCGAAAGTGCGTATTCCGGCGACATTATTGGCCTGCACAATCACGGCACCATCCGCATCGGTGACACCTTCACCCAGGGTGAGGAGCTGAAATTTACCGGCATTCCAAATTTTGCGCCTGAGCTGTTTCGTCGCGTGGTGCTGAAAGATCCGCTGCGGATGAAGGCGCTGCAAAAGGGCCTGGATCAACTTAGCGAGGAGGGCGCGACACAAGTATTCCGCCCGCTAAATCGCAATGATCTGGTGCTGGGTGCCGTAGGCGTATTGCAGTTCGATGTCGTTGCCTATCGGCTCAAGGATGAATACGGGGTTGACTGCATTTACGAGCCAATCAACGTCAATACGGCGCGCTGGATCGAGTGTGACGATGACAAGAAGCTCGAGGAATTCCGCAAGAAGAACGAGTCCAATCTTGCCCTCGATAGCGGTGGCAGCCTGACTTACCTTGCACCGACGATGGTCAACCTGAACCTGTCGATGGAGCGTTGGCCGGACGTTCAGTTCCTCGCCACGCGTGAGCACTAGCCTCAAGCGATCTTTTTTCTCCCAAAAAAAGGGCAACCAAGAGGTTGCCCGAACCATCATACAGATGGGAGGAGACTTGAAATCGATCAGCTACTTCTTGGCGGGCTTGACGTCTTCTTTGGCAACAATGCTGCTGTTCTGTTGCTTGGCCAATAGTTCGACATAACCGTCAGCACCGTCTTTCATAAAGTAGTAATTCGTGATGCCTTTTTTACGTAAGTAGTATTCAAACCAGCGAACCTGCTTGCCGACCGCGTCATAGGCCAGCACGGTTTTTCCTTCGCGTTTGGCCTGGTTCAGATATCGGTCCAGCTTTTCCTTGTCGTCCAGGCTGGCGAATTTTTCATCAAACGGAAACAGTCCGGCACCGGCGCGTTGCAGTCGGCTGCGCACGTCCAGCACCATCACGTCAGAACGAGTGACGCGCTTCTGGAATTCGTCCGCAGAGAGCAGGCGTTTCTTGAAGTCCTTCTTGCTAATCAAGTCGCTGACGCGCACCGGGCTTTGCCCAACCAGAACAGCGAGATTCGGATTATTGCGGGCCCATTCGAAGATACCGGCATCGTAGGCATAGACGTCTTTCACCCCGGCGCTCATCGCGCGACGCGCGGCCTTGTAAGACTTCATGCAGGTGTGACCGTTGCAATAGAACACCAGTGGTTTCGGTGTGCGCTCACGCAGTGACTTTACCTCGTCAGCGAAACTATTTTTTGAGACGAGGATATTCTCGGCGCCCTTGACGTGAATCGTGTCGAATTCGTATTTTGTACGAGCATCGACCACGACCACGGATTTGAATTTCTGCTTCAGTTCGCCCGTGCTCATTACGGGGACATCCGGATAGAGTTTTCTGCCTGGAAACTCATCATCAGCCCTGACCGCACTCACTGAAGCGGTAATAACCAGCGCCATCAACGCGGTATATATTTTTTTCATCTGTCGTTCTCCTCGCCAGTATTGGCAATGGGTATTCTTGGTGAGTGCGGGCGGCAATCCGCCGAGCGCACCCTACAACAGTGTTCGATAACACATATGCAATAGCCATGCCCACTTTATCAGGACCATTACACCCCGCCAAAAATAGCCTTTTTTCCCTAGGCGAAGCAGAAAAATGGCGCTCCAGTACTAACTTTCCTGGTGTTTTCGGGAGTGTCAGCCTGTGCGTTTTCCGTAAATTGTAGCCAATATTGCCTATCCCGGTAGTGCTTCATGACGGCCTGCGTCAGAGGGTAACTGGTGCCGTCAGTAGCCATTGCGACGGTCTCCTAGCGTAAAAGGGCCCTGATGGCACTGTGAATCGCCTGAAATTTAAGCATATCTCCACCCCGGTCGGGGTGATGTTCCATTGCCAGTTTTCGGTAATGCCTTTTAATTGTCGCGTCGTCGACCGGGTCTTCAAGGCCTAGCACTGCCAGTGCCTCCCGACGCTTGTCGGAGCCCAGATAACGGCGCCAGAATTGCTCCAGCATTCGATGGACATCGGCGCCAGTGGTTTGTTCCAGGTTACCCAGATTCAAGTAGTAGTCGCGCACGGGGTCGGGTTCGCCAGGCGCAGTGTCAGCTGGTTTATATGCGCTCAGGACGATACGCAGGGGTGAGATCTCGAGCCGGCCCGCGTGGGCGTCTGCGAATTGCTGTTGCAGCAGATACAGGCTGTGAAACAGAAGAAAATGCGACCGGAACAGGCTCAGGCTGTTTTCAAACTTTCCGGAAAATGGTGCTTGCGGGTAGTTCTCGCGCAATTGCCGCAGTAACTGGTGTTCGCTTAGCCCTGCAGGATGTGCACGGAGGATATCCGCGACAGGCATCAGCCAGGAAGACAGCGTGTCATCAGTCATTTTCGCCACGGGCGGGCCACAACCAGGCAGCGCCACGAACACCCGCGCTGTCGCCATGAACATTGCGCACGACCCGGGTCAACAATTCGTCGTTAAAAACCCACCTCGCCAGGGCATCACGACCCTCTGTATAGAGTCGTTCGAGATTGGACATCCCGCCCCCCAGCACAATGATATCGGGATCCAGGATGTTGACGACGATGGACATGGCGTGACCAAAACGATCAAGGAATAACTGCATGGTTTCTTCAGCCAATGCGTCACCGTTTGCCGCTTTGGCAACAATGGTTTTCGTGTCATCACCCTGGTTGCCACCGGCCTTGCGGTAGGCATGGAGCAATCCAGGCCCGGAGAGGAAATTTTCAATACAACCATGCTTGCCGCAGAAACAAAGGGGGCCATCAGGCTCCAGAATATTGTGTCCCCATTCACCGGCAATATGCTGCAGGCCCTGGTGCAGTTTCTGATGAAACACGATACCGCCACCGACACCGGTTCCCATGATGACACCAAAGACGACATTCGCATCCCGACCGGCACCGTCAATCGCCTCGCTCAGGGCGAAACAATTGGCATCATTGGCCATGCGAACGGGACGATCGAGGAGTCGTTCAAGATCGGCTTTTACCGGCATACCATTCATGCAGACCGTATTGGAATTTTTCAGCAATCCAGTACGAACTGAAACGGCACCGGGATGACCAATACCGACGTGGGCCTTGCTGCCGATCGGTTGTTCCAGTGTGAATACCAGATCAGCAATATTGTTCAGTATGGCGTCGTAGCCGTCAGCAACCGGTGTGGGACGGCGCTCTCGCGACAGTATTTCCCCGGCCTCATTCATCACGATGGCTTCGGTCTTGGTGCCACCCAGGTCAATACCAATGCGATAGGACATGTCACTCACTTTCCAATTCCCTTCGTAGTTTTATCGATTGTCCGCGCCAACCATGAGTCATAGATGTTATCGGCGATTGACTGCATTTTTAAAATGTTCTGTTCAAGATCAGCCAGGATAGCTTCCCGGGTCTGAATCGATGGCGAAGCGGATAGGGTGCCATCGTCTGTCCCGTCAACCCAGTCCCGCACCAGGTCAGCCGTCATCTCTACGTGACACTGCATGGCGAGTGCATTGCCATAGACAAATGCCTGATTCCGGCAGTGTTCGCTCGCCCAGACATGGGTGGCGCCGTTGGGCAGGTCAAAAGTCTCTCCATGCCAGTGAAAGGCGGTGAACTCATGCGGCAGTGAAGGAAACCATTGCCGCGCAGGATCATTATCTGACACAGAGACAGGTAACCAGCCATATTCGGGCACCGGATTCGCGTGGACACTTGCACCCAAGGCTTTGGCAATCAATTGTCCACCCAGGCAGTGCCCCAGCAGTGGCAGATCCCGATCGAGCGCCTGGCGTATAAGAGTAAGAGCAGAAGGTATCCAGGGGAGGTCATCGTTGACACTCATGGGGCCGCCCATGAATACGATGCCGGACAAGTTGTCGATAGATGCTGGAATGTTTTCGCCTTCATCGATCGCTAGCACGCGATAGGGTGTGGATCGTTTATCAAGAAACTCAGCGAGGTAGCCCGGCCCCTCATGTTCAACATGCCTGATAATGAGAATCTCTTTCATTTTTAATCTGTCGTTAAACTCGGTATCGACTAGAATAGTGGTATGTCGGTTTCCCAAGGGTATTCTGAATTTTACACGGGTAGCATCCTGTCCGCAGCGTTTGTCGACGGGGTGAAGTGCCCTCTCGGCAATGGCCTCGTAAAATAATTACCCCAACAAGGGAACCTTTCGCCCGGATAATCCGTTTAAATAGGGTATGTCGATGGTGAATTTATGGTCGAATTCGGCCTATAACAAGAATCGCTTTGAAAACCTGGTCAGCCCGCACATCGATCATCTGTATCGGTTGTCATACCGATTCACCGGTTCTCGCGAAGATTCTGAAGATCTGGTCCAGGATCTTCTGGTAAAGCTGTATCCCCGCCTGGAAGAAATAGAAGCAATCGAAAAATTGAAGCCGTGGTTGGCACAAGTACTGTATCGGCTGTTTATTGACCGGACTCGTCAGCACAAGCGATCTGTACTCAGTGTGGTTGAAGATTCGATGGAGCCGGATAGCCAGCTGGACGGCGGAGCCGGCACGGAGGAACTGGCCGCCGGTACCTTGACGCGGGAGCGCCTGCAGGAATCATTTGCTGTGCTGAACGAAGACCAGCGCGCCCTGTTGTCGCTGCATGATATCGAAGGTTACACGCTGGCCGAGCTGGTAGACGTGCTGGACGTGCCATTGGGTACGCTGAAATCCCGCCTTAATCGATCGCGCGCCAAGCTGCGAGAACATCTTTCGAGGGAACCTTTTGTCGAAAATCAGCGTGTTAACAGGTAATGGAGAGAAATTATGAGTTGTACGAACCACCAAGACCTGTTTGACGAATACCTGGACGGCGATCTGGGCGAAAGCCAATCTGCCCAGCTGCTGTCTCATATTGAGGCCTGCGGTGCCTGTCAGACGAAGCTGGAGCAGCTCCTGGTCTTGCGTAATGCGCTTCGTCAGATGCCGGTTGAGCCAGCCCGAGCGGGTTTTGCTCAAGCTGCCTTACGGCAGGCCAGGCTGGCTCATGCCGCTGAAAAATCCCCTAATCCCCAAGCAACTGGCAGCCGGGAGCCGTTTTTCCGGCACTGGTTTGTAGCTGGATTTGGCGGCGCCATGGCGGCCGGTTTGGCGCTTTGGGCGGTATTCACCCTGATCGGGCCGGTTCAACCCATATCGGAACCGCCAATGTTCAAACTGGCTGTTCTGGAAACGCGTGATGTCAACTTAGCCATTAATGTTCCAGAGGACATGGATGGCGTGACATTAACCGTCGAACTACCGGAGAATTTTGAAATATCCGGGTATCACGGCAAGCAGCAGCTTGCCTGGCAAACGCGACTGAAGAAGGGACGCAACGTGTTGACCTTGCCGGTAGTGGCGATGAAACAAGGTCAGGGCCAACTCGTTGCGAGGGTCGCCCACAACCAGAAAAGCAAGCTGTTACGCGTCAATTTGCAGGCAAATCCGGCAGATAAAACCAGTCTGATGGCGATTGATCTGAAGGCGTAGCGCGCGAATTGATCTGGATTAAGGAGTTTACAAATGAAGATATCTAGCCTCATATTAATGATATTCGTTGCCGTGGTGGTACCGTTTACAGCGGTTGCAGCGGATATCGAAGAGGCTACTATTGAAGTGATCGACATTAATGACGATCGCTCCGGCGTTATTACCAACCGTATTGAGCTGCCTGACGGTGATCGTGTTGATCATAAGGAGCATGGTCGCGACCATAAAGGAAGGCATGATGCCAACGACGAGAAAAACGATCACAGCGAGTCCGTCGAGCGTGAAAGTGAGCAAGAACAAGAGCGAGAGCGCGAAGATGAGCGAGAACATGAAAGCGAGCGCGAAGATGAGCGAGAGCATGAGATCGAAGATAAAGAGGACGATCACAAGGAAGAAAGTAAGGATTAGGCACGCACACTACGGTGTACCAGGCCTTCCCTCCTAAAAGAGGGAAGGTTTTTTTTGGGATGGGGAAGATGCTCAGAAATTCGTTGGTCACTGGTAGCGTTGTGATCCTTCTGTATCTGGTTGGCGTCTTCGTGCCGGTTTTCGCAGAAACATCATCGTTCAATGAGGGCAAGCGGGCCTTTCAGCGAGGCGATTACCGGAAAGCCGTCCAGGCCTTTGAGCTGGCGCGTAAGCACGGTGAGACTCGTGTTGCCTTGTATTACAACCTGGGTGTGAGCTACTACAAGCTGGGTAATTTTGATGATGCCAGGATAAATTTCGAAATTGTCGCGCGAAATACTCGCATGGCCGGACTGGCTCACTACAACCTTGGCCTGGTTGCACGGAAGCAGAATAAGCGTGATGTGGCCATCTCGGAATTCAAGCTGGTAAGCAAAACCACCCGGGATGAGAAACTGATCATTCTGGCCGATCGCAATCTAGAAGCACTCTATAGTTATCAGGGAATCTGGCGAGGCGCTGTGCTAGCCCGGTTCGGTTATGATACGAATGTCACTGCCGCAGCGACTGACCAACCGGCCGGTTCCAGTCCGTTTCTGTCGCTGGGCGCCTATGCTGATTACCTGATTCGCGGCACCCGGGATGACGGATTGTATTTTACCGGTGATGTCTCCTTGCTCGACTACACTGCGCAGGACGAAGACCAGAATTCCGTGCAGGGAGGTATCAAGAAGACCCTGTCCGTGGACAAGTACAAGACGCACTATGCCGGGTACTTTTCGAGTTCCACATATCGCGGCAGCGCCTACCAGAATATCTTGCGACTGGAAGGGGGTGCACGGAATGACTATGCCGCGGACGCGAGCTTTCGCCTGCACTATCGGTACGACAATATAAGCTCACTAAACACCGCTTACGATTACCTCCAGGGATGGCGGCAACGGTTGCGAGTCGAACGTCGTGGTTATGGCAAGCAGGATCGTACGCGTATGTACTATGAACTTGAGTTGAACGATCGACAGGATCCCAACTATTCACCAACGCGTCATACCGTTCGCGGTGTCTATAGTTCGAACCTTTCTGGTACATGGGGCTGGGATGGTGATATCAGCTTTCGGTTCAGCGACTACCATCTGCGAGACGATCAACGCCTGCGCCTGTCGCTTACCGTTTCGCGACGACTTGATGCGGACCTGAAGTTGCAGGCGCGAATACGCCATAGCAACAACAATTCCACCGATCCGGTTTACACCTACAACAGCAACGAGGTATGGGCGGGCGTCAGTTATTATTATTGATCTGTCGTCGACGAGCGCCGTCGCCAGTGCCGGCCCGAGATCTATGCTACGGAATCCCGTTTTCGGGTCCTTGCCACAGTATGACTGTCTCAAACCAAATCACGACTTCGTGGAACAATTCCTGCAAAATTCAGCTGCCAGGCTTCCGCTCGTTGGCAGGGAACAACCGATTAGCAGGCAGTGCTGGGAAAAACAGGTTATTTATTAGTACATTGTCGAATCAGGGCGGATTTACCGTTAGCAAGTTTTCATCTCCGAGCTGGCTATAATCGTTAATCCATGGCGGCAATCTGTCCATGTCATGTCGAGATAAAAACAGTAAAAGTTGGACATAATGACTAAACGAAAAATGT
>JAJDNE010000077.1 GCA_022340825.1 Acidiferrobacterales bacterium | reverse complement strand
AAGGGCGGCTTGAATACGACAAGAAAAACAGCGAGCTGATCTGCAAGGTAGATCGCCTGGCCTACCCGATACGTGATGGCATCCCGGTAATGCTGGAGGAAGAGGCGCGAACCATCCCGGAAAAAGCCGAGCCCTGATACATTCATTTTATGTACGTTGTCATTCCTGCCCGTTATGCCTCAACGCGCCTGCCCGGCAAGGCGCTGGCAGACCTGTGTGGCAAACCGCTGCTGCAATGGGTTTACGAGCGCGCCTGTGAGAGCCGCGCCGATCACGTCGTGGTGGCAACGGACGATGAGCGCATCCGTACGGCCGCGGAGGCGTTCGGTGCACAGGTTTGCATGACCTCCCCGGAGCACCAGTCCGGCACCGACCGTATTGCCGAAGTGATCGAGACCCTGGGTCTTGCCGATGACGAGATTGTGGTAAATCTTCAGGGTGACGAGCCGTTAATGCCGCCGGCCTTGCTGAACCAGGTGGCCGATACCCTGGCAACCCATGTCGACGCGGTAATGGCGACCGTGGGCCATGTCATCACGAATGAACGCGATTATCACGATCCGCATGTCGTCAAACTGGTAACTGATGCCGCAGGTTATGCGCTTTATTTCAGTCGGGCCTCAATTCCGTGGCATCGCGACGCGTTAAGCGGCGGCAAGACGCCGCCGGCTCCCGGGCACCGCCATATCGGCCTCTACGCTTACCGCGCCGGATTTGTGAAAGACTATGCCAGGTGGCCGCAGAGCCCGCTGGAACAGGCGGAGTCGCTGGAGCAGTTGAGGGTTCTCTGGCACGGGAAGCGAATTGCGGTATGTGAGGCGGAAGAATTGCCTGGTCCGGGTGTGGATACACCCGAAGACCTTGAACGGGTACAAAAGATTTTAGCTGCCGGGTGAAGTCTGGGCGCAAGTGAACGATGAAGAAAAACGGATTCTAGATAATGGTAAGAGTACTGTTTGTTTGTCTCGGCAATATTTGTCGTTCCCCCACCGCTGAAGGCGTGTTTCGTAAGCTGGTAGAACAGGAGGGGCTGCTGGAGCTTATTGAAATCGATTCCGCCGGCACACATGCCTATCACATTGGCGAGGCGCCAGATGCGCGTGCCCAGCAGGCCGCGGCTCGCCGTGGCATCGATCTCAGCCAATTGCGTGGCCGTAAAGCAACCGCATCCGATATTGAAGCGTTCGATTATGTGCTGGCGATGGACCGGGACAACTACGAAAACCTGCTCGCCATCAGCCCGGATCACCTGAGTTCACGGGTCCGCCTCTTTCTCGAGTACGCCAGCAACCGTCCCGAAGACGAAGTGCCCGATCCTTACTTTGGCGGTAGTGGCGGGTTTGAACGGGTGTTGGATATGGTAGAGGAGGCGGCAGAAGGATTGCTGGCGGACATTCGCCGCCAGCATGACTTCTGAGCTGTCTAACCCTGATTGTCTGTCGACTTGGTTTCGATCTGCACCAGGTTATGACCCGCGCTAACAGGTTCAACCGGTTTCGGTGTCGGCGCAGGAGTTGATGCTTGTGCTGCCTGCTGTGCCGGAGCGTTTTCATTTGCTGACGGCTGCGGACGCTTTTCTTGATACGGTTCGCTGCCGGTATTTCCGCTAGCCTGGGCCTCGACCCGGCCGGTACTACCTTCATCCGGTTTTCCAGCTGACTGCTTCTTTTCTGGCGCCTTGTTTCCGTCCTTGTCGCCCTGGTTGTCCGCACCTTCCTTCTGTGACTGACCCGATTGTCCGCCACGGGCACGTTGTGACTGCCGGCGTCCGCCGCGTCCACGGCGACCGCGCCCACTGCGTTGCTGACCTTCCTTGCGTTCCGGTTTCTCCTGCTTGCCTTCACCCGCTTCACCCGCTTCGCCAGCCTCGGCCGATTTCGGTTTTGGCTGTTGCGATTTCGGTGGGCGGGCCGGTTGGCCGCCGCGTGCGCGACCCTGCTGGCCCTGACCTCGAGCCCGTTGGCCGCCGCGCCGACCGCGCTGTGGTCGTTGACCACCACGTCCGCGCTCAGGTGTTCTGGGTTTTTTCTTTTTCTCGCCGGTCCCGAACAACGCCTTGAATAACCGGATCAGAATGCCTTCTTTAGCCTTGACCTTACGGGGTGGGGCAGCACCCATGGGAACCAGTTGACCGACAGCCGGTTTTTCCGCTGCGGTGATCTGGGTGATTCCGGGTACCGCTTCCTTGGCAGTTTCTTCATCTTCCTCAGGTTCGATCTTGTAACTGAGCTGATCTTCCTGTGCCTCAATGTCTTCGCTACGCAGGCGGCGTATACGGTAGTGCGGTGTGTCCATGTCGGCGCTCGGAATAATGAAAATCGGCGTCGCCAGACGCGATTCCATGGTATTCAGCTCGTGACGTTTTTCATTTAACAGGAACGTCGCGGTGGCAATCGGCAAGTGTACGTGGAGCGCAGCCGTATTTTCTTTCATCGCCTCTTCCTGAATCAGACGCAGGAGGTGCAGGGCGGAAGACTGCACGCCACGAATATGACCGGTACCACTGCAGCGCGGGCACACCAGGCTTGATGCTTCACCTAGCGATGGGCGCAGGCGCTGGCGCGACATTTCCAGCAAGCCAAAACGGGAGATGCGGCCGACTTGTACCCGTGCACGGTCGAATTTTAACGCGTCGTTCAGGCGTTGCTCTACGGCACGCTGGTTGCGTGCAGGTGTCATGTCGATGAAATCGATAACGATCAGACCACCGAGATCGCGCAGACGCAATTGCAGGGCGATTTCCTCCGCGGCCTCAAGATTGGTGTTTAGTGCAGTCTCCTCGATATCGGCACCTTTGGTAGCGCGCGCTGAGTTGACGTCGATACTGATCAGGGCTTCGGTACGATCGAATACTATCGATCCTCCGGAGGACAACTGAACCTCGCGCGAGAAGGCCGACTCGATCTGGTTTTCGATCTGGAAGCGGGAGAACAGTGGTGTCTCTTCATCGTACAACTTCAGCTTGTGCAAATTGTGCGGCGTGACCTGCTCCATGAACTTTTGCATGCGTTCATGGACTTCAGGGTTGTCGATAACAATTTCACCAATATCGCTGCGCAGATAATCGCGGATGGTGCGCACCACCAGGTTACCTTCCTGGTAGACCAGGAACGGGGCAGGCTGCTCGGCCGCCTGGGAAATGGCAGACCAGAGGTGGACCAGGTAATCCAGATCCCATTGCAGTTCTTCAGCGCTGTGACCCAGCCCGGCGGTTCGGGCAATGATGGCGCAGTCTTCCGGCATTTCCAGCTGGGCCATGGCCTCGCGGAGTTCGGCACGTTCTTCGCCTTCGATGCGACGGGAAATACCGCCGCCCTTGGGATTGTTCGGCATCAGCACCAGGTAACGACCGGCAAGACTGATAAAGGTTGTCAATGCCGCACCCTTGGTGCCGCGTTCTTCCTTTTCGACCTGGACGATCAGTTCCTGGCCTTCCTTGATCACGTCCTTGATACGCACCTGCGACATGGGCGTGCCTTCTTCCATGTCAGTGAAATAGATGCGGGAGATTTCCTTTAGTGGCAGAAAGCCCTGGCGTTCCATCCCGTAGTCAACGAAGGCGGCCTCGAGGCTCGGTTCCACGCGGGTAATCTTGCCTTTGTAGACATTGCCCTTTTTCTGTTGATACGCGGTGGATTCGATATCGAGGTCGAGAAGACGTTGACCATCGACGATGGCGAGACGCAACTCCTCGGGGTGAGATGCGTTAAACAAAATTCTTTTCATTGTAAAATCCCTGGCACCCCGGGAGCTAAAGTCTCCAACCGGGAGCGGTGCGCTTTCCTAAAGGGCAGGTCGCCGCTGTATAAGCTTGCTGACCGCGCTACGCTCCCAGGCAGTATCGCTGCCTGGGGCCACCGTAAATCACCGCGCCGCTCTGATAGGGGAGTGACGCAAAACCCTGTCTTGCACCCGGGGCCTCAATCCTGATGGGATCGACTGCAGGCCTGAATTCGCGGATTCCAATTTTAGTAGTTAATTGTCCGTCGATTTCCGGGTTTGCCAGGCTCAAGAGCCAAGCAAAAAAACCTTTTTTACCGTATAGTTAGCGCAAATTTTTAAACCGCTCTCTGCGGTTCACGCTGGACCAAATATATCAGCGTCAGGGGTCTACGACAATCTGTTAAGCTCAATTTTTATGACAAATAAGCAACAATCTCAGGTACATACAGCCCCGTCGGTGCAGTTCGTCGAAATTGATGAGGCGGACGCCGGTCAGCGACTGGATAATTTCCTGGTCCGTAAGCTCAAGGGTGTGCCGAAAAGCAGGATTTACCGAATCGTCCGCCACGGCGAGGTGCGGATCAACAAGGGCCGCGTTAAGCCGGATTACCGCCTGAAGGACGGCGATATTGTCCGGATCCCGCCCATTCGCACCGCCAGCCGGCAGGCGCCGCCGTTGGCAAGGAATCTTGAGTGGCTCGAGGAACGGGTACTGTACGAGGACGATGTGATTCTCGCTATCGATAAACCCTCCGGTATGGCCGTACACGGTGGGAGTGGTATCAACCTTGGGTTGATCGAGGCATTGCGTCAGTTGCGTCCCAATAGCCGGTTTCTGGAACTGGTGCATCGTTTGGATCGCGAGACGTCCGGCGTGCTGCTTATCGCCAAGAAACGTTCTTCACTGAAAGATCTGCACACGCAATTGCGCGAGGGCAAGACGAAAAAAATCTATACCGCTTTACTGGCGGGTACCTGGCACGGTAAGGCCAGGCGTATCGATGCACCCCTGGAAAAAAACCAGCTACGTTCAGGTGAGCGCATGGTCCGGGTTGCTGAAGATGGCAAGGTGGCCGCCAGTCGCTTCATTCCAAGTAAAAATTATCAGAATATTGCCTCGTATCCGGAGGGTGCTGCGCTGGTAGAGATCAATCTGCTGACCGGCAGAACTCACCAGGCGCGCGTGCACGCCGCCCATATCGGCCAGCCAATTGCCGGTGATGGTAAATACGGTGATGCCCGGTTCAACGATGCAATGAAGGCATTTGGCCTAAAACGTTTATTCCTTCATGCCTCATCCATTACGTTTACCCACCCGGTGCAGGCTTGCAAAATGTGCGTCGAATCCCCACTGGCGGAAGACTTGCAACAGGTACTGGAGAAACTCGACCTTGGCGCGTGAATACGATCTGGTGATATTTGACTGGGACGGAACCTTGATGGATTCCGAGACCAAGATTGTCCGCTGTTTTCAATTGGCCGCAGAGGACGCCAACGTCAGTTATCCCGGCGACGAGGCAATACGAAATATCATCGGGCTAGGTATGGCCGAGGCGATGGCGGCGATTTATCCAGGTGAAAATCCGGAAACACATTCTGCGGTTATTGAAGCCTACCGGGAACACTTCCTGTTTCGCGATCAAACTGAAATGCCCCTGTTTCCTGGTGTACCGGAAGGGCTATCAGCGCTGATAGAGGACGGTTATCGACTGGCCGTTGCCACCGGCAAGGCGCGCCGGGGACTGGACCGTGTATTGGAAGACTCGCCGCTGCAGCATCTGTTTCACTCAACGCGCTGCGCTGACGAAACCCGCTCCAAACCGCACCCGCTCATGATCGAAGAAATCATTAGCGAAACCGGTGCGGCCCCGGAGCGTACCATCATGGTCGGCGATTCTGTCTTTGATCTGGAAATGGCGCGCAACGCCGGTGTCGATTCGCTAGCGGTCAGCTACGGTGTTCAACCATGCGAACGGCTTGCCAGCTATCAGCCACTTGGATGCATGGCAAGCTTCAGTGATGTCTGCGAGTGGTTTCGGTGAGTGATAGCGCACAGCTACTGTGTGCGTCTGACGCGATTGACGAGCTGGGTACCGGCTTCCGCTTCGGGTTCAAGGTTGGTGATCGCATCGTTCCGGCATTTGCCATTCGCTACCATGGAAAGGTCTACGCCTACCTGAATCAGTGCGCTCACCTTGCGGTAGAGCTTGATTGGCAGCCGGGCGTTTTCTTTGACAGCGACAAGAAGTACCTCATGTGTGCCACCCACGGCGCCTTGTACTATCCAGACAGCGGTGCCTGCGCCTACGGTCGGTGTGCCGGGCGTGGCCTGATCCCGGTGGAAGCCATAGAAAAAGATGGCAAAATCATGATCCATTCCGAAAATACGATACACTTCGACCAGAACACACAGCAGAAGCCGATACCATGATTGACTCCAATACCGAGCAGACCAGCCAGAAGCCCGATCAAAAAGATTGGGAGAAGCAGACAATGGAACGGATACTGATGGCGTCCATTGACGAGCAGCGTAAGTCGCGTCGTTGGGGTATCTTTTTCAAATTTTTCTTTGGCGGCTACCTGTTGCTGCTGCTGATCATCATGGTTACCGCAGATTTTGATGAGGAACCGATAACCGGCAACTTTACCGCACTGGTGGAACTGGAAGGTATGATCGCCGCTGACCGTACCGCGAGCGCCGACAATTTCATCTCCGGACTTCGTGCCGCGTTTGAGAGCAAGGCCAAGGCAGTGATTATCCGCGCCAACAGCCCTGGGGGTGCTACGGTGCAGTCGGCCTATATCAGTGACGAGGTGCGACGCCTGCGCAAAAAATATCCGGACAAACCGCTTTACGCCGTTATCAGCGACGTTTGTGCGTCAGGCTGTTACTACATCGTCTCCGGCACTGAAAAGATTTATGCAAATGAATCCAGCATTGTCGGTTCCATCGGTGTATTGCTCGATGGTGGATTCGGTTTCACCGAAGTGATGAAAAAGATTGGCATAGAACGTCGGCTGTTTACCGCAGGGCAGCACAAGGGTTCATTCGATCCTTTTTCTCCATTGCCAAAAGAAGACATCAGGCAGATTGAGAAATTGTTGAAGCAGGTA
>JAJDNE010000074.1 GCA_022340825.1 Acidiferrobacterales bacterium | reverse complement strand
TGCCGACCTGAACGGCACCAAGGAGCACGCGGTAGTGGCCGGGCTGATCGTCGCTATCCGTACCATGCAAACGCGGCGCGGTGACCGAATGGCATTTGTGACACTGGACGATCGTACTGGTCGACTGGAACTTGCCGTGTTTGCAGATTTGTTCAGCGCCTCGCGCGAGATACTGGTGAAAGACACGCTACTGGTCGTCGATGGTCAGCTCAGCATTGACGAATATACAGGCGGATTCAAAATGCGAGCCGATAAGCTATATAATATGGATCAGGCACGATCCGCATTTGCGTCACGCGTTGTGATCGATGTTGACGTGGACCTGGCAAAAAACGGTTTTGTCGGTGAGTTAAAGCAGATTCTGGGTCCGGCGACGGAAGGCAGTTGCCCGGTTTATCTCAATTACCGCAACCGGAATGCCGCCGCAGAAATATTACTCGGCGAGGAGTGGGCCGTTAACCCGACCGGGACCGTGATCGAGCGGCTCGAGGATCTTGCCGGCGAACAGCACGTACACGTTGTATACTCCTAAATTCAAAGGAAATATTTCGGGTCTATGGTAGTCTTCGGGCCCGCTCAGGTATCAGACTAAAACCGGGACAGCATGAATAACCATTATCTGGATTTTGAAAAACCTATTGCCGATCTTGACGCCAAGATCGAGGCCCTGCGTTATGCCGGCGACAGCAGCGATGCCAACATCGGTGACGAAATCGGACGCCTGGAGGCCAAGAGCCGGAAGCTGACCGAAAGTATTTTTTCGTCGCTGAATTCGTGGCAGGTGTCGCAAGTGGCGCGCCACCCCCAACGACCCTATACGCAAGACTATATTTCCCGAATCTTTACCGATTTTCAGGAACTCCATGGTGATCGACTGTATGCTGATGATCCCGCGATTATGGCGGGGCTCGCACGTCTCGACGGTCGCCCGGTGATGCTGATCGGGCACCAGAAGGGTCGCGATACCAAAGAGAAGCTGACCCGCAACTGGGGTATGCCCCGCCCCGAAGGCTATCGAAAGGCCATGCGCCTGATGCACATGGCGGAACGCTTTGGTATGCCGGTAATTACCTTTATTGATACCCCGGGTGCTTATCCCGGTGTTGGTGCCGAGGAGCGCGGACAAAGCGAAGCCATCGCGCGCAATCTCTACGTCATGGCCGGGCTGACTGTGCCGATCGTGAGTGTTGTGATTGGTGAGGGCGGTTCCGGTGGCGCACTGGCCATCGGTGTCTGTGATCGGCTGATGATGCTGCAGTTCTCAACCTATTCCGTCATCTCGCCTGAAGGCTGCGCCTCGATTCTCTGGAAGAGTGCGGACAAGGCATCCCAGGCGGCCGAGGCCATGGGCATTACTGCCAATCGCCTGAAGGAACTGGGGCTGGTGGACGAGATCCTGCCAGAGCCACTGGGTGGTGCGCAACGCGACACTGATGCGATGGCGGCCACACTCAAATCTGCGCTGATCGCTTCAGTCAAGGAACTGGTCAAGATTGAGCCGGACCGCCTTGCGGATTTGCGCTACCAGCGCCTGATGAAATTCGGTGTCTTCGAAGAAAAAAGCTAACCACTTTTCCGCTGCATTACTGGCGGAACAACTGTCCAACGTGTTGCCGTCCGGTCGCGCGTGTCACCTGAAGCTCGCCTATAGCGGCGGTATTGATTCACTGGCCCTGTTGCTGGCGCTGGTGGAGCTGCGCCCGCATGCCACCTGGCAGCTGAGCGCGATTCATGTGAATCACGGTCTCAGCGCCGACGCAGATCGCTGGGTGGAGGAATGTCGGCAGACCTGTAATCGTCTTGATGTGCCCCTTGTTGTCGAATCCGTGGCGGTTGAGGTGCGTGGACAGGGGCTGGAAGCCGCAGCGCGAGATGCCCGCTATACCGCGCTGTCCCAGCACATCGGGCCTGACGATGTCCTGCTTACGGCACATCAACGGGACGACCAGCTGGAGACTGTTTTTTTGCATCTGCTACGAGGCACCGGAGCCCATGGACTTGCGGGGATGAGTGCATCGCGGAAATTCTCCGACGGACTGCATCTGAGACCCATGCTCGGTTTTAGCCGCGAAGCAATTGAGCGTTACGTGCGCGCAGGTGGGCTGGACTGGGTCAATGATGACTCCAATGACAACGCCAGATTCAGCCGCAACTTCCTCAGACATGAAATCCTTCCTCGCCTCAGGTCGCGCTGGCCAGCAGCCGAGGAAGTCATCACCCGATCTGCCGGTCACGCCGCCGCGGCGAGCGAGTTGCTGGATGAGATTGCGCACGAGGACCTGCAGCGCTGCGCCGGAAAGACGCCGAACGGCCTTAGCCTCGGTCATTGTCAAAACCTGAGCCGTAGCCGACTGCAGAATCTGTTGCGTCACTGGATTGCAGGATCATCACTGCCTCAAGCCTCGGCTCGCCATATTGATGAAATTGTTCGACAAATAAGCCGGCCCTCGCGTAGCGGACAGGCGCTGGTTGCATGGCCTGGTGGCGCCTGTTATCGATATCGTGACGAGCTGACCCTGACGGGTCGGACGGAAGTTCCCGACGACGATTTCGAGATTTCCTGGCACCCGGAGGATGTCGTAAGCATCGCTGCGCTCGGGATTGCCCTGCGCATGACGCCCACGACCGGACAGGGTCTGGCAGCGGCACGGATTGAGGACGCGGAAATCGTGCTGCGCAATCGACGGGGAGGTGAATCATTGCAGTTACCGGGGCGCGGCCACCGCCACCAGTTAAAAAAACTGTTTCAGGAGGCAGGCGTATCGCCGCTGGAGCGCAGCCGGCTGCCGCTGGTCTATGTCAACAACGAACTGGCGGCAGTTGGTAATCGCTGGATTGCCGATTCTTTCGCTGCGCGGAAAAAGGAGCCCGGTTTCGTGTTGGAAATTCACGATTTCTGAAGCAATCGCCGGGTTCGAGTTGTGGAACCCGCCCGCATTTGGTAGTTTCTACTTCCGTTTGGGGCACACCTTCCCTCATTCCTGAACGGGCTCATGACCAAATATATTTTTGTTACTGGCGGTGTTGTTTCTTCCCTCGGGAAGGGTATTGCATCCGCGTCTCTCGCTGCCTTGCTGGAAGCCCGCGGGCTCAAGGTCACCCTGTTAAAACTGGATCCCTATATCAACGTTGATCCGGGCACGATGAGCCCGTTTCAGCACGGTGAGGTCTTTGTTACCGAAGACGGTGCAGAAACTGATCTGGATCTGGGCCATTACGAGCGCTTTGTGCGCACCACCATGACCCAGAACAATAATTTCACCACTGGACGCGTCTACTCCAATGTCATTGCCAAGGAGCGCCGTGGCGATTACCTCGGTGCAACCGTGCAGGTGATTCCGCATATCACCGATGAGATCAAGCGTTGCATCGAAGTCGGCGCGGACGATGTTGACGTTGCCATGGTCGAGATTGGCGGCACCGTCGGTGACATTGAATCCCTGCCGTTTCTGGAGGCAATCCGACAGATGGGTGTCGAACTTGGCCACGACCGTGCCGTGTTCATGCACCTGACACTGGTGCCTTATCTGTCAGTGTCCGGCGAAATCAAGACCAAGCCCACCCAGCACTCGGTGAAAGAGCTGCGTTCGATCGGTATCCAGCCGGATGTGTTGTTGTGTCGTGCCGATCGATATCTTCCGGAGTCTGAGCGCCGGAAGATTGCATTGTTTACCAACGTCGAGGCACGAGCGGTTATCTCGGCAGTCGATGTCGACAGTATTTACAAGATTCCCGGTCTACTCCACCAGCAGCAACTGGACGACATTGTTGTTGAGAAGCTTGGTCTCGACCTGCCACCAGCAGACCTGTCGCAATGGGAAAAGGTAATCCAGGACATGGAGCACCCGGAGGCGGAGGTGACCGTCGCCATGGTCGGTAAATACATTGACCTGACCGAGTCCTACAAATCTCTTTCGGAGGCGTTGATCCACGCGGGAATTCATACCCACACCAAGGTGAATATTCGTTATATCGATTCAGAGACGCTTGAGACCGATGGTCTGGCGCAGCTAGAGGGTGTCGACGGAATACTGGTGCCTGGAGGATTTGGCGAACGCGGTGTCGAAGGCAAGATTATGGCGATCCGATATGCCCGCGAAAACAGGGTGCCTTACCTTGGTATCTGTCTTGGCATGCAGCTGGCAGTCATTGAATTTGCCCGTCATGTTGCCGGACTGGAAGGGGCTCACAGCACCGAATTTACCTCCGAGACACCGGCGCCGGTGATCGCGCTGATTACCGAGTGGGTAAATGCCGACGGCAAGATTGAGCAACGTGACGTTGACAGTGATCTGGGCGGCACCATGCGGCTCGGCGGCCAGCAGTGCATCCTGACCCCGGGCACCCATGTGCGCGAACTGTATGGCAAAGACGTTATCGTTGAACGTCATCGCCATCGCTATGAATTCAACAACCAGTATCGCGAGCAACTGCAGCAAGCAGGGTTAATTATCGCGGGCACATCGACCGATAAAAATCTGGTCGAAATCGTTGAATTACCGGATCATCCCTGGTTTGTTGGTGTACAATTCCACCCCGAATTTACTTCGACGCCGCGCGACGGCCATCCGCTCTTTAGCGGATATATCACCGCCGCGCGTGCATACAGCGCCTCACGTAACAAGCAAAAGGCAATCGCTTAAATGAAATTGTGCGGATTTGAAGTCGGCCTTGATCGGCCGCTGTTTCTCATTGCCGGTCCTTGCGTAATCGAGTCGGAGCAACTGGCAATGGATACCGCCGGTCAGCTAAAGGAAATTACCGACCGGTTGGGTATACCGTTTATCTACAAGTCTTCCTTCGACAAGGCTAATCGCAGTTCCGGGGCGTCATTCCGCGGCCCGGGCATGGAGGAGGGCCTGACGATCCTGCAGGCAGTGAAGGACAAAATTGGCGTACCGGTTCTGACCGATGTGCATGATATCCCCCAGATCGATGCGGTGGCCTCTGTTGCCGATGTACTGCAGACCCCGGCGTTCCTTTGCCGTCAGACAGACTTTATCCAGGCGGTGGTGGCATCAGGCAAACCGGTTAATATCAAGAAGGGCCAGTTCCTGGCACCGGGCGACATGAAGAATGTTGTCGACAAGGCTGCGGCCGCCGGCGGAAGAGATCGCGTGATGGTTTGTGAACGCGGTGTCAGTTTCGGTTATAACAACCTGGTGTCAGATATGCGCTCGCTGGCAATCATGCGCGAGACCGGTTGCCCGGTAGTGTTCGACGCGACCCATTCCGTGCAGTTGCCTGGTGGTCAAGGTACACGCTCCGGTGGCCAGCGGGAATTTGTCCCGGTACTTGCCCGGGCTGCGGTCGCCACCGGTGTATCGGGTCTGTTTATGGAAACTCACCCGAGTCCCGACGAGGCACTTAGTGATGGCCCCAATGCCTGGCCGCTGGGCAAATTGGAATCGTTGCTGGAGACGCTGATGGAAATTGATGCTGTCGTTAAACGCCAGGGATTCCCCGAGTCATCCAGCTGACATCGTGACAATTTATTCTCTGATTACCAAAACACTTTTTCAGGCGAAACAACAATGCCAATGATTACCCAAGTTCACGCGCGCGAGATTCTCGATTCGCGCGGCAATCCCACTGTCGAAGCAGATGTTACCCTGGAATCCGGGGCCTTTGGTCGCGCATCGGTCCCGTCCGGCGCATCTACCGGTGAACGCGAAGCGGTCGAACTGCGCGACAACGATCCCAGGCGTTATGGCGGCAAGGGTGTTTCCAAGGCGGTGCAGAATGTAAATATAGAAGTTCGCGAAGCCTTGCTAGGCCAGGATTCGCGTCACCAGGAGAAAGTGGACCAGATCATGATTGATCTGGACGGTACTGAGAACAAGAGTCGTCTTGGCGCCAATGCAATCCTGGCGGTGTCACTGGCTACCGCACGTGCAGCGGCTGCTCATGCAGACGAGCCGCTGTATCGCCATCTTGGAAAAGGCAAGGAATTCCTGATGCCGGTACCGATGATGAACATCATCAACGGTGGTGCGCATGCAAATAATAGTGTTGACCTGCAGGAGTTCATGATTCTCCCGGTCGGCGCACCGAGTTTCTCTGAAGCGTTGCGCTATGGCACGGAAATATTCCATTCGCTCAAGAAAGTATTGAGGGACAAGGGTCTGAATACCGCCGTCGGTGACGAAGGTGGTTTTGCGCCTGACCTCGAATCAAATGAGGCCGCGATCCAGGTCATTCTTCAGGCGATTGAATCCGCGGGATACAAGCCCGGGCAGGACATTTATCTTGGTATCGATGCGGCCAGTTCCGAATTTGTTAAGAACGGCAAATACTGCCTCAGTGCTGAAAATGCGGAGCTGACGTCAGCCGAATTTACCGATCTGCTGGCAGGTTGGGTTGATCAGTATCCGATTATTACCGTCGAGGATGGTATGGGCGAGAATGACTGGGACGGCTGGGCCGGACTGACTGAACGTCTTGGTAAAAAAGTGCAGCTTGTCGGGGATGATCTTTTCGTTACCAATACAAAAATTTTGGCACAGGGAATCGAAAAAGGCATTGCCAACTCGATCCTGATCAAGGTAAACCAGATTGGCACATTGACCGAAACGCTGGCTGCCATTTCAATGGCGCATGACGCGGGTTACACCGCAGTGGTTTCGCACCGCTCTGGCGAGACCGAAGACACCATCATAGCCGATATCGCTGTGGCAACAGGTGTTGGACAAATAAAGACCGGTTCCCTATCACGCTCGGATCGGGTCGCGAAATACAATCAGCTGTTGAGAATCGAGGAAGCACTGGGAGATGCCGCGCCGTATCCGGGCATGAAGGCATTCCCGATGCTGGGCGGATAGATTTGTCTCCGGAGTGCGGAAAAATGATTCAACTTCACGGCGAACGCCGGTAAGATAAGCGTCGTGAAACCAATTGCCTACGTGCTTATCGGTTTTTTCGTGCTGCTGCAGTACCCGTTGTGGTTTGGCAGCGGTGGTGCACTGGCTTACTGGCGCTTACAGCAGGACATTGATGCCAGGCAAGAAGAGAACGCCAGACTGCAGGAGCGCAATCGTGCGCTACAGGCCGAAGTCGTCAACCTCAAGAGCGGTCTCGATGCCATCGAAGAACGCGCCCGCGCCGAGCTCGGCATGGTCAAGCGTGACGAAACCTTCTATCAGGTCGTCACCAACCCAGGAAAATAACCCCGCAATTTGATTTTTTAGGCGGCGTATATAGATTTGATTCTATTCGCGCCGCTGACCCGCACGTGATAGCTAGAACGGTAAAAGTGCCACCACAACCGTGGTGATAATCAGTGCGAATATGAAGGCAATCAGGTCGCCGGAACGGTCGTTGATCAGCATCGTCAACGCAGTTTGCCAGGACAGTTTTTGAAAAGACATTTAACTCCTCCAGCCCGCGGATCGTCGTCCGCCTTTTTATTGTTCGATGCCTGAATCAGGGTTGCTGACTGCGCATCATCGATAGCACCTGTTTAACAGGGCTATAAGAATTCAAGCACATGCCTAAATAGTGGGCAAGCGCACTTGCCGGTTTGAATGCAACGCTCGTCCGGCGTGACAGCCTGCACAATGTCAATTAGCCTTCTTTAACAGGGGGTAATTCGTAGGGCAATTCAAGCAGGTCAACCAACGGACCATCAGTTGCACCAAGATGGAGTTCTCCTTCGCCGGCAGCGCGAATCTGAATTACCGCCAGTAGATCGAAACCGCCTTCAGGTGAATACTGTGCGTCGACTACCGTGCCCGCAGATTGATCACGGAAGGACGGTGCGAACAGGTTGTCTCCCGGCAATGGTCGCACGTCGGCATTGACACGGGCGCGATACATTCGCTGTTTCAGTTTGCCAAGGTATTGCATGCGCGCGACAATTTCCTGTCCTGGGTAGCAGCCTTTCTTAAAGTTCACTCCGTCAATAACGTCTAGATTGGCCATTTGCGGAACAAACGCCTCGCTGGTCTGTGTGACAACGCTCGGTTGCCCGGCCATGATCTCGAGCCAGGACCAGACGGCACTGCCAGTAGCCGTGCAGTTGGCAGACATTTGCTGCCAAAGCTGTTTGATTGCATCGGTTTCGCCGGTTACCAGGAAACGGGGGTGGGGTCCATTGAGTCGTATCGTTGAAAATTTCCCGGCCTGTCGTGCATCGTTTATTTCTGCCGGGAGCTCGCCAACCAGATTAGTAAGGTTTTTCTCGATGTCGGGTCCGGAGACACCGATACTGACCAGATCCTCAGCCGTTTCCAGCGTCACCTTGGCGCGCATGACGTACATGCGCAGTCGAGGCAGTACCGTATCGATCACTGCGACTGGCGCCATCAGAACAAGATCACCGTTGTGTATAAAAATACGGAACAGGGCCAGCATTCGACCCTTGGGCGTGCAATAAGCACTGATCTGGCTATTCGTCTCGCTTACCTGGTTCAGGTCGTTGGTGAGCTGGCTCAATAGAAAGCTTGTTGCATCCTCGCCCGTTGCCCGTATCAGGCCCTGGTGCGACAGGTCGACCAGCACATTACCTGCAGCGGCCGCCTTGATCTCGTCGCTTGCCGAGTCGAACCGTGAACCGGTTTCACTGTCGAATTCAGCACCAATATCTGAAAGGAATGTTTGCCAGAGCTGATTCACCTGATTGCGCCTCGCGACTGTCTATGATTTAGTGATTAAATGTACTTACGTGGGCAATGATAATCAAAACCATAGAGTAAGGAAGGGCGATAGATGCCAATCAACAATAACAATTCTGTGGATAAATCAGCGTATCGGCCCGTCTTTCTGAATCTACTGGCTATCCGTCTCCCGGTTGGCGGTGTTGTATCCATTCTCCATCGTGTCACCGGCGTGTTGCTGGTGTTGCTGACGCCATTTGGCATCTATCTGCTGGATCGTTCATTGTCGGATGCCGGCTTTTTTGTGCAATTGCAGACGTGGCTGGGTCAGATGTGGTTTCAGATCACTCTGCTCCTGATTTGCGGCCTGCTGTTGCAGCATTTCTTCTCCGGCCTGCGTCACCTGGCGCTCGATATTGATTGGGGAATTGACCGGCAGACCGCCAGAATCACCGCATGGTTGACCTTCGCCGGAACAATTCTCCTGTTGATTGTGACTGGAATCTGGTTGCAGTGAAAATGCGCGTGACAAGCAGTTCCCACAGCGGCCTTGGTGAATGGTTGCTTCAGCGTGTCAGCGCGATATACCTCGGCCTCTTCCTGATATTTTTGATCGTTCGCTTCGCCTTCTGGCCAATTTCTGATTTCGATGCGTGGCGTAGCTGGTTTACCCTGAGTTGGGTCCGGATTCTCTGGCTATTCGCATTCGTCAGCCTGCTATTGCACGCCTGGATTGGTATGCGCAGTGTCTTCCTCGATTACATAAAATCCTTCCAATTGCGCCTGGTACTCACGTTGGTGTTCGCCAGTGGTTTGCTGGTTAGCGCAATATGGGTAATCGATATTCTTTTTAGAAACGGTGGCTGATCATGGCAATTTCCACGCGTCGATTTGATTGTCTCGTTATCGGTGCCGGTGGCGGCGGATTACGCTCAGCCCTGCAGCTTGCCCAGGCTGATGCCCACGTGGCAGTGGTATCAAAAGTATTTCCGACACGCTCGCACACGGTTGCTGCCCAAGGAGGCATGAATGCCGCGCTTGGCAATGTGTTACCCGATAACTGGCACTGGCACATGTACGACACGATTAAAGGCAGTGACTACCTCGGCGACCAGGACGCGATCGAATATATGTGTCGCGCGGCGTCGCGGCTCGTTGTTGAACTTGAACACTTCGGGGTACCGTTTACCCGGCTGGAAAACGGTCGTATTTATCAGCGGGCCTTCGGTGGCCAGAGCCAGAATTTTGGCGGCGAACAGGCTGCACGCACGTGCGCCGCCGCCGATAGAACCGGGCACGCTATCCTGCATTCGCTCTACCAGCAGAACCTTAAAGCCAGGACCCACTTTTTCGATGAATTCTTTGTCGTGGATCTGGTCACCGACGATGAAGGTTCGGTGCTGGGTGCGGTGGTCATCGATATCGAAACCGGCGAACCGCTGCTGATTGAAGCCAAGACAACTTTGCTCGCCACCGGTGGCGCCGGGCGCATGTTCCGGACCACAACCAACGCCATGATCAATACCGGTGACGGCATGGCGATGGCGCTGCGCTCAGGTGTGCCGATTCAGGACATGGAATTTTTCCAGTTTCATCCCACCGGCATCGCCGGTGCCGGCATACTGATTTCAGAGGGTGTACGCGGCGAAGGTGGTTATCTGGTCAACAGTGACGGCGAACGTTTTATGGAACGGTATGCCCCGACTGCCAGGGATCTGGCCAGTCGGGATGTGGTCAGCCGTGCCATTGCGACCGAAATTCGCGAGGGCAGGGGCTGCGGGCCGAGGAAGGATTATGCGCTGCTGAAAGTGGATCACCTGGGCGCAGACATTGTCAAACAACGCTTGCCCGGGATTCGTGAACTGGCGCGCCGCTTTGCCGGCGTCGACCCGATATCGGAACCAATACCGGTGTATCCGACTGCGCATTACACCATGGGTGGAATACCGACCAACCGCCATGGTCAGGTGGTTGTACCTGTTGCCACCGGCCCCGAAGAAGCCATTCCCGGTTTCTATGCCGTCGGGGAATGCGCCTGCGTATCTGTTCATGGCGCCAATCGACTCGGGGGCAACTCGCTGCTGGATATCGTTGTCTTTGGTCGCGCCGCCGGTAACCACATGCTTGAGTACCTGAATGAAAACCGTTACCACCGAGGTGTGCCAGAAGCAGCGATCGAGCGGGCGCTCGCACGGTTGCATCGATGGGACAGGAAGGGCGATGGTGAATCTGTCGACGAGTTGAAGGAGGCGCTGGCCAAGACCATGGAAGACTATTGTGGTGTGTTCCGTACACAAGCGGTGCTGGACGAGGGTGTCGACAGGGTGCTGGCTCTGGAAGCGCGCCTGCAGGACGCAACCCTGAAAGATCATAGCAAGGTGTTTAACACGGCTCGCATCGAGGCATTGGAGTTGGAGAATCTGATGGATGTCGCCTTGGCTACCGTGGTGTCCGCGGCAGCGCGCACAGAGAGTCGTGGCGCACACTCCCGACTCGACTATCCAGAGCGTGATGATAATAACTGGTTGAAGCACACGCTATACAGCAAGTCCGGACGCCAGCTTGACTACAAGCCGGTACGGCTCAAGCCGCTGTCAGTTGACAGCTTTAAACCCAAGCCGCGTGTCTACTGATTACAGGAACTGACGATATGAAAATTTCAATCTATCGGTTCAATCCTGAAACGGACAGTAAGCCGTATATGCAGGATTATGAACTGCCGGACGATAGTGGCGCCATCATGTTGCTCGATGCGTTGCTATTGCTAAAGCGCCAGGACGATAGTCTTGGATTCCGCCGTTCCTGTGGCGAAGGGGTGTGTGGGTCGGATGCCATGAATATCAATGGACGGAACGGACTTGCCTGCATCACACCTCTAAAGGAATTGTCGCAGCCGATTAAATTAAGGCCGGTACCGGGCCTACCGGTAATCCGGGACCTGGTGGTGGACATGGAGCCATTTTACCGTCAATACAAATCAGTCAAGCCCTGGTTGATCAACGACGATCCCGAACCGGAAATAGAGCGTTTGCAGTCACCGGAGGATCGTGAGCAACTTGATGGGCTCTATGAATGTATCTTGTGTGGGTGCTGTTCGACCGCGTGCCCTTCATTCTGGTGGAATCCGGATCGATTTTTAGGACCGGCGGCACTGCTACAGGCATGGCGTTTTTTATCAGACAGTCGTGACATGGCGACCGGCGAAAGACTCGACGATCTTGAGGACCCCTACAAGCTGTTCCGTTGTCACACGATCATGAGTTGCACCGATGCCTGCCCCAAGGGACTGAATCCAACGAGAGCCATCGGCCACATTAAACAGATGCTACTGAAGCGCCAGCTATGACCGCTGATCCCGAGACGCTGAGGAGGCTGCGCTGGCGCTGCCGACGCGGTCTACTAGAGCTGGATCTGGTCTTTCAGAGGTTCCTTGAACATCGTTATGCGACGCTGGCATCAGACGATAAGGAGCGGTTTCAACGATTACTGGAATTGCAGGACAACACCTTGCTCGCTTATCTCAACGGTGACGAAACCCCGGACGATCCAGACCTGACAAAGATAATTAAGAAGATTGTATAACTATTTGATTATTAAATAAAAAGAAGATTCATTCATAGAGCTGCAGATGCGGCCAGCTGTATCAGCTTGCAGCCTAGCGGATGCCACTGCGGACTATGCCGCCTCGATAACGCTGGCAGCAAAATTGTCCGGAATCATGACGGTGTTTTCAGGAACCCCCGGGCGTGTCGTGGGGTAATCCCGGGTATAGTGCAGGCCGCGACTTTCCTTCCTCGCCTGGGCACTTCGAATGATCAGCTCGGCTACCATTACCAGGTTGCGCAGCTCGATCAGGTCATTACTGACCCGGAAGTTGGTATAGAACTCCCGAATTTCAGCCTGGAGTAAATGCGCACGATGCAAAGCGCGCTCCAGGCGTTTATCGGTTCGCACGATACCTACGTAGTCCCACATGAATCGCCGAAGTTCGTCCCAGTTATGGGATACCACCACTTCTTCATCCGGATCGGTCACGCGACTTTCATCCCAGGGCGGAAGTGCCGAGACAGATATTGATGAAGGATCCTGTCGCTGATCAATATCCTCGGCGGCAGACTGGGCAAACACGACACATTCGAGTAGTGAATTGCTGGCGAGTCGATTGGCCCCATGCAGTCCGGTATGGGCGCATTCACCGATCGAGTAGAGCGCAGCAAGATCAGTTCTTCCCCTGTGGTCTGTAATGACGCCGCCACATGTGTAGTGGGCAGCGGGCACAACAGGTATCGGCTCGCGGGTGATATCGTAGCCAAGGTGCAAGCAGACTTTGTAAATATGGGGAAAGTGTTCGTTAATGAACTCGGGACTCTTGTGACTGATATCAAGCAAAACATGGTCGAGCCCATGCTTTTTCATTTCGTAGTCAATCGCTCGGGCAACGATGTCGCGAGGTGCCAGCTCGGCGCGGGAGTCGTGGTTCTCCATGAACGAAGAACCGTCGGGCAAGGTCAGTTTGCCGCCTTCACCACGTACCGCCTCTGAGATGAGGAAGGATTTTGCGTGTGGGTGATACAGGCATGTCGGATGAAACTGCACGAATTCCATATTGGCGACACGGCAACCGGCACGCCAGGCAATGGCAACGCCATCTCCGGTGGAGGTATCCGGATTGCTTGTATAAAGATAGACTTTCGACGCGCCGCCCGTAGCCAGCACTGTAAAGTCTGCAGCAAACACTTCGACACGGTCTTTTTCCTTGTCCAGAACATAGGCGCCAAGACAACGATTTTCCCCATCGAGCCCGGTCTTGTGGCGGGTAATTAGGTCAATGGCGATGTGGTGTTCCAGTAACCTGATATTCGGGTGCTGGCGAACCTGAGATTCAAGTGTATTTTCAATCGCACGACCGGTCTCGTCGGCTGCATGGATGACTCGTCGGTGGCTGTGGCCGCCTTCACGTGTCAGATGATAAGTGGCTTCATCATGGTTGACCTTGGTAAATGGCACGCCTTCGTCGATTAGCCAGTGAATCGCTTCCGGACCGTGTTCGACGACGAACCTGACTGTGTCCTCGTCGCATAGACCGGCGCCGGCGTTGAGCGTGTCTTCCACGTGGGATGAAAGTGAGTCTTTTTTGGCATCGAGCACGGCTGCAACACCGCCCTGGGCGTAAAGGCTGGACCCTTCGGTAAGCCGGGCCTTGGCCAGTACCGTGACCTGCGACGTTGCTGCTAGCCGCAAGGCAAGGGTCAGGCCGGCAATACCTGCGCCGATAACGAGCACTTGAGATGGCCGGGGCTTGGGCATATCTGGGGTCAGGGCATAAATCCGGGTTTTTTTGCTATCCTAGCACAGGCCCCGATGATCACGAGCGTTTCAACCTGTGTCAGTGATCGTATTAGTACTAGAAAAAGAAGCTTTAACTTGGCTATTTTACTGAACTTTCTCCAGCCTCGCCGGTCTCTTGAACAGAGTGTCGCGCGACGTTGGTTAGCGGTACATGGAGTTACCTGGATTGGACGAACGTAGCGTCGACGCAGAAATAGTTGCCCGGGTACAGGGCGGCGACAAATCGGCTTTCAACCTGTTGGTGATCAAGTATCAGCATAAGGTGACGAAGCTGGTGGCGCGTTTTATACGGGACAATGCCGAGGTGCAGGATGTTACCCAGGAGGCCTTCATCAAGGCCTACCGAGCACTGGCCAATTTCCGTGGTGACAGCGCGTTTTATACCTGGCTGTACCGGATTGCGATTAATACGGCGAAGAATTATCTGGTTTCGCAGGGACGCAGGCCGCCAAATTCAGATATCGACGCCGAAATAGCCGAGGGGCTGGATAGCGCGCCGGGTATGCGCGAGATTGCGACTCCGGAAAGGATTATGTTGCGTGATGAAATTGCGCAAACGGTGCACCGGGTGGTCGCCGGGTTGCCGGAGGATTTGAGAACGGCAATTACGCTGCGCGAGATCGATGGCATGAGTTACGAGGATATTGCGCAAGTGATGGACTGCCCGATTGGAACCGTTCGCTCACGAATATTCCGTGCGCGCGAGGCCATCGACAATGAGCTGCGGCCATTGGTAGAGAATGAATAGCTAGTCAGTGCACTAGCATTGGTGGGGAAATGATGAACGAGAAATTATCAGCTTTAATGGATGGCGAGCTTGAGCCAGACCAGTTGCAGAAGGTATTGAAAGACGCTGGCTCGCAGGACCAGCTAAAGAAAACCTGGAGCCGGTTCTACCTTGCCAGAGAGGTGATGCGCCAGGAGCTAGATCATCTGGCTGCTGCAGATCTGGCCGATAACGTAGCGGCGCAGCTATTGCAGGAGCCGACAATATTGGCCCCGCGCCGTGTGCTGGCAGCTTCACGTATAAAGCGAGTAGCCACCGGAATGGCACTGGCGGCATCAGTAGCGGCAGTGGCTCTCGTCGGTGTGCGCTGGATGGCGCCGGATGATGTGGCTGCTCCGCAATACATTGCTTCGGTTGAGAATGCCGATTACTTGCACACTGGTGCAACCCGCTGGCAGTCAGTGCCCAATGATGTAGAAGAGAATCTTAACGCCTATCTGGTGGAGCATAGTGAGTTTTCCTCCACTACTAGTATGAATGGCGTCATGTCTTACGTTCGTTTTGCCGGATACGATAGCGAGAAATGATTGCCTTGAAGTTCCGGTATCTGCTGGTCGCTTGCCTGATTGTGGGCCCTGTCGCCATGGCGCAGGCAGGGGAAACAGCCATGGATTGGCTGATGAAAATGGGCACGGCTGTACAGGAAAATAACTACGACGGTACTTTCATCTATCGCCATGGCGACCAGATCGAAGCCATGCGAATTGTCCATCAAGTTAAAAACGGAACATCACGCGAGCGCTTGGTGTCGTTGAACGGAGAAGCCAGGGAAATCATACGCAACGATCGCGATGTAATCTGTTATATGCCGGACAAACAATCAGTGGTTATCGAGCACCGCAAGACCAGGGAGAAGAATTTTCCGGCGCTATTGCCAGACAACGTGGATGTTGTGACGGCCAGTTATAAAGTGGGTCTGGGTGACTACGAACGGGTCGCTACACGAAAGTCACGCATGGTGTTTGTCAAGCCACGCGATAATTTCCGATATGGCTACCAGCTCTGGGCAGATGAAAAAACCGGGTTGTTGCTAAAGGCCAATCTGATCAATGAAGATCGCCAGATCATTGAACAGTTCATGTTCACCCAGATTGATATTGGCCGCCCGATCAAGGCGGAGGATCTCGATCCTGGCTACTCCGGGAAAAAGTGGGCATGGCATCGGGAACCGGATGCATCAGGAAAGGGGGTCAGCGATAAACGCTGGAAAGCGACGACGCTGCCGAAGGGGTATCGTTTGACCCGGCAAATGACCCGCCATCTGCCCACGCGTGACATGACGGTGGAACACCTAATTTACAGTGACGGGCTTGCCGTCGTATCTGTCTTCATTGAGCCCCAGGTATCCGGGCACGGTAAGCCCATGACTGGCGCCACCGGCATGGGTGCGGTAAATGCCTTCGGCACGATGGTGAATGGTCACCAGGTGACCGTGGTCGGGGAGGTGCCGGCGGCGACCGTTGCCCTGATCGGCGAGTCGATTGTCTACCGCTAGAATTGCCCGGATTTTCCGACCTTTTCTTCCATTTCTGTCGCTTTCTTCTTTGTTGTCCAAATGGCTATCAAGTATGATACGCGCCATTTTGATGAGCATGAGTGACTCGCCCACGAAAGTCCGGCATCTGGCAGCAAGCCGGCATTTGAATCGCACCTATTAGCAAATCCCATGAGTGACTGGAATCCCGAACATATTCGCAATTTCTCCATCATTGCCCATATCGATCATGGCAAGTCGACGCTTGCCGACCGGTTTATTCAGGTTTGCGGCGGTCTCGCGGACAGGGAGATGTCAGCCCAGGTCCTGGACTCCATGGATCTGGAACGCGAACGCGGAATCACGATCAAGGCCCAGAGTGTTGCCCTGAAATATCAGGCCCGCGACGGCGAGACCTATTTGCTGAACATGATCGATACCCCGGGCCATGTCGATTTTTCCTATGAAGTGTCCCGTTCGCTTACGGCGTGTGAAGGCGCATTGCTTGTGGTCGATGCCTCACAGGGCGTGCAGGCACAAACGGTAGCCAACTGTTTTACAGCATCGGAGCTGGACCTGGAGATTGTCCCGGTGTTGAACAAAATCGATTTGCCCTCGGCCGAGCCCGAGCGCGTGATTGCCGAAATCGAAAACATTATCGGGATCGACGCAAAGGACGCGATTCGTGCAAGCGCCAAGAGCGGAATCGGTATCGAGGATATTCTTGAAACCATTGTTGCGCGCATTCCACCCCCGACAGGCACGGCCGATGCGCCACTGAAGGCGTTGATTGTTGATTCCTGGTTTGACAATTACCTCGGCACCGTCGTGTTGGTCAGAATCATGGAAGGCACGTTAAAAGCGAAAGAAAAAATTCGCATGATGGTGGGTGGTGGCGAGTTCGAGACTGACGAGGTCGGTATCTTCACACCAAAACGTCTGCGGGTGAAAGAGCTCTCGGCCGGGGAAGTCGGCTATGTAATCGCGGGCATCAAGGAGGTACACGGTGCCAAGGTTGGCGATACCATCACACATGTACGACAGCCCGCCTCAGCTCCGCTTGCCGGGTTCAAGGAAATCAAGCCGCAGGTCTTCGCCGGACTGTATCCGGTAGACTCATCCGACTACGATGCCTTTCGTGAAGCGCTCGACAAGCTGTGTCTGAATGACGCCTCACTCCTGTTTGAACCGGAGACGTCCCAGGCACTGGGCTTCGGTTTCCGTTGCGGCTTTCTGGGTATGCTGCACATGGAGATCGTGCAGGAGCGCCTGGAGCGTGAATACAATCTCGACCTTGTTACCACCGCACCGACGGTGGTGTACCAGGTGGTAACATCGGGTGGAGATGTGCTTGAGGTCGAGAATCCGGCAAAGTTGCCCGAGCCTTCCCGGATTGCAGAATTCCGTGAACCTATTGTCCGGGCCAGTATCCTGGTGCCACAGGATTATGTCGGTGCTGTCATCGGTCTGTGTGTCGAGAAGCGGGGCGAGCAAAAAGATATGCGATATCTCGGTAGCCGGGTGATGCTGACCTATGATTTGCCCCTGAATGAAATCGTGCTGGACTTTTTTGATCGGCTTAAATCAGTCAGTCGAGGCTACGCCTCACTGGATTACGAGTTTCTCGAGTTTCGGCCGTCAAGGCTGACGAAGCTGGACGTCATGATCAACGGCGAAACCGTGGATGCATTGTCAATAATCGTGCATCAGGATCAGGCACAATATCGCGGACGGGAGCTGGCCAAGCGCCTGAAAGAGATTATTCCGCGACAGATGTTTGATGTCGCTATCCAGGCGGCGATTGGCTCCAAGATTATTTCGCGCGAAACCGTGAAGGCATTGCGCAAAAACGTCACCGCGAAATGCTATGGTGGAGATATTACCCGTAAGCGCAAATTGCTGGAGAAACAGAAGGCGGGCAAAAAGCGCATGAAGCAGTTTGGGTCAGTTGAAATTCCGCAGGAAGCCTTCCTTGCGGTACTGCGTGTGGACGACAAATAAGCTATGGATTTTTCAGTATTAATGCTCATTTTGCTGGTGATAACCGGCGTCATCTGGGGTCTGGACCGACTGATCGGCGCGCCGGGTCGCAAGCGCTCTGCTGACAGCCTGGAAAGTGCGGGCGAGTCGGCGGAATCAATTGACAATGCTCGCCGCGAGCCGATGGTGGTGGAGTACGCAAGAGCGTTCTTTCCAGTCATCCTCATCGTGTTTGTTTTGCGTGCGTTTATTGTAGAGCCGTTTCGTATTCCTTCGGGTTCGATGATGCCCAGCCTGTTAGCCGGCGACTTCATCCTGGTCAGCAAGTTCAGCTATGGCATTCGTTTTCCTGGCATCAATATCAAGTTGGTCGATAGCGGGCACCCCAAACGCGGAGACGTGATGGTGTTTCGTTATCCGGACAATCCATCAGTGAACTACATCAAGCGCACCATCGGTTTGCCTGGCGACCACGTCGTCTATCGTGACAAAAGGGTATATATAAATGGTAAGCTGATGCCGCAGGAACTGGTGCAGCCGTATTTTATGCGAGAATCAGGTGAGCGACTGACCGAAATGCAAAAATGGACCGAGGACCTCGGTGACGAAAAGCACGAACTGCTCAAGGCCGGCGATTCCAGCGGGATGGTGCTTGAGTACACTGTGCCTGAGGGACACTATTTTGTGCTAGGCGACAATCGTGATCGCAGTAACGACAGCCGTTACTGGGGATTTGTTCCCGAAGATCACCTTATCGGTAAGGCATTCATGATCTGGTTTAGCTGGGACCTGGCGGACGATCAAAAGCCTTTCTGGAACAGGGTACTGTGGGGGCGGATTGGCAATGCCATTCGTTAAGACACACGATAACGCTACGCGGAGGAAAGTATGCAGACAGTAAAACAACAGCAGGGCATAACGATGTGGGGGATGATGGGCCTGGCGCTGATCGGTATTTTTTTCGTGTTGCTGTTTTTCAAACTTTTTCCGCCCTACATGGAAGACATGAAAATCGGTTCTGCGATCAAGCGCGTGGCGAATCAGCCTGGTGCAGGCAGCAAAGGCCCGGCGGAGCTGGTGGAAAGTATCGACAAGATGTTTCAGATTGAAGATATCACTCGCGTCACTGCGGCAAAAGATGTGGAAATCATACCGCGCGGTGAAAACGCCAGGTTGATCAAGCTCGAATATGAAGTTGTTGTACCGTTTGCAGGAAATATTTCTATTCTGCTCGAATTCGATCATGCGGCAGAGGCCCGTTGATTTGCCCGACACGCCGCGCGAACTGACGAAACGCCTGGGTTATTCGTTCGAGACCGATGAACTGGTTGAGCTGGCGCTAACACATCGCAGCCATGGCGCTCGCAACTATGAACGACTTGAATTCCTCGGTGACAGCATCCTCGGTTTTACCATCTCCTCATATTTGTTCCGGCATTTCCCCGACCTTAGCGAAGGTGAGCTGACACGCCTGCGTGCCAGCCTGGTACGCAAGGAGTCGCTCGCCCAGATCGCGCGCGAGCTGGAGATCGGCAAGTATCTTCGTCTTGGTAGTGGCGAGCTAAAAAGCGGTGGGTTTGACCGGGATTCCATCCTCGCCGATGCGTTGGAAGCGCTGTTCGGCGCGATTTATATTGATGGCGGAATCGATGCTGCCCGGAATACCATCCTCAAGGTCTATCAGGAGCAACTGGAATCAGTTGACCCGGCCGCAATTCAGAAAGACCCGAAGACGCGATTGCAGGAACTGCTGCAGAAACAATCCAACTCTACCCCCGATTACGAGGTGCTGGAGGTTCAGGGCGAAGCCCATTCCCAGACATTTACAGTGAAATGCATGGTGCCGGGCCTGGATGAAGCCATTACCGGCACCGGCCTGTCTCGCCGCGCTGCCGAGCAAGACGCCGCCAGCCAGGCGCTTGCGCGACTGACTGCCAAATAATGGAAGACCATTTCCGCAGCGGACTGATTACCATCATCGGCAGGCCCAATGTTGGTAAATCTACGCTGTTGAATCGATTGGTCGGGCAAAAAGTCAGCATCACCTCGCGCCGACCACAAACCACTCGTCACCGCATAATGGGCGTCGCTAACAAACCGACGGCACAGCTGGTCTATGTGGATACCCCCGGGTTACACCTTGGCAAAGGCAAGATGATAAATCGTTTCATGAATCGCGCAGCAACCGGTGCATTGCAGGGAGTAGACTGTATTGCCATGGTGATTACAGCCAAGGGTTGGCAAGAAGCCGACGAGCGCGTACTCGAAGCAGTGAGTCGTCAGGAACAACCAGTAGTGCTGGTGATCAATAAAATGGATCTGTTAAAGCGGCGGGAAGATCTGCTGCCGCTACTCGAGCAATCGAAAATGCGAATGGAATTCGCCGAAATTATCCCGGTATCCGCTACCGACGGCACGAATATGGAGCAATTGGAGAAAGTACTGACTAAGCTGTTGCCGGAGCAACCCCCGCTTTTTCCGGAAGACCAGTTAACCGATCGTAGCGAGCGTTTTATGGCTGCCGAGTTTGTTCGCGAGCAGATATTTCGCAGTCTTGGACAGGAAGTGCCGTATTCTGTCGCCGTAGAGATCGAGCGTTTCAAGAAAGAGAAGAAAATCCTGCATATCAATGCGCTGATCTGGGTCGAAAAAAGCGGCCAGAAGGCGATCCTGATCGGCAAGGGCGGCGATCGATTGAAGCAAATCGGCACGGCGGCGCGCAAGGAGATGGAGGTGTTCTTTGGTAGCAAGGTCAACCTTGTGCTGTGGGTCAAGGTGCGCGAGGGCTGGTCCGACAGCGAAAAGGCGGTACGTAGCCTGGGATATGCTGACGAGGACTAGTGATGCGGGTGCAGCAACAACCTGCGTATGTGATTCATCATCACGATTACAGCGAAACCAGTCTTTTGCTGGAATTGTTTACCCGGGACTATGGCCGTATCGGGGTGATCGCCAAGGGCGCCCGACGCGCAAAAAATGAACGTCGCGCCTTGCTGAACCCGTTTACCCCGCTGCGAATTGACTGGAGCGGAAAGGGCGAACTGGGTGTACTGACGGGTGTCGAGGCATCGGGCTCAGCCCTGGCATTGTCGGGCGAGGCATTGTATTGCGGTTTCTATATTAATGAACTTTTGATCCGGCTATTGCATCGTCATGATCCCCATGCCCAACTCTTCGACGGTTATCAGCAGTGCCTGCAGCGCCTGCAGTCAGACACCAGGAACGACGTCGCGTTGCGCCTGTTCGAATACTTGTTATTGCAGGAGATGGGTTACGGGCTGGTTCTGGACCATGATGCATTTGATAATAGGCCGATTGAGGAAGATCAGCTTTACGAATATATCTCTGATAGCGGACCGCGACTGGTGGTGCCCGGTGGCGAGGCGCATGGCGGGTCGCCGGTCCATGGGCGAAGCCTGGTTGCACTGGCGACAGGCAGGATTGATGATCCGGTTATTCTGCAAGAGCTAAAGCGGCTGATGCGCATGCTGCTGGAACGCCATCTTGGCGACAAGCCGCTGAACAGTCGTCAGCTGATGCGATCGTTGTCGCAGCGGCCAAAAGTCTCACAAGGAGAAACCGAAACTTGATTACCTTAGGCGTCAATATTGATCATATCGCCACGCTGCGGCAGGCGCGCGGTACGGTTTATCCGGATCCGGTCCAGGCGGCGATCGAGGCCGAGCAGGCCGGTGCCGATGCCATTACCATGCATCTGCGGGAAGATCGTCGCCATATTCAGGAGCGCGATGTTGAGCTGGTGCAACAGGTAAAGCAGACACGCCTTAACCTTGAGATGGCCGTCACCGATGACATGCTTGCGTATGCGATTCGCATTCGCCCCGAAGACTGCTGTCTGGTGCCGGAGCGACGTGAGGAATTGACCACCGAGGGTGGGCTGGACGTTGTTGGTCAGGAATCGCGCATTACACAGGCGGTAGATCGCTTGTCTCAGGCGGGTATCCGCGTGTCACTCTTTGTTGACGCAGATCCTGATCAGATAGATGCAGCGGCGCGAACTGGTGCGCCAGTGATCGAGATCCATACCGGCCACTTCGCCGATAGCGCAACAGAAAAACAGGGATTGGCGGAGTTGACTCGCATCCATCAGGGCGTGTTGCGGGGGTTGGACCTGGGTCTACAGATCAATGCCGGCCACGGCCTGCATTACCACAATGTTCAACAGATCGCCGCAATTCCTGGTGTACAGGAGTTGAATATTGGTCACGCTATTGTCGCGCGCGCCATGTTTACCGGATTGCAGGAAGCAGTAAGAGAAATGAAACTGCTGATGCGGGAAGTAGCGCCGGAATGATATTTGGTATCGGCACCGATATCGTGCGCGTCGCACGCATGGAGAAGAACCTGGAGCGTTTCGGTGATCGATTTGCCAGACGCTTGTTAACCGAGAATGAACTCAGGGATTATGCCGTGAACAGTAGCCCCGCCCATTTTCTGGCGAAGCGTTTCGCGGCGAAGGAGGCCGCTGCCAAGGCCATGGGCATCGGATTTCGTGAGGGTTTGAGCCTGCGCCAGATCGGAGTCGGTCACGATGGCAAAGGCAAGCCGCAGCTTGAGTTTAATGGATACGCCGCGGCTTTCATTGAGGAGCACGGCATTAACGCAGTGCATGTCAGCCTCGCGGACGAGGCCGATCATGCGGTTGCGTTCGTCACTCTCGGCGCCGAGCCTGCAGGCGTGAACGATTAATCCCTAACGAGTTCTCCGCGAAATCCCATGATTGTCGCAATGCCGATCATGGCGAGGCCGGCCAGCACCAGGATCGGGCCTACCACTGCCAGCGGACCGGTTAGCCAGGCTCCCGCCCAGGGCATTTGTAATACCGCTGCCAGATACCATATTCCAGAATGCAGTATTGCGCCGGCGATGAATATCCAGCTAATCGACTTTTTGAACCATATGGGAACGGCGAGAAAGCACAATACAACGCCGGCGAGAATATTCAGCATGGCCTCAAGATTCCCGTGGGCGTGCGGACCGCTCTTGATCGCATCAACTCGCCCGCGACTGTTCAAACTGGCAGAAAGGGCAAGCACCGCGCCGGTATTGGTCTGCGCCAGTTGCTGCGCATTCAGCGGGTTCAGTTCAGCGTCCAGATAACCGTTGCTGGCGATTTCCTGCAGGGCACTCAGCTTGGTTTGCTTCAGAACCTGGGCCTCGTTCACTGCGTCAAATTCGGTGACGATCATGTAAGGGCCCAGTGCGGCGGTAAATACGAAATATATAAAACCAAAGGCAATGTTCTTTTTTCCTATCATCTCTTCCTCCTTCTCGATTTCATTGGGGGGCGCAGGTCGTGCCTGCCAGTCTAAAGACAATTACATGGCATTAAAAATCGTCGACCGTCTGCTATGGTGATATAAATGAGACGCAGATGAAGATTCGGAAATTCCATTGAAGTTGACAAAGAAACTGCTGAGACCACTGATTCTTGCCATCGGACTATTGTTTGCGACGGTGGCGGGGGCATCAACGCCGGATTTTGATCAGGCGGTTAACCTGCATCGCTCAGGCAAGTCAGCCCAGGCCCTGACCGCGCTGACTGCGCTCGCGAACAAGGGCGACGCTAATGCGCAAGCCTATCTTGGTGCGATGTATGCCAGCGGTGATGGAGTAAGGCTGGATACTGCGGAGGCGCTCAAGTGGCAACTGAAGGCGGCAGAGCAGGGGCATGTGCTGGCACAATACAACGCGGCAGTGCTGTTGGCACGTGGAGACAAGAATTCGCGAAACCTGAAGGAAGCTGCCAAATGGTTCCAGAAGGCTGGGGAAGCAGGGCTGCCTGAAGCGCAGTTACATATGGGGCTGATGCATGAAAAAGGATGGGGTATTACCCGCTGCCCATACGAGGCGTCAAAATGGTACTACCGTGCCGGGATGAGTTTCCTGCAACAGAACAATGTCAAAATGGCGATTCGCGCCAGAGACAACATAGTCAGACTATTGCCGAATTACTATCTGGCGAGCCAACTGTCGGATGAGATTTTTCTGCACGGGGCGGCGAAGGAAGGCTTGCATTAACTTACTCCATTTTTTTACGCGTGCTATCTTAATTTTACCTAATTGCGATCCAGGGAGTACGGCTGCATGAGTGAGGAACCGCGGAGGATACTCGTTGTCGATGACAACGCGGACAACCGCGACCTGTTATCGCGCAGGCTCGAAAAAAGAGGCTACACCACTGTCTGTGCTGACTCGGGAAGGGCGGCACTGGATTTGCTCGAACAGGAGCCATTCGATCTCGTCCTGCTTGATATCATGATGCCCGAGATTAGCGGCATTGATGTCCTGAAAATGGTTCGGAGCAAACGGTCGATGGCTGATCTTCCCATCATTATGGCCACCGCCAAGGACACCAGTGAAGACATCGTGCGTGCATTGAAGCTCGGCGCCAACGATTACGTTACCAAGCCCATTGATTTTCCCGTGCTGTTCGCCCGCGTGCATACTCAGCTGGATTTGAAATATGCCAATGACCGCAATCATGAACTGGTTGGCCAACTGAAATCGCGCAATGAATTTATTCGATCGATCTTTGGCCGTTATGTCTCGGACAGCGTAGTCGAGCAATTACTGAGTACGCCGGACGCGTTGCGTCTGGGCGGCGAAACCAAGCAGTTAACCGTGATGTTTGCCGATTTGCGCGGTTTTACACCCATCGCCGAATCCTTGCCGCCCGCTAGCGTGGTGGACATGCTTAACAATCATTTCGGGGTCATGACCGATGTCATCGAGGAGTTTAACGGCACGATCAATGAATTTTACGGTGATGGTATTCTGGCTTTCTTCGGGGCGCCGGTGCCGAGCCAGGACCACGCACGTGCAGCGTTGCGTTGCGCCGGCGAGATGCAGCGGTTGATGCAGCGGGTCAACCAGATAAACACAGAAGCCGGATTACCTACCCTGTCTATGGGCATCGGTATCAATACCGGCAACGTTGTCATTGGCAACATTGGTGCACACACGCGCAGTAAATACGGGATTGTCGGTTCGCCGGTAAACCTGGCGGCCCGAATCCAGTCCAGCGCGGCGGCTGGCGAGGTGCTGGCATCGCAAGCGACATTGACGGCGGCTGGCGACGGGGTGGAGTACCAGGAAGAACGTACGATTGAGGCCAAGGGCATCGATCACCCGGTAGCGGTGTATCAGGTGATGGGTGTAAATGAGGGTGACGCGGCAAAAGCCGATGGTTCAGCCTGATCTGGCAACAGGCTAACGCGAACAAAAAAAGGGCGCGCCCGAAAGACTTCGAGCGCGCCCTTTCTGGTTGGCTCCCCGGGCAGGACTTGAACCTGCGACATAAGGATTAACAGTCCTCCGTTCTACCAACTGAACTACCGGGGAATATGATCCACGCGTGCTAACATGTATTCATGTAGCAATTTCTCCCCTTTGGCAGCAATACATCCGCTACAGGTCCTGTCTAGCCACCTGCTCTACGGTGTGAGCTACCGGGAAGGTCGCGTATGGTACTGGCGACCCCCGGCAGGGTCAAGAAGTGCTGCAGGTCAGGTCACGACCCCCGGGCCCCTGGTGCGAAATCCGGGGTCGGCCGGTCCAGTAGACGACAATCGCCCGGCGATAGTCGTTGGCGCCGCAAAACGTGAAGGTGGCGCCAGGGAAGACCATGCCACTGGCGTTGTACATCAGGTATCGATAGTAGCCACTGCCATATTGCAGGGACGTTCCGGCTGCCAGCCTTCCCTGAACCCGTAGCAGGCGGTCATCACCGTCGACCTGGCGATTGCGGTTCTCGTCAGTGAAGATGATCCAGCCGCTGGACCAACTGGCGGTATTGCTACAACTTTCGCCGTCATCACTGACACAAAGAGTGACCGTTGCCCGAGTATTGATGGCGGTAATGCGAACGAAGGCGAGATCAGCGACCAGGCTGTTGATCTGGGCGGTGGTAGCGTGGTTCTGGATGATTCCGACAATGCCGGTACCCAGGCCTGCCAGTGTTCCAGCAATACCAAGGCCCGTTAAGACGCTGATAAGCGACGTGCCGCGTTGGTCAGAAGTGAATACAAGAAATTGCCTCTCGCGAGGCATGCGCTGTTTAATCATGGTCATCCTCCCTGACGACGTATGATTTGAATTGTTTGACTGACTTATCCGGTCACATCAGCATCCTGCCGTTTGCGACTCGTCAATCTATTCTAGTGAAGGTACAGCCTTCATTCAACGCAGTGGTAGACCATGAAGGTGGTTCGACCTCCGGGGATTATGCCTTGCCGAGTAGTTTTTCCAGTCGATCAAGTGCATCGTCCAGAATTTCCATCGAAGTAGCAAACGACAGTCGCATATACCCCTCGGCACCAAAGGCCGAACCCGGGACCAGGGCGACTCCGGCTTCGTTCAGAATCAGCTCGGCAAACTCAAGATCGTTAGATACGTCCGACCGCTTGTCGATAATTTCCTGCATGATTGGAAACGCATAGAACGTGCCGTCCGAAGGGCGGCACCTGACACCACTGAGCTGGTTCAGGCGCGAAACGACGTGATCGTGACGCTGTTTGAACGCGGTCAACATAGGCGCGATGCAACCCTGATCGCCGTTAAGGGCCGCGGTGGCGGCTACCTGTGAAATGGATGCCGGGTTGGAAGTACTTTGCGACTGGATTTTCTTCATGGCGCCGATCAGTGGCTGTGGTCCAGCGGCGTAACCGATACGCCAGCCGGTCATGGCATAGGCTTTGGATACACCATTCAACACAATGGTGCGCTCCATCAGCCCGGGACAGGCCATGACGATATTGGCAAACGGTTCGTCGGCCCACAGGATATGTTCATACATATCGTCGCTAGCAACCAGAACCTGCGGATGTTTCAACAGAACCTCGCCAAGGGCGGCAAGCTCCGCCCGCGTGTAGACGGCTCCTGTCGGATTGGACGGGCTGTTCAATACCAGCAGTTTTGTTCGATCTGTGATCGCCGCTTCCAGCTGATCCGGTGTAATCTTGAAGCCCTGATCGATGCCGGCGCTGACAATTACCGGCTTGCCGTCAGCGAGCAATACCATGTCCGGGTAGGACACCCAGTAGGGCGCCGGAATGATGACTTCGTCATCGGTATCCAGCAGTGCCTGTGCCAGGTTAAAGAAACTCTGTTTGCCGCCCACCGATACCAGAATCTGGTTGGCTTCATAATTGAGACCGTTGTCACGTGCGAATTTGGCAATAATCGCCTGTTTCAGTTCCGGCGTACCGTCTACCGCCGTATACTTGGTAAAACCGCTTCGGATCGCGTCAATTGCCGCCTGCTTGATGTGCTCAGGGGTATCAAAATCTGGTTCACCGGCGCCAAGGCCGAGCACGTCTTTGCCGGACGCACGAAGTTCGCGGGCTCTGTTGGTAACGGCGAGAGTAGGGGAAGGCTTGACCCGCTGGACGCGGCGCGAAAGATGAATGTCGGTCAAGGGTGCAACTTCCAAATCAGCAAAGTATCTGATGAGCGATAATATACCGTCTTATCCTGTGTGGCGAATAATTTAAGCATGACAGCCGA
>JAJDNE010000056.1 GCA_022340825.1 Acidiferrobacterales bacterium | reverse complement strand
TAATCTCGCCAAAGCGATCCTGGCACAACACTCTTGATCGAAGTGTTTCCTGAATCGCACGTGCTTCGGCAACTGTCCCGGGCCAATCAGTCACGACTTACTCGCTAACATGGACTGCCAGTTGCCGTTGCGCACCATGGTGGCGGTGCTCCCAGACATATATCCCTTGCCAGGTTCCCAGTGCCAGCTGACCGTGAATCACCGGGATCGCCAGGCTGCTGGCAGTCAGGGCAGCTTTGATATGAGCCGGCATGTCATCCGCCCCTTCAGTGGTGTGGGTATAGAGCGGATCGTGCTCCGGCACCAATCGATCTAGCCAGACTTCCAGATCACGACGCGCAGACGGATCAGCATTTTCCTGAATGATCAGGCTCGCCGATGTATGCTGAAGAAATACAGTACAAAGGCCCTCGTCAATATTGGCCGAAGACACCACCGCCGCGACTTCTTGCGTGATCTCACGCAGACCTTGTGCGGAAGTGGTAATACGAATTGTCTTGACCATAGTATGCGTTCCCAAATGCCGATTGAGCAGTTAAACAGGCCGGATTACTGTATTATAAATATATTGATCCTGCGCCAGACCATCGGGGGCAGTATAACCCAGCAAGAATTCTATTCCGGGAGCAAGATGTGTCGAGACTAAGTGACTTCTTCTACAACCAGTCGGCCAGATTCAAGGCCAGCCTGAAAAGACTGATCAATCTGTATCACCCGAGAACCTGGAAGGCGAAAGGAGTCAACTGGACGATTGGTCTGATGGTGGTAACGCTGGTTATTGCGCTTACCGTGCTGGCGATGTTCTGGAGTCGTGAACCACACATGTTTGATGTACGTCAGGCGGCAATTTCCCGACTTGGCAGCGATGAGAAGAAACTGGTTACTGGCCAAGTCACCACTGGCGCGCTGATCAAGGTAATGGAAACCTTGCTGGACAAACCCGGTGGCTATCTCTCCAACGACATCACGCCACCGACAGTCTTCCTCGACAATATTCCGAACTGGGAATTTGGCGCGCTGGTACAGGCACGCGACCTTGCCAAGGCACTGCGCAATGACATGAGTCGTTCGCAGTCACAATCGCTGGAAGATCCGGACCTGGCAGAGGCCGAACCACATTTCAATTTCGACAACGATTCATGGCTGTTCCCCCCGACCGAAAGCGAATATCGCGCAGGCATCGTGTCACTGGAAAAATATTTCCATCGCTTATCGGACCCGGGTCGCACCAATACCCAGTTCTTCGCACGGGCCGATAATTTGCGTGACTGGCTGGCGACTATCGAGAAACGGCTCGGCAGCTTGTCACAGCGATTGTCAGCCAGCGTGGGTCGCGAACGCGTCAACACCAATCTTGCCGGGGAGCCTGCTGGCCAACAGTCTACGCCGGAGCCTTCATACCTGGAGGTGAAGACGCCGTGGATGCAGATCGACAATGTGTTCTTCGAAGCTCGAGGGTCGACCTGGGCGCTGGTACATTTTCTGAAAGCGGCCGAAATTGATTTCGAACAGGTACTGCGAAAGAAGAATGCTGTTGTTAGTCTGCGCCAGGTAATACGGGAGCTGGAGGCGGCACAAGAGAGAATCTGGAGCCCGGTAATTCTGAATGGCCGGGGCTTTGGCTTTGTTACCAATCACTCTTTGATTATGGCCAACTATGTATCCCGCGCGAATGCGGCGGTGATTGATCTGCGTAACTTGTTGAAAGAGGGTTGAGTTCAGCCCAGCCGCAATGGCTGGGCATCCCCGAGATTTAATGCACTCGATACCACCTGTAGGGCAAATTCGCAGAAGACATCGAGAGACCCCAGGTCGTCCGACTCACCCATGATGTCCTTCAGACCCTCCATGATCAGGCGCGCACGATAATCATAATCACCGCGGCGTGTACGCTCGCAGGTCACGTAGACGTCGGGCTCGGTTTCACCTTCCTTAACGGCAGCGAGAATATATTGATAGTTGGGCGCGTCTGACGATTCGATTTCTCCCAGCACCGAAACGATATATTCGCCATACTGGTATCGACGCTGGGGAATCGCGGTACGAATTGACGGCCGTTCCATTTTTACGCCAGCGCTACCTTCTGCGCAGCGGTGACCGCTCCACCATTAATCGGGATGCTCATATCGGTCAGAATCGACTCCAGCGCACCCAGACAGTACATCACGTTTTTCATGTTACTGGCATGTCCCATCAAACCGATACGCCAGACTTTGCCTGCCAGCGCGCCCAGTCCGGCACCAATCTCCAGATCGAACTCATCAAGCAGTCGTGCGCGCACCGCGGCTTCATCAACACCTTCGGGGACGACAACGGCATTCAGCTGCGGCAAACGCTGTGCCTCGGCGACCAGGAACGACAACCCCATGGCCTCGATACCGGCACGCAATGCCTGGTAATTCCGCTGATGTCTGGTCCAGGCGTTTTCCAGGCCCTCCTCTTCCAGCATCACCAGCGCCTCGTGCAAACCGTATAACGCATTTATCGGTGCGGTGTGATGATAGGCTCGCTTGGCCTGACCGCTGCCCCAATATCCCATTACCAGATTCAAATCGAGGAACCAGCTCTGCACCCTGGTCTTGCGTGCCTTGATCGCAGCTACCGCCCGATCGCTGAACGACACCGGCGAGAGGCCGGGTGTGCACGACAGGCATTTCTGTGTCCCGGAATAGACGGCATCTATTCCCCACTCGTCCACCATTACCGGTGTCCCGCCCAGCGACGTCACCGTATCGACGATAGTCAGGCAATCATGGTTGCGGGCGATGTCGCACAGGGTTTTGGCATCGGACTGAACCCCGGTCGAGGTCTCGGCATGTACGAAGGCAACGATTTTGGCGTCAGGATTTTCCTTCAGCGCCTGTTCCAGCTTGTCGGGATCTACCGCTTTCCCCCACTCGTCCTCAACCATTACGGCGACGCCACCCGAACGCTCTACGTTCTCTTTCATCCGACCGCCGAACACGCCGTTCTGGCAGACGATGACCTTGTCGCCGGGTTCGATCAGATTGACAAAACAGGTTTCCATGCCCGCCGAACCCGGCGCAGACACCGGGATGGTTAATTCGTTTTTAGTCTGGAAAGCGTACTGCAGCATCGCTTTCATTTCGTCCATCATGCCGACAAAGGCCGGGTCCAGGTGCCCGATGGTCGGACGCCCCATTGCCTCAAGGATACGTGGATGAACGTCGGATGGCCCCGGGCCCATCAGGGTGCGCAGGGGTGGTACGAAGCTTTTTACGGTCATGATTGTCTTCTTCTGGTTTTGTACGGTGGGCGGAAAGTATACGGTTCTGGGTGGCGGGTTCAACAGAATTCAAACTGCCCGTCCACTATTACACTTTTCCAGTTTTGATTAAGGCCTAGCTTGCTGTCTGATTGCGCCCGCCGCTCTTTGCCTTGTACAGCTTTTTATCAGCAAGCTTTAGTACTTCCTGGGGGGTACGAAGATTTTCACTGCGCTCCGCTGCACCAATACTAATGGTCAGCAGTTCACGGGTCTTTTTTGACTTTTCGGTCTGGATCTTCGGTTTCTCTTTCGGACGGGTGATACCACGAATGACGAAGGGCGTATTTTCTACGCGCTCGCGGATTTGTTCGATAAAAGGCAACGCTTCATCCAGGGATTTACCGGGAAACAGCAAGGTGAACTCCTCACCACCATACCGGAATACCTTTGCTCGCCCACGGGCGCGCGCCAGCTGGCTGGCAACAAAGCGCAATGCCTGGTCCCCGACATCATGCCCGAACCGGTCATTGAATGTCTTAAAGTGATCAATATCGACCATGGCAATGGTGTAGTGCCGACCGAGTCGCATCATTTGTTCATCCAATGCACGCCGTCCGGGTAAGCTGGTTAATTCATCAAAATACACCCGTGCATGCGAATCCTGAATTATCGTCGCCTGCATAATGAGTGCCGCGGTCGCAAAATACAGTGCTTCGGCTTTGCTCACGCCGATAAAATGCAGACCGGCCAGCGCCGCGAGCATGGCGACCAGCAAGCCCGCATCAATTGCGGATCGCGATACGAGAGTTCGAATCAGCAGGACCAGCGATGTGGCACAAGCCATCGACAAGGTAACAATGGACAGTGGCGTCCAGGTCATCGCCTTGAGCGCACCATAATAACGAATCTGCCCGACATAGCTGGACAGCGCAGGTACCGCAATCAACAGCAGTACAATTGCGATTTCAGTGCTAAGTAGCAAGACGGCGAGTCGCCCGATGCTCGACAAGACACCGCGCTCGGGCATGAAGGCAATGACGAGAAAATTGATGGACAGAATACCCCCCACCACCATAGAAGCTGTGGTGACGTCCACCGCCCTCCCCTTGCCAGTAAATGCCTCAAGGAATGCGTAGCTCATCAGAAGGGACAATAGTGCCAGCAGAATTCGACTTCGATTAAATCGCCAGCTAAGTAATAGCCCCGCTGCCCCTACGGAATAGAACAGCATTTGCGGCCTGACACCCAGACGGCTCAATGACTCAAGGGCCTGTGGCTTGAACCACAGGGCGACAACAAGAATAAGCCCTGGAATCCAGAGTGGTCCGATACTTTTTGTTATACGGTCAATCAATGTGATTTGAAGTGCCGGTGATGTGTTGAATCATATAGTATTGGCGTCAGATTAAGACTAGGCCAACGCGGGTGATTTTCCAGCAAACATGACGAATATAAACCCGCTTCGGCCCTGTATGAACCAATTTACGGAAAACTCCAGTGAACCAACAAGCTTTTACCGTACTTGACCAGTTCAGTTTTCATCATTTACTGGCCGAAACCAGCGGGCTGGCCATCGTGATTTTTTCGGGTCCGGCCTGTGGCTCCTGCAAGGCATGGAAGCAGCTCTTGTCTGAATATCGGCGCCAGCACCCTGCGCTGGGTCTGTTTGAGGTGGATGTTGAACGAGACCAGGGATTGGCAGCGGAATTCTCGGTATTTCATCTGCCAGCGTTGTTTCTCTACCGCGATGGTCACTATCATGGCGCGCTGAGTTGCGAGGCAACGACTACCGCGCTGAACGAAGCCCTGGAGGCGTTGTCGAAACAACCACCACAGGAAATACCCTGAAAAGGCTTTTGAATATGGTCGGTTATCTGCGAATTCTGCATAGCAGCCTGATTGTCGCGAATACCGACGCTGCTCTTGGTTTTTATCGTGATGTACTCGGCATGCAGGTAAGCGCCGCTAGACCTGAACTCGGATTTCCCGGTGTCTGGCTGGATATTGGCGAGCAACAGATTCATTTACTCGAATTGCCCAATCCCGACCCGGTTGTCGGGCGGCCTGCACACGGTGGACGAGATCGCCATGTAGCCATTGGCGTCGACAACCTGGATCAACTCGTACAGTCGCTTGAACGCGCCGTGATTCCTTACACCACGAGTAAGTCCGGACGCCGTGCCTTGTTTTGCCGAGATCCTGATGGCAATGCGCTTGAATTTATCGAATTGACCTAGGTAACCAGAGCGCGCGCGATTTATCCCGGCCAATACTTTGATAAATACCAAGGTATTTTAGCCTGTACGAAACGGGATTTATGAGTGTAATTTATTTCTAACGACACGCTGTAAGGCTGTATGCAATCAATCAATAAAACAGATAAACCTCAGGAGACCAAAATGAAGAAAATATCCCTGTTCGCAAGTCTGCTTGCCGGCTCATTGATCGCGCCGGTAGCGGTTCAGGCAGAAGACGCAATGGTCTTGCCGATCAAGCGTCTGACCATGGACACTGCGCTGAAGATGGCGCAGGCCGGTGTCAAAAAATGTCGCTCACTCAGTTATAACGTCACTGTAACTGTCCTGGATCGCGGGGGTCATCCCCAGGCGGTGCTGCGCGATACGTTGGCACCAGATATCACGTTGCGAATCAGCCATGACAAGGCTTACACCGCTATGAGCTTCAATGCTGCGACCGGCACATTGACCGGAAAGCTTTTTGATACTGCTGGCTCCATCGGCAAAATGGATGGCGTCGTAGCGGTTCGAGGCGGACTGCCTATCAACGTCGGCGGTACGATTCTGGGCGGCATTGGTGTTAGTGGCGCGAGCTCCAAGGTCGACGAAGAATGCGCCAAGGCAGGTATCGACGCAGTAATTGCTGATCTGGAAATGTCCATGTAAAAAAGGCGCACCGGCAATTCACCGGTGCGCCTTCTTCATTTCCAGGGATCAGTTTTCTACTACTTGATATCGATCAGTTCGATCTCGAATACCAGCGCCATGTTGGGCGCGATTACTGGCGGCGATCCCATCGGCCCATAGGCCAGATCCGGCGGGATCGCGATTCTCCATTTGGCGCCCTTCTTCATCATCTGCAGGGCTTCCTGCCATCCCTTGATCACACCGTTTAACGGGAAGGTTACGGTCTGTCCACGATTCACTGAACTGTCGAATACCCGGCCGTCAATCAGGGTACCGTGATAATGCACCTCTACCGAGTCAGTTGCCTTGGGCTTGGCTCCCGTGCCAGCCTTGAGAACTTCATATTGTAGCCCGCTGGCAGTGACCTTCACGCCTTTCTTGCTTTTGTTCTGATCGAGAAATGCCTGGCTCAACTTTAGGTTGGTATCGGCCAGCTCCTTACGTTTGGCTTCCATCGCTTCCTTGTAATTTGTTAGCGCCAGCTGCATCTCCTCCTGGGTCAGGCGCGGCTTCGTGCCGTCCTGGGTATCGCGAATGGCCTGTACCAGGGCTTCCGTATCGAGATCAAGACCCTTGCGCTTGAAGTCCATCCCCACCTGAAAACCAACGGTATAGCTGAACTTCTGTTTCTGTGTCTTCAGCGGCGCAGCGGACATGGCAATGCCGGGAATGAGCATAACGGTCAACGCCATCAGCGCCCGGGTGGATCTAGCTTTCATTAAATTCTCCTCGTTCAGAAATGCGATTGCTCAGGTAAGAAATTTCTTCAGCAGCTGCCTGCTTTTACAACATAGCCTAACAGGAATCGAGCGGAATTGCCGCCGGGACACGGTCCCTTTATCGGTCAGTTGGTCGGAACAGAGTTGGTATCCGAATCGGTCGACCGCCCGACAGGTATCAGGAATCGACGTTGGACAATATGTCCTGCACCATCACCGTCGTTGACCGGAAGTCGACCTTACCGCTTCCCATCTTGGGCAGTTCCTCCAGTTCCACAAACTGCCTCGGTACGGCTACCGGTGGAAGTTGTTTGGTTAGGGCAGCGATCATTTGCTTCTGATCGACACTGGCGCTGACCGCAACCGCAAGATTGGCACCTTTGCGTGCGTCCGGTATCTCAACCACACAACACTCAACCCCGTCCGGAAGTAGCGACTCCAGCACGGATTCCACCAGGACCAGCGACACCATTTCGCCACCAATCTTAACAAAGCGCTTCAGTCTGCCCTTGTGCCAGAGATAACCGTCGTCGTCGACCAGGCCCATGTCACCGGTTTCGTACCAGCCATCCTCAATGTGCAGCAGAGTTTCCTCGAGGTCGTCGAAGTAGCCCTTCATGACCAGGTCGCCCTTTACCAGTATTTTTCCTTCATGACCTACTGGCACTTCTTCGCCACTATCGACACCAACAATTCTCACCTGCACACCGGGCAGTGGCCGACCAACGCTACCCGGCTTATTCTCTTCCGGCAGGTTTACCGATATCACCGGGCTGGTTTCGGTCGCACCGTATCCCTCCAGCAACTGGATGCCCTGTTGCTCAGAAAACGCGCTGCGCAACCAGTCGGGAACCTTGTCAGCGCCCGCCACCACCAGACGCAACGAGGAAAAATCACCTTCACCGGATTGCTTCAGATAGCCAGCGAGAAAAAAGGGCGTGCCCACCAGCATCGTGGGTTGTTCTTCCTTGATAATTCGCGCGACGTTTTTGAATTCCAGGGGATTGCCGTAAGTAACATTGCTCATCCCCATCACAATGGGCAACCACATGTTGATTGACTGGCCAAAGACGTGAAACAGGGGCAACACCGACATCATGATGTCATCCGATCCGAGCCGGAATTGCTCTGCAGCAGTTGTGACATTGGACGCGATATTGCGATGACTCAATTCGACGCCCTTTGGCATCTTTTCCGACCCGCTCGTGAACAAAATAACGACGGTATCGTCTTCGGTCCCTCCATAGACCGATTTCATCAACATGGCGGTCGGCATGGCTGCCCGACTAGCTGCTGTTAGTTTATTGACGACGGTTACCGTTTCCAGGATATCTTCGATAAACACCATGCCGTCTACTTTCTGGCAACCTATTTTTTCCAGCAGCGCGCGGGAGGTAACAATTCTTCTGAATCCGCAGCGTTGCTGCGCGAAACGCGCGTTCGATTCCGCGCCCGTACTGTAATTGATCATCACCGGCACTTTACCGGCAAACAATGTCGCCAGTATGGTTAGGGCACAACCGGCAGATGTCGGGACCATAATACCGATATAGGTATCATGGTACTGCTTCAATTTTCTGGAGAGTATTAGCGCCGCGATCAGACTTTTGCCGTAAGTCATACGTCGACCGGTGGAGCGATCGATAAACGCGAGCTTGTTTTTGTGCGCCTTGGCTATTCTGATAAATTGCTGATGTAACAGCATCTAGTTGTCCCCACGAGCACTGCACCTAGCGGCGCTGAAACCGAAACACTTTATCGTGCATAGCTGACAGACCACGATCCCGGAAACGGGCATTGTCTGCCAGTACATCCACGTCCTCGAGCAACTCTACCGCAAACTGGTCGCCAAACAATGCCTCGACTTCGCTTTGCAACACTGCAAACGGTGGCCCCTGCATTTCTGGCTGGGGGTACTCCATCGTAACCAGCAGACCGGTTACCCCTGGCGACAAAATGGCTGCAAGATGATCAACATAGGCCTTTCTCATTTCCTGTGGCAAGGCAATCAATGCTGCGCGATCAAACACCGCGCGTACATCAGTCAACATATCGTCACTGAGATTGAAAAAATCGCCACA
>JAJDNE010000042.1 GCA_022340825.1 Acidiferrobacterales bacterium | reverse complement strand
TGGAGCACCTCGTTGGTAAACGGATCTTCCTTGTCCGACATGAAAAAGACAAAACCGAAGAAATTGCTATTCATATACATCGGCATGGCATAGCTCGCACGAAATCCCCTGTCGCTCGCGCGACGGTTATGCGTGGGATCTTCGTCAGAAAAAATGTCGAGCTTGGTAAGTATTTTCGGCTTGCCATCACTCAGAATCTCGCGAAGTGAATTGGCCTTTCCCAATTCGACATAGTAGCGCTCGGCTCGGCGCTCATCTCGCCGGCTGTCCAGGTAAGAGCTCAACACATCCGTTTTCGGATCGTAGATCGCTACGGCAACGCGCTCGACAACGTCAAAGCGCTGACAAAGTACGTCATGCATGTAGGACAACTTCTCACGCAGCGGAATATCCTTGTTGAGCGCATCCAGTAAGTCCTGATGCTCAGTCATTCAACCCGGACCCCGGCATATAAGCGTATGCTGTCATAGCCTAGTTGTTTTGTTGAAGTCGGTCTCGAAGTCGACATATACCAATCATAGTCTTGCCATCGACAATGTCACCTTCGCTGAGCAATGCAAGCACGGTTTCCAGTGGTAGCCAGTGAATTTCGATATTCTCATGGGCATCGAAACTCGGCGTGCGTTCCCGCAGGCCCCGGGCCAAATAGAAATGCAGCACCTCGTCGAATATCCCCGGGGAGCTGTAGGCCTTGCCCAGGTCGGTCCATTCGCTCGCCTCGACCCCGGCCTCTTCCAGCAGTTCGCGCCGGGCCGTGTTGTCGGGAGACTCGCCCGGATCTAACTTTCCGGCTGGCAATTCCCACAACCAACCATTGGCAATATGACGGTATTGTTTTAACAGGCAAATTCGGTCTTGATCGTCCACGGCGACAATGACCGATCCACCCGGGTGATGCACGCGCTCGAATACCAACGTGCTGCCGTTGGGTAGTTCCACGTCTTCGACCGAAACAGAAATTACCCTGCCCTCGTATTCCATTTTCTTATTCTTTTGCAATTCGGCGCCTTCACCCGGTAAAAGATCCAGTATAGCAATCGCATCATCAACTTATTAGCCACGAGCATCGCACAAACGACGAATGGCGCGTCTTTCTCAGGGTTAACTTGATATTGGTCAAAGCGGCCAGAGTGGGAATTGATGACCATTCGAGCCGGGGGAGGTAAGGCACTTTGACGGCTTAGCCGGAGGTGAAACATGAAACAACTGTTTTATATACCTGCAATAGCAATAGTCCTGTTCAGCCTGTCAACACCGGTCGCGGTGACGCTGGCTCAGGAAACAATATATGGATACGAGCTGATGACCCAGCAGGAGCGGGAACAACACCAGCAGAAAATGCAAAGCTTCCACACGGAACAGGAGCGTGAAGCCTATCGCCAGGAACACCATAAGCTCATGCAGGAGCGCGCACGGGAACAGGGCAAGACACTGCCTGACACACCGATGCCTCGTGGTCGCGGCATGGGCGGCGGCGGCATGGGGCAAGGCGGTCGACCCTAGTCAACCCGACACCACAACGGCCCTGGCCTCACTTCCGGGGCCGTTTCAATTTGGCTCAAGCCACCTTCGCGTAGCCGTGCAGACTAACTGTCGCACGCGGTTTGTTGCATAATCTCACCCACAGATATTTTCCCACTCAAATCAAGAACTCAAACAAGAGGTTTCCATGCGCACTTCCCGTTTCCTGCTTTCCACCGTCAAGGAAACCCCGGCCGATGCCGAGATCATCAGCCACCGTCTGATGCTTCGCGCGGGCATGATTCGCAAGGTGGCGGCTGGTGTCTATGACTGGTTACCGCTGGGTCTGCGGGTGCTGCGCAAGGTCGAAGGTATCGTACGAGAGGAAATGGATGAAGCCGGCGCGCAGGAACTACTGATGCCGGCCGTGCAACCGGCGGAGCTGTGGCAGGAGTCCGGGCGCTGGGAATTATACGGGCCGGAGTTGCTGCGCCTGAAGGATCGCCATGCCCGCGAATTCTGCTTCGGCCCGACGCACGAGGAGGTAATTACTGACCTGGTGCGACGCGAGGTGCGCAGCTATCGTCAATTGCCTGCCAACTTTTACCAAATTCAAATGAAATTTCGCGATGAAATCCGTCCACGCTTCGGTGTCATGCGGGCGCGCGAGTTTCTGATGAAAGACGCATATTCGTTTCATGTGGACGGCCAGTCACTGCAGGAAACCTACGACCAGATGTACCGGACCTATTCGCGCATCTTCGAACGCGCCGGCCTGGAGTATCGGCCGGTGGAAGCGGATACCGGAAGCATCGGCGGCAACGCCTCGCACGAATTTCACGTACTTGCCGACTCGGGTGAAGACAGTATTGCCATCTGCAATGAGTGTAATTACGCCGCCAACGTCGAGCTGGCCCCGGCGCTGCCCCCGGTCGGCAAGCGCGAGGTACCGGGTTCAGCAATAGAGGAAGTAGCCACACCGGGCAAACACAGCATCGAGGAAGTTAGCCAGTTCCTGAAGGTCGACCCCGCCCAGACCGTCAAGACCTTGCTGGTGAAAGGCGTCGGTGGCGCCATCGCCCTGGTCTTGCGCGGCGATCACGAACTGAACGAAATCAAGGCAGAGAAGCTGCCACAAGTCGCAAAGCCGCTGGTATTCGTGACGCCGGAAGAAGTCAAACTCGAAGCCGGTTGCGAACCCGGTTCGATTGGTCCGGTCGGCCTCAGCATCCCAGTTATCGCCGACGAGAGCGCGGCGCGGTTGTCGGATTTCGTTTGTGGCGCCAACGAGGATGGCAAACACTTGCTCCATGTGAACTGGGGCCGTGATGCCGGCGAACCCGAGGTGGCCGATTTACGAAACGTGGTCGCCGGTGACCCCTGTCCCCGATCCGAACCCGACCAGGCCTGCGGTGGCAACCTCACCTTGAAACGTGGAATCGAAGTCGGTCATATTTTCCAGCTTGGCACCAAGTACAGCGAAGCCATGCAGGCCACTGTGCTCGATGAAAACGGCAAGAGCGTGGTAATGCCCATGGGGTGTTATGGCATCGGTGTCTCGCGCGTGGTGGCCGCTGCCATCGAACAGCATCACGATGATGATGGCATTATCTGGCCCGACACCATCGCGCCATTCCATATTGCGCTGGTACCGATCGGCTATAACAAGTCTGAACGGCTGGCGCAGGCAGTTGATCAGCTGTACGACGCGTTGAAAGCTGCCGGCTTTGATGTCCTGCTGGATGACCGCAATGAGCGGCCCGGTGTGATGTTTGCCGATATGGACCTGGTGGGTATTCCCCACCGCCTGGTGCTGGGTGAACGCGGTCTGGACAAGGGCATCGTCGAATACAAGCAACGTGGTACCGGGGAAGCCGAGGAACTCAAACTCGATGAGGTGGTTCCCTTAATGCAAAAACGTATTAAACTGTTATAAGAAAAACAAAAGCAGGAAGCCCGTGATGTCACGATGGCTCGCAATACTGATTATCGGACTTGGCATGGCGCCCCTCTCGCTACCGGCGGCAGATAGTGAGCCGTCACACGATGCCGAACTGGCAGCGTTGCTAAAAAAAGCCGCGTCCGAAGCCGATAGCTTCGAGGACCACTACGAGGCGGCCGTGTGGCTAACAGACATGTCGCACCGCCTGCGCCACCGCATCCCCGATCCTGAATATCGCATCAAACTTCTGAAAGGAGTGCACCGTGAGGCGACGCTGGCAGGTGTTCGGCCCGAGCTGGTACTGGCAGTTATCGAAGTCGAAAGCAATTTTGACCAGTTCGCTATTTCCAGTGTTGGTGCGCGCGGACTGATGCAGGTGATGCCGTTCTGGAAGAAGATGATCGGGCGTACCGATGACAATCTGTTCCGCATGAAGACCAACCTGCGCTATGGCTGCACGATTCTGAAATACTACATGGACAAGGAACAGGGCAATCTGACCCGGGCCCTGGGTCGTTACAACGGCAGCCTGGGAAAATGGAAATATCCCGGCAAGGTATATCACGCGCTGGATAGTCGCTGGTTCCCCAACTAGCGACGCAACACTTCTTACTAGTAACGTATCTCGAATCCGCTGACGGTTTGCGCCTCGGCCGGGGCAACAACCACCTGTTCTACCTGTGCATGCCGCGGACCCTGCCACAACCAGCGTTCCAGCTGCATAAGCTGTGCATCATCGCCACAGGCAACCAGCTCGACCTCGCCTGATGCGGTGTTTCTTACCCAACCGGTCAGGCCCAAATCGCTGGCGGCAGACTGCGTCGAGGCGCGAAAAAATACGCCCTGCACCCGACCCGAGATTCGATACTGGCGACAAATAGTCAACCGGGAATTCCCTGTTAATCTAGAAACTAACCTCTGCCTGTTGACCCGCACGCAACAACGCACCGCCACTGTTGAACGAAATAGCGACTTCATAGTAGGTGTCGTCTTTCTTCCTGCCGGCAACCGGTTCCAGACCCAGTACGGTGATCACGCCGTTAAACTTCTTGTCAGCAACCTCGACTACCGCACGATCACCCATTTTCAAATCACGCAGTTTCTTGCCGGGCACCTCGGCACGGGCGAGATATTCGTTTGCCGCGGCAATCACCAGCAGAGTTTGTGCCTGCTGCGTACTGATTATTGTCTGTCCGACCTGGGCGTTGCGCCCCAGTAACCAGCCATTAAACGGGGCCACCAGCCGGCTGTGTCCGAGGTCGTATTCAGCCCGTTTGAGCCGCGCACCGGCCGCGTTCCAGGCAGCGCTAGCCCGCTTGGCCTTGAGTTCTGCATTTTCCAGTTCGACGTTGGAAATCAGCCCGCGATCGTAGAGTTCCTTCGTTTGTTTATAGTCTCGCTCGGCCTCGCGGCGATCACCGGCCGCCTGGTTCCGCGCCGCCTTGGCTTCTTCCAGCTCGGCAACGAATGGTGTTTGTTCCAACTGCAACAGCAATTGCCCTTTCTTGATCGGCTGTCCGGTGTCCACTGCGATCGATTCAACGATTCCGGAGACCGGGACACTAACAGCCACACGTCTCGCCCATTCCACCTTGCCATCGAATCCGGCTGCCATGGCCGCGCTGGTAATGAACAACGACATTACCGATAGCACAAGTCTTGTATTACGCATGGTGGTCTCTCCGCTTACTTTTTCTCATTGGGCTCAGTGATCAGGGTGGCGCGCATTGCATCCAGTCGAGCCCAGGCAATCGCCAGATCAAATTCCACTTTGGCAGCCCGCCACTGGGCCTCGGTCATCTTGGTCATGGCATCACCCAGTGTCACTTGTGCTTCCATCTCGTAAAGTGCACGACTACGATCAAGATACAGATCACGATAGTCACTTCGGGTGCGCGCGGTTTGTTGTTCAACTTTTAAAAGTTCGAGCTGTTGCACCAGGTCCAGCAGCTTCTGGCGCAAATCGTATTCTGCCTTTTTCAACTCTGCCTGCTTGTTGTGAAGTTGCGCCTGCATAGCCGCCACATCGGCATCGTCTCGACCACCCTGATAGATTGGAATCCGCAGGTTCAGGGCCGCCCGTACCTTGTCACGTGTGGCCGCTTCCCGTTCGTAATAGGACGTCGCAAACTCGGCATCCAGTGTCGGTCCGCTCTTCTTCTGTGCGGCGACCACTGCCGCCTCCGCCGCTTCAACCTCCTGCCGGAGACGTTGTATACCCGGATTGGACTCTTGCACCGTCTGGATTAATGCCTCGAATTCCGGGATTTCGCGTACATTGCCGCTAAGCGCCGGACGCAACAATTTGTCTGCCAGCTCGCCCGGCCTGTTAAGTGCATTCGCCAGGCGCTGACGACTGCTGCGCTGCTCGATTTGCGACTTGTTTCGGCGAACCAGGAATTCCCGATATCGCGTTTCACTGGCGGCAAGATCCACCTCGGAAATCTGTCCAAGCTGGTGCCGCTCGCGAATACGATCGTAGGTCACGTAGGCAGCCGCCATCGCCTCGTTATCAACCATGTAGCGCATATCGGCCAGGAGCACGTCAAAAAAGTAGCGCATGATCTCGATCCGTCGCTTCTGTCTGACATCGAGGAAGTCCAGGCTGCTACTGGCGACCAGGCTGTTAGCCGCGTCGCGCTGCGCTTCGCTGGCACCGAAGTCGTACAGCCGTTTGGTAATGAGCAAATGTGCCTGATTGTCTGAATTCTGGAATGCCAGCGCCGGGGATGTTCGCTGTACATATTGCGGCAGGATCTGACCGGTAATTTCCAAACCGGTTTGCGCCTGTACCGCACTCGCCTGTGCCTGGCTCATACTCAGGCGGGCCTTTGCCAGTTCAATATCCGGGTGTGAATCATCCGCCAGCGCCAGCGCCTGCTCCAGCGTCAACGGGCTTGGTAGCGGCTCGGGGGCGGTGGTATCGGCTTGCACGATACCAGCCCACACGATGCCGTACAGTAAACCTGTCAGGAATCGAATCTGCATCGGCACAGTCTGAATCAGTCAGAAAAGATAGCGTTGGTCAGGATTGACTTCCTGCTGCCTGTTGACGCTCGCGTTTGTATATCGCAAAACGTTTGTTCTTGTAGTGCTCACCGACGATAAATTCGCCCAGCCACATAAACTCCTGAACATCCCGCGTGGCACCGGTGTATTTGACCAGCTGCTGGCCATTGGTATCAAGATAAATGAATACCGGTGTTGCGCGCACCCGGTTGTGCTTCAGCGCAAAGTCTTTCTCCATCATTTGCTTTCCATCGAAATCGGTAACCATCTCGCTACCCTCGGTATCGATCTGCAGATTAATGAAATACTGGCGAAAGTAATCCTGAACGGATACCTGGTTGAGGACATTGGTCCGCATCTTCTCGCACCAGGGGCATTCGGTGTTATGAAACATGATGAACAGGCCTTTCTTGCCCTGTTTGCGCGCCGTCGCCAGCTCCTCCCGCAAGTCACCAAAACTCTGACTGAAGAAATGATCCCCCGGATCTCGGGTTTCGGCGGCAGCATGGGCAGCAGGCCCGGCCAGCATCGCCAGGCTGATCATCAACGTAAACAGCAGCTTGTTCATATCCATTACTCCGGAAGCACCGTGTCAAAACTCGATCCCATTTTACCCGTTCGCGTCTGATTTCTCTCGTTTTGCCCGATCAACGCTTTGCATGAATTTTTCAATCTCTTCTGCCGAAACAGGGCCGATTTGGCGCGCCAGCAATTCACCCTCGGGAGAGTACACATAAAATGTCGGGGTTCCATAAAACTCGCCGCCACCAAATTTCCCGATAACGTCCTGGCGCGGTTCGGCAATCAGGTTGGGGAAATTGAGCGCATGCGTTTCAATAAAACGTCTTGCCTCCCGGCGCTTGTTCCAGCCATCAATGGAAACACCCAGGACAATGGCGTCCTTATCCTTGTGGGCATCATGGAAGAACGTCATGGCCGGGATTTCGTCGTTGCAGATGTGGCAGTCGTGTGCCCAGATGGCGACCACGGTCCACTTGCCCTTGCCAATGTACTCGGAAACGTTCTGCTGCTCACCGTCCACCGTCTTCAGCAGCAGATCCGGTGCGGCAAACGATGCCAGAGGCAACAGTAACAACAGCGTTATTGCCGTTTTTGTCAGGGTCTTCAATTTCTACTCCTGTTAGTTCAACGAATACTGCACCCGATTTACCGCCCGGCAAATAGCGCGCCTTTGTTAAAGACGCGGCAGCCAACAGATGCATTCCCCATTCTTCCTACCTATAATCGTCCACCTATCTCTTGGAGCATGAAATGGCCAAAAAATTCCGCATCGAAAAAGACAGTCTGGGTGAATACCAGGTACCTGACGACGCCTGGTACGGCATTCAGACCGCGCGGGCGGTAGAAAACTTTCCGATTTCGGGCCGCGGCCCCGACACCGATTTCATCGTTGCCCACGCCCGTATCAAGCAGGCCGCTGCCATCGCCAACCGCGAGGCGGGCTGGCTCGAGGACAACAAAGCGGGCGCGATCGTCGATGCTGCCGTCGCAATCGTCAATGGTAAATATCACGAACAGTTTGTCGTCGACCGGTTTCAGGCAGGCGCCGGTACCAGCCACAACATGAATACCAATGAGGTCATCGCCAACCTGGCGAATGTCGCCCTGGGTGGTGAACGCGGGCATTACGACCCGGTAAACCCCAACGATCATGTCAACATGGGGCAAAGCACCAACGACACTATCCCCACGGCAATCCGACTGGCCGCGCTGGCAAAGCTACCGCGTTTATTGTCAGCAGTAACGGCAATGGCGGTTGAGTATGAACGCATCGCGGGTGAAGAGGCCGACACGGTCAAGACCGGCCGCACCCACCTGCAGGACGCGGTTCCGACAACGGTCGGCAGGGAGTTTGGCGCCTACGGCTGGATACTGCATCGCTGCGGCGAACGCCTGCAGGCGACACGCGAGCACCTGTGCGAGATCGGGCTTGGCGGCTCTGCCGCCGGCACCGGCCTGAACACGTCTCCGGGCTATACCGATCGGGTCGCGGCCGAACTGGCCAGTCTAACCGGCGAACCGATACGTGCTGCCGGCAACCTGGCCGGCCAGATGCAGTCGATGACTGACTTGCAGGAACTGTCCAACGCCATTCGACAACTCGCGCTAGAGGTCACGCGCATCAGTAATGACATGCGCTTGCTGGCCTCCGGCCCACGTACCGGTCTCGGCGAGATTCTGTTACCGCCGGTGCAACCGGGCTCCAGCATTATGCCGGGCAAGGTCAATCCGGTGATGTTCGAGATGCTAAACCAGACCTGCTACCAGGTGCTGGGTCAGGATGCAGCGATCAGCATGATGGTGCAGGCTGGCCAGCTGGAACTGAACGTCATGATGCCGGCACTGGGCTCGGCCCTGTTTGATGCGATGGACTGGCTAACCAACGCCATCAATATTGTTGTTGAGAAGAACCTGAAAGGATTGCAGATTGACCGGGAACAATGCCGGCAGTTCGCCCACGCCAGTGTCGGGCTGGCTACCCTGCTGAATACCTCGATCGGTTATGCTGCAGCAGCGGAGGTAGCAAAAGAATCCGAAAAGAGTGGACGCCCGGTCCGAGAGATCGTCGCCGAACGAGGCCTGTTGACGACCGATCAGTTCGATCAAATGGTTGAAAAAGCCGCGCGCGATGGCCGTATCGACTAGTACTGCTACCAAACTAGTATCGTTCCAGATTTCGTCCGGGCGACCGGACACCTGCCCCGGGCGGCGACCGCCGGCCAAATTGTCACCAAAGATAATGCCAGATAGAATCGTCTGATTCTGGGGTGACTATATAAATAATAAAATGGATTTAAATCTAATCGTTCCGGAGATGGATCCCGAGAACATGACGCTCGTTGAGACCAAGCCCGCGAAAGCGGAGCAATGGCTCGCCGGGCTTCCGTTGCTCAATCCCACTGAGACCAGTTACCAGATTTATAACGCGCTGGCAGCACTCAACCGGATGGAAATTGACGACAAGACCCGCTTCAGGCTGCTTGAGGTATATCGCGAGCCTGTCGCGCGCATGTGCACGGAACTAAAGGGTGACTACATTGGCCTGCCCTTGCCGTTGCCGCACAAGGGACACCAGGCAGCGCAACGCGCGCGCTCCCTGCAAATCGAAATGGCCTTCGGCTACAAGCGCCTGGTGATTAATGCCATGGATTCCTTAAAGGGTCGTCCGAGTACCCGGGCAATGGGATCACTGGCCATCCTGCTGCAACGCGCCATTCGTTATCTTGCCGAGACACTGGTGAAGTCTTACCAGTACTACGCAAAACCACCCGACAACATCTGGCATGAAATACATCAACTGTACCAACTGGCGGACGCCTACGGCGTGAGCGAACAGAACGTCGACGATGCCCTCAACCAGACACAACCACAGTCCACAGTTTCCCATGTCTACAAGCAGGCGCTGCTGGTCGACTTCAGTGACCCATATCATCTGCCGGTCAGGCTGGTCGAAATGATCCAGCACTACCTGAATCGCTGGGCCTCACTGGCCAAACTTGGCCCGCCTTCACCCGTCCCCGGAAAGAATTGTCAGTTCCTGGTCGATTTACATAACGACCGGGCCGGCGAAATCATGTTTCCGACCGAGGTTACATTTAGCGAACAGCAGTACCGACTACTGAATACACTCGAACTGGCGAAACTGATTCATTCCCAATTGACTCAGTTGCAGAAGGGCGAAAAACCGGCAACGGAAGGTCTACACAGTGATTTCTTCGATGACCGGACTACAAAGGAAATGCTGAAGCGACTGCTCAGCTCCTGGGGTGTCATTCCCAAGCGCAACTTTAACCGGACGCCAAAACGTGGCAGTCACGTCGATGTCGCCATCGGTATTCGTGCAATCAATCACTGGTTGAACCACGGTCGCCCGTTCATTCTTAGTTCGGAATTCGTCGGCCCGATGCCACAGCAGCGCGCACGGCTAGGCAACAAGTTTGTCGACACCACCGAAATCGATCTGATGGCAATGGGCAACAGCACCGACAGCCAGACGATGGAGATTGATCCTGAGCTTATTTATGCAAGCTGGAATATCCAGGATGAGAGTGCCGGCGGCCTTGCAATCGCAAAAGACGGCGTCAAACACCAGCGCGTTCGGGTCGGTGACTTGATCTCGGTACGCTCCTCCGAAGAAGGGCTATGGGAGGTCAGCAGTATTCGCTGGGTCAAAACGACAGACACGGGCACGCTCAGCGTCGGCATGAAGCGTATTTCGCCAGTAGCACGACCGGTGCAATTGAAAATGATGGCTGACGACAATACCGAGTCGGACTTCATGCCCGCGATCATGGTCCCGGAATTGGCCGCGATAAAACAGAAACACGGATTGTTGACCTACAAGGGAGTATTTAAACCGGGCCGCGAAATATTTTTTGATGACGGCTACAGGCTGGTCAAGGCCATGGTCACCCGGTTGGTCGAGACCACACCCGTCTTCGAGCACTTTGAGTACGACGAAATCGGCTGAGCCGTAAAGGTGACCCCGGCAATGAAAAAGAAAAAGGCCCGCAGATGCGGGCCTTTTTTATGACTTAACTTAAAGAGTTACTGTGCCAGATAGGCCTTGTCAGACTCTTCGGTAACACCGAGAGACCATGCGCCGCGGGTCTTGGCATGGCGCACAGCAGCGTCCACCTCATCGGCGGAAGAGCCACGTGCAACGTTCAGCACCTGGCCAGGCTCAATCAGATCGGCATCAGCGATACTGTCTGCATTAGCCTTGTAGAGCAGCGGCCACTGATAAGGATTACCGTAGATCTGGGATTTTGCAGCGATACCCCAAAGGTGATCGCCACGAACAACGCTGTATGTTTCACCAGCAGGCATCGCTTCAGCAGCAGGTGCCGCTTCAGCAGCAGGTGCTGCTTCAGCCGGAGCCTCTTCTTCAGCTTTCTTGGATTGACAACCTGCTGCAACCATTACACCCAGCAGGACAAGTAATACTTTCCAGTTACCGCTTACGGATTTCATCACCGTTTATCTCCTATATTCGTAAGGTACTACCAACGGGATGGCGTTGGTTTTCTTGTTGTAGCTCGCGTGGTGCAAGCGCGTAAACTCTGTAATTTAAGCTAACACCCCCCCTATAGGCTGTCAAGAAAAGGGGCGTTACAATGGCGTGAATCACCACGCCGCCCGTCGGCGCACAACTTCCGGAGATCGAATGCCAAAAGTGACGATTTATCACAACCCCCGCTGCAGCAAATCCCGTCAAACACTTGAGCTAATCCGGGGAAAAGGCATTGAACCTGAAGTCATCGAATACCTGAAAACCCCGCCCTCTGCGATCGAGCTGAAACGAATTCTCACGCTTCTTGACCTGAAGCCTCGGGATTTATTGCGTAAGAACGAACCGGAGTACCGCACCGCCGGACTGGACGCTGACGATCTGAGTGACAACGCCATTGTTGAAGCCATGGTTAGTCACCCTAGATTGATCGAGCGGCCGATTGTGCTGAAAGACGGCAAAGCCGTCGTCGGGCGACCGCCGGAAAATGTGAAAAAGATACTCTGAGCCGATCATGACTGAAATTCTTGTGCTGTATTACAGCCGCCACGGCGCCGTGGCGTCTCTGGCAAAACAGGTTGCGCGTGGAATCGAATCGGTCGCGGATACCCAGGCACGCCTGCGCACGGTCCCGGAGGTATCCGCTGATACCGAGGCCACGGCGTCTCCTGTCCCGGATCAGGGTGACCCCTATGTCACCCTTGACGATCTTCGCGAGTGCCACGGTTTGGCCCTCGGCAGCCCTACCCGATTCGGCAATATGGCAGCGCCACTGAAATATTTTCTCGATACGACCTCACCACTCTGGCTAACCGGGGAACTGGCAGGGAAGCCTGCCGCTGTATTCACTTCCAGTTCGACGCAACACGGCGGACAGGAATCCACTCTGCTATCGATGATGTTGCCCCTCCTGCATCACGGGATGCTACTCCTTGGTATCCCCTTCTCCGAGGAGGTACTCAATACCACACGTACCGGCGGCACGCCGTACGGTGCTAGTCATGTAGCCGGCGCCGACAATGACCAGGCAGTCAGTGCTGATGAAAAAGCACTGGCGCAGGTGCTGGGTAAACGTCTGGCTGGCACTGCAAAATTGTTGTCGGGTGCACCGTAAGGTTGATCACATTGCTCACCATCGGAACCCGCCAGTGGCATCAACTTGCGATTGCCGCCTACCTGCTATTGATACTGACTATCCTGGTATGGGAATCATGGGGTGCGCCAGCAAGACAGGCATCTGTGTATTACGGTTTACTGCTAAAGACAATCCCGCTGGCCCTGTTGCTACCGGGAATTCTACGCCGCCGGGTAATGGCACACATGACTGCTACCCTGCTGATGTTGCTTTACTTCACAGAAGGCGTGGTGCTGACCTACAGCGAACAGGATCAGGGTTGGCATTTGCATAGCGAGTTATTCTACGCCGCCACCGAGACGTTCCTGAGCGTCGCCTATATCGTCAGCGCGGGAATGTTTATCCGCATGCAGGGAAAAAACCGGGAGAATCGATAATACAGACGGCTATCAGTTCAACCCTGAGTTTCCAGGGACTGGATAAACGGGATAGTCAGACGTCGCTGCTCTGCCAGTGAGGCCTTGTCGAGTCGATCGAGCAAATCGAACAAACCGTGCATATCCCTCGGGTAACGACTCAAAACGTAACGTATGACATCGTCCGCGATCTCCAGACCCCGGTTGGCGGCGCGTTGTTTGATCGCCTCCTGCTTGCCGGCGTCGTCAAGGCGCTGAAGTTGATATACCAGCCCACTGCCCAGGCGAGTCACGAGGTCCGGCAACTGTAATCCGATGTGGCGTGCGTTGCCCATGGCAGATATCACCATCGGAACACGGTCTTTCAGTTCCTCATACATTGCCAGCAATGCACGTTCCCATGCGGCTTTTCCGGCAATCGCATCAATATCGTCGAGCAACACCAGTGCGCAGTCAGACAACCCATCAAGTACCGTGGCCGAACTGTCTACCAGCTCCGCCATTGGTAGATAGATTGCAGACCTGCCCGAGCGCTGCGGTATACGGCATGCGGCCTGCAGCAGGTGAGTCTTACCGGCACCGTCGGCGCCCCAGAGGTAGAGCAGGTGCGATGGCTTTTCGCCTTGCGCCATCTGCTGCAGTAACAGCAGCGCCTCGCGATTTTCGCCGACCACGTAGTTCTCGAACGAACAGGCGTCCTTCAGTTGTACATCGAGAATGAGCTGGCGATCCATGGCAGGAAATCGATAGTCGATTGGTTAAACCGGTCAGTTGTCGTCGGACGGATTCAGCGGCTCGATGCGCTTCTTCACAATCCACGACCAGTAATAGTGCGCGCCACTAACAAGGGTGGTCACGAGTACCGTATAAATCATCAGCTCGGACAGTAGTGGAACACGCAATACCGCCGCCTGTTCGGCCAGCACGATCGCGACCAGCGCAATCTGGGCCGCCGTATTAAATTTGCTGAAGTAACTGGCCTCCATTTTTACCGCACCGGACTGGCTGGTCACGATCAGGTAGCCGGCGACAATCAGAAAATCCCGGGAAATGACCACCAGTAACAACCAGAAGGGGATGTGGCCCAGTAATGCCAGCGAAACATAGGCACTCAGCATCAGCAGCTTGTCCGCCAGCGGATCCAGTACGCCGCCAAGATGACTCTCCAGGTGCCAGCGCCTTGCAATAAACCCGTCGAGGCCGTCTGACAGACCGGCAACCACGAACAGTATCAGCGCCGCCTGGTAGTCCTGCTGTTTCAGCAGCAGTATCAGCAGCGGTACCATCACGAGTCGGGCGATGGTAATGATATTGGGGACCTGGGCAAAACTCATGGTGAACCTATTATATGCGTATTCTCCGCGACCGGCGTAGTGGCCAATCTTGTATTTGCCTGATGACCTGCGTGCGCTTACCATACGCACCCCTTTTGCGAGACAGTTTGTGAGCACGTCAGATAAAAAATCTTTGAGTTACCGCGATGCCGGCGTTGATATCGACGCGGGCGACGCACTGGTCGAGGCCATCAAGCCGGTAGCAAAGAGCACGAAACGGCCTGGTGTGCTTGATGGTCTGGGCGGGTTTGGCGCCCTGTTCGAGATTCCCCCCGGCCAGTACAAGCAACCCGTTCTGGTATCCGGCACCGATGGCGTTGGCACCAAACTCAAGCTGGCGATTGATCTGAATCGGCACAACACGATCGGTATTGATCTGGTGGCAATGTGTGTCAACGATATTGTGGTGCAGGGTGCCGAGCCGCTGTTTTTTCTCGACTATTTTGCCACCGGCAAACTCGACCAGGCGGCAGCGACAGAAGTCATCGAGGGCATCGGCGAAGGCTGCCGCCAGGCCGGTGCCGCACTGATTGGCGGTGAGACCGCGGAAATGCCAGGGATGTACCGGGCCGGTGACTATGACCTCGCCGGCTTCTGCGTTGGTGTCGTCGAGAAAGAGCGCATTATTGATGGTAGCCGCGTTGCCGCAGGCGATGTGCTGATTGGGCTCGGTTCAACCGGCCCACACTCCAATGGCTATTCACTGGTACGCAAGATTATTGAAACTGCCGGCGCTTCGCTGGAACAGGCGTTCGATGGTGGTACATTAGGCGAGGCCCTGCTGATGCCGACTCGCATCTACGTGAAGTCGGTGTTGTCGCTGCTGAAATCCGTCGACGTTCATTCGATCGCGCACATTACTGGCGGCGGCCTGCCTGGCAACCTGCCACGGGTGATGCCGGCGAATACCCGGGCGACGATTGACAGTACCCGCTGGCACATGCCGCCGGTATTCAAGTGGCTGCAGGATAATGGCCAGGTGGAACAGGGAGAAATGTATCGCACATTCAATTGCGGTATTGGCATGGTACTGGTAGTAAGCGCTGACGACGCCGAACATACAATTGACCTGCTGAGTGCCGCCGGCGAATCCGCCACGGTTATCGGCGATATCACCGAACAACCTGGTCCCGCGTCAGTCAGCATTCGCTAATGACGAACGATCTGATGGGAATCGTCATCCTGATTTCGGGTCGCGGCAGTAACATGCAGGCCATCGTTGAAGCAGCCAAACAGAAAAAAATACCGGTTAGCGTTCGTGCAGTCATCAGCAACGATCCCAATGCTGCCGGGCTAGTTTATGCCCGCGAGAATGGTATCGAGGCCTATGCGCTCGATCATCACCAGTTTGACAGTCGTGAGGCCTTCGACCTGGAACTAACGCGTCTTATCGATCAACATCACCCGGAGCTGGTTGTGCTTGCCGGCTTCATGCGCATCCTTGGTAAAGACTTCGTCGATCACTACGCTGGTCGACTCATTAATATCCACCCCGCCCTGTTACCGGCCTTCCCTGGACTGAACACACATGAACGGGCGATTGCCGCCGGCGCTGCCCGCCACGGTGCCACCGTGCACTTCGTCACCCACGACGTTGATGTCGGGCCAATCATTATTCAGGCCGCGGTTAATGTTGCCGGTGACGATACCGCAGATCAGCTTGCGAAGCGGGTACTGGAACAGGAACACCGGATCTACCCGAAGGCGGTCGGCTGGTTTGCCGAGAACCGTCTGAGTGTTGTCGATGGCAAGGTCCTGATCGATGGCAGGCAGGTCGACGAACAGGGGCTGGAAAACAGCTGAATACCTGAAAAATAACTGTTTTTTCTACGCCTAAACCGCGGAAACGTGTTAACTTGTTGAATCAACATAATAAAATAAAATGGCCTACCGGGAATAAAAGCCAGTAGGCCGGCGTCTAGAACACCATAACAATCGCAAGCTGCGATCTCCGGAAGCTGAATCGAGACTGCATGGAATTATTCGATATTTTTCGCCGTAATCGGGATTCCAGGAATCAACTGGAACAGTCCCGCGCCCGCCTTTATCGGGTTGCCTTTTCCTGGTGCCATAACGCTGCACTGGCGGATGATCTGGTTCAGGAAACGCTACTGAAGGCCTATCGCAAATCCGATCAATTGCGTGACCCGAAAGCCGGCCAGGCCTGGCTCTTCAGCATTCTGTCCAATTGTTATAACGACCATTTTCGCCGGAACCGGGAAACCGAAGACATCGATAACATTACGCTGGTGGACGATACCACCCCGGAAACGGAAACCGATCAACTGCAAATTGTCGACAAAGTCCGTCGGTCAGTGGCGACACTGGCTGAAGGTCAACGACAAGTCATGACGCTGGTGGATCTGGAGGGGTTCAGTTACAACGAGGTGTCCAACATCCTCGATATTCCGATCGGGACGGTGATGAGCCGTTTGTGTCGGGCCCGTAATGCGCTGAAAGAGCGCCTGCTCACCGAATTTGAAAAACAACCCGGCCTGCAGGAAGCGATCCTCCGGAGAGTGAAATGAACGACAAAATCAGGGTTTCAGACGAGATGCTAAACGCCTTTGTCGACGGTCAGTTGACGACTGAAGAGAAGGAACAGCTCTACGTCTCACTTACGAAAGACGATGATATAAAAAAAGGCGTATGCGAATTGCGTAGTTGCAAGGACCTGGTCCAGCTTGCATATCAGGGACTACCCGCCTCACCTGGTGGCTCGAGTGATAACAGCGGTCCGAATGGGTCCGGTTCGCGCCACTGGATCACCGGTATCGCCGCGAGCATTCTGCTGGCCGTCGGCGTATTGATCGGATGGCAAATCGGTCCGGTACAAAGCGATGGTAGTATCTACAGCGCCAGCAACGCGCGTGAACGTACGACCGCCACGACGGTTGCCGCCGACAATAGCACCAAGGTTCTGTTTCACCTGAACAGCCGCGACCCGGAAAAGGTGCACGAGGCCCTGGACGAACTTGAAGGTGTGTTGGCTTTTTACAAGCGAACCGGCCAAAAGGCGCGCGTAGAAATGATCACCAACGGAGGTGGCATTGATTTGCTTCGCAAGGATACCTCGCCGTACCCTGATCGGATCCTCGCGCTACAGAAGAAATATAAAAATCTGACTTTCGTTACTTGTCAAAATACAATCGACAGACTGAAAAGCGAGCGCGGTATTACCGCAAGCCTGCTGCCTGGTATTGTCGTGATCGACTCTGGGGTGGCGCAGATCATGCGGCGCCAACAAGAGGGCTGGGCCTATATCCAGGTCTAGTGGTTTTCAACCACACATTATTACTACAATCGTTTACAGGAGCTACGAGTTATGAAGAAAGTTATCGCTATCGCAGTTGCTGCTATGCTCACCTTAGGTTTCAGCGCCACCAGCGCCGTTGCCGGCGGTTATGGCAAGCAGAAAGTTGTTTATCACCTGAACTATGACAACCCGAAGCGCCAGAAAGGCATGCTGCGTAACATCAACAATCACATCAAGGCTGTTGGTGCCGACAAGCTGGACCTGCGCGTCGTCATGCACGGCAAGGGTTACACCCTGCTGGAAGCTGCCAACACCGATCTAGAGTTGCAGAACAGCATCATCTCCCTGAAAGACAAGGGCGTTAAATTCCAGCTGTGTGCCAACACCATCCGCGGCAAGAAACTGGACGAAAACAAGCTGTTCGGTTTTGATCCAGCCAAAGACAAGGTACCAAGCGGTGTTGCTGAAATCGCTCACCTGCAGAAGAAGGGCTTTGCTTACATTCGTCCGTAAGCCAGCACTAATAACTATAATTTAATAAAGATTTCCCCTCCTCAGCCCGCCTTAGTGCGGGCTCTTTTTTCGCCTGTAACTTTTACCGGTCTTGAATAGGCGGCAGTTCCCCGGTTTCGCGCAAATGCCGGTAGTCGTCCAGTATGCGGGCATGATCAAACGCCAACTCCGCCGGCAGGTCATCCAGATCAAATACGCCAACATTTTTCGCATCGTCTTGCGCCGTCGGCTCGCCGCTGGCCTCGACCACATAGACCGCTGACACGGTATGGCCACGGATATCGCGGCGTGGATCCGAATACACGCCAAGCAATCGCATTAGCGTAACCACCAGCGTGGTCTCTTCCTTTGCCTCACGGGCAGCCGCCTGTTCCAGCGACTCCCCGATGTCGACAAAGCCACCCGGAATCGCCCAGCCGTAAGGTGGAAATTTGCGCTCAATCAGGACAATCGGCCGACCGGGCCGGTCCTTGAGCTCGATGATCGTGTCGGCAGCAAGGCTGGGCGTTTCCGGTCTGGGCATGGCAGGCACCTGTGAAGAAGTTCAAGTAATTCAATAGGATAACAGGCAGCGCTTGTAGATAGTCTGCCCGCCTCCATATTAACTATAATTAAGCATAATGCTCACCCGAAACGCTCCCCGATCTCAGAGGAATTCCACAGAATGCTAAACGGCCTATTGCACATGCCCTGGTGGGGCTACGTCCTGACAACGCTCGCGCTTACCCATATCACCATTGCCAGCGTCACCATTTTCCTGCACCGTCACCAGGCCCATCGGGCACTGGAGCTGCATCCTCTTGTCAGCCACTTCTTTCGTTTCTGGCTCTGGTTGACCACCGGCCAGATAACGCGCGAATGGGCAGCGATTCACCGCAAGCACCACGCCAAGGTCGAGACACCCGACGATCCGCATAGCCCGATCCAGAAGGGCCTGAACCGCGTACTCTGGACCGGCGCATTCCTGTACCACGACGAAGCAAAGAACCGGGATACGATTGAACAATACGGTTTCGGTACACCGGATGACTGGCTGGAACATCACCTGTATACACCGCTTAACTGGCTCGGCATCGTGCTAATGCTCGGGATCGACCTGGCGCTATTTGGCGTACTGGCGGGGAGCATCATGTGGCTGGTGCAAATGGTCTGGATTCCGTTCTGGGCCGCGGGTGTCATTAATGGTATCGGTCACTTCTGGGGCTATCGCAACTTCGAAGTTGCCGACGCCAGCACCAACATTGTGCCGTGGGGCATTCTTATTGGCGGCGAAGAGCTTCACAACAACCACCATACCTACGGCAGCTCGGCCAAGCTCTCTGCCAAGTGGTGGGAATTTGATATTGGCTGGATGTATATCCGGATACTGCAAGCGTTCGGTCTTGCCCGGGTGAAGAAGCTGCCACCACAATTACTCTCGGATCCAAACAAGAAAACAATTGACCTTGATACGGTTCGGGCGGTGGTCCGCAATCGATTCCAGATCATGGCACGCTTCAGTCGTGACGTGCTCAAGAACGTCCATCGCGAAGAACTGCGCAAACTGGATCGAACAGATCGCGAAAGCTGGGCGCTTGTTAAAAAAGCACGCCGATTACTGAAACGTGAGCCAAGCCATCTTAACCAGACCAACCGCGAACGATTGCAGCGTGTTTTGGACAAGAGTCAGACTCTCAACACTGTCTATCAGATGAAAAAGAAATTGCAGGCTATCTGGGAAAGTCGAACTGCCACCCAGGAAAATTTGCTTCGCGCCCTCGAAGACTGGTGTCATCAGGCAGAGGCAACGGGTATCAGGGCACTTGAAGAATTTTCGAGCAGGATCCGCACTTATACCCTGGCCCCGGCTAGCGCCTCGGCCTAAGCACGACTAGATGGCGGCAGCTTGACGCAGCCGCTGGTGCAATGGGCTGGTACGCGGGAAATGTGCCAGCAGAAATTCCATTTGGTCAGCAAGCACCTTCTTGCCCTGCAGATAGATATATTCCGCATGAGTCGGCGAAAATGGAATCGCCAGGAGCTCCATTCCTGCTTGTTCGGGTGTGCGACCGGCCTTGTGGTTGTTGCAACGTTTGCAGGCAGTCACCACATTGTTCCAGGTATCGTGCCCTCCCTGGCTCAGGGGATTGACATGATCGCGGGACAGCATCGAAATCGGGAATTGATCGCCGCAATACAGGCACAACCTGGCATCACGTGAGAATAGTGCCGGGTTACTCAGTGGTGGTGTGTAATCGCGGCGTGCTTTTTTGACCGCGTGACTGTTGCCATGGGTAGCGATAATGGAGCTGACTTCGATAACACTGCGCTGACCGGTAATCGCATTGATGCCCCCGTGAATACGGTAAAGCGTTGATCCGAGAGAATATGCTACCTGGCCGAGGTGATAGATACGAGCCGCGTCGCGAAAATTGATCCATTCCAACGGCATGCCTGCTGCATCGGTTCTCAAGACTTGTTGATCGAGTGAATACATAAACCTACCCATCTGAAAAACAACCTAAGCGCAGCTAGTTATCGCAGATATTAGTCAGTTTGTACACATGCACCGGAATGGACCAGAAAGCGATTAATCGCTATAACGGTGCTTCCAGTTAATCGTTTCCTCGACTTGTCAGAACGCTATGCACCCGAAGCACGAACTCGTACAGACCTATCAATGGCTGCGCCAATACGGTTTGAATGATTCACACAGCGGGAATGCATCAGTGCGGGATGGTGACCTCATCTGGGTGACACCTACCGGCGCGTGTGCGGATACCCTTGTGGCAGACGACCTGGTTGCTTGCGGCATGGACGGAACAGTCGGTGATGGCGCGTCACTGGATACCGCGCTGCACCTGGCAGTATACCGGGCAAACCCAAATGCCACCTGCATCCTGCACAGCCATGGCCCCAACACGGTCGCGATAACTATGGACGGCAAGAACTTCGTGCCGCCGGATTTTGAAGGTGCCTATTACTTTTCGTCGATTCCGGTACTGACGATCGCCTACCAGGATTACCTGGATGAATCGCCTGCACTGGTTAGCCGCACATTGGCAAGGCATCCGGTGGCCGTGGTCCGCGGGCACGGTGTTTACGCCTGCGCCGAGTCGATCAACCTGGCTTACAAATGGACGTGCTCACTGGAGTTGTCTGCGAAGACTGCATTGTTGGCGCGCCAGGCAGGAACGATCTAGTGTCAGGTTTCGTCACGCACAAAAAACCCGGCAACGAAGGCCGGGTTTTTTGTATTTGCGCTCAAGGAGCTATTTAATTTTCGCTTCCTTGTACATCACGTGCTTGCGAACACGCGGATCGAATTTTTTCACTTCCATCTTTTCGGGATGGTTGCGCTTGTTCTTGGTCGCGGTGTAGTAGTGACCGGTACCTGCGCTGGAAACCAGCTTGATCTTTTCACGTACAGCTGCCATGACGTCTCCTTATACCTTCTCGCCGCGAGCGCGAATTTCCGCCAGCACGGTATCAATGCCTTTCTTGTCGATCGTGCGCAGGCCACTATGGGACACACGCAGGCGAACCCAGCGATTCTCGCTCTCTACCCAGAAACGACGGTGATGCAAATTGGGCAAGAAACGGCGACGCGTCCGGTTATTCGCGTGAGACACGTTGTTTCCCGTCATGGGGCGTTTTCCGGTAACCTGACAAACCTTGGACATTGTTCTGAATCCTTACTAATCCCGATAAAATGCTAATTAATTGGATATTTCAGCCCTTTTCCGGGGCAAAAGAGGGACGCTTTATACCAGAATCCACCCCCCTTGGGTAGCCTTTCGCCACGATTTCCATACTTATAACAGGCCGCGCTCGGCGAACGAGGCGATCTCTCCGTCCCCCACGACCAGATGGTCCAGCACCCGTATGTCCACTAGCCCCAATGCCTCCTGCAGACGTCGCGTAAGGGCCTCGTCCGCGCGGCTGGGCTCGGCCACGCCGCTGGGATGATTATGGACCAGGATGACGGCTGCGGCGTTGTGGCCCAGGGCCTTTTTTACCACCTCTCGCGGGTAAACGGCGGCGCCATCGACGGTGCCTTGAAACAGCTCCTCGAAGCTCAATACCCGGTGCCGGGTGTCCAGATAGAGACAGCAAAAGGCCTCGTTCCGACGATCTCGCAGCAGAGCCCGCAGATAGTTCCGGGTATCCGCTGGCGAGGCCAGGGACTGGCCACGCTCCAGCGATTCGCCCAGGTACCGGCGCGCCATTTCGAGCACCGCCTGCAGCTGGGCAAATTTGGCACGGCCCAAACCCGGAGCCTGACAAAATTCCGCCTGGTCGGCCGCAAGCAACGCGCGCAAACTGCCAAAGCGACCCAGCAGGTCGCGGGCCAGGTCAACGGCGGTCTTGCCGGCAACGCCAGTTCGAAGAAATATTGCCAGGAGTTCGGCGTCGGAGAGCGCGCTTGCACCGCGAAGCAGCAATTTTTCCCGTGGCCGCTCGGCCTCAGGCCAATGACAAATGGACATGGCTACCTCCCTGTAGCTTTCTATCTTTATCCCGATTCGGGCAGTAAACTCTAGCACATGGCCAGTCTGACCAATAAACGTATCCTGCTCGGCATCACCGGTGGCATCGCCGCCTACAAGAGTGCCGACCTGGCGCGGCGTCTGCGTGACGCCGGTGCCGAAGTGCGCGTGGTAATGACCCAGGCTGCTACCGGGTTTATTACGCCGTTGACCATGCAGGCCGTCAGCGGCCATCCGGTACAACAGACCCTGCTCGACGAAACCACGGAAAACGGTATGGATCATATCGAGCTGGCGCGCTGGGCCGACCTGGTCCTGGTGGCACCGGCCAGCGCAAATTTCCTGGCCAAGCTTAACCAGGGGCGTGCCGACGACCTGTTAAGTACAGTGTGCCTGGCAACTGACGCGCCGCTCGCGGTGGCACCGGCGATGAATCAACAGATGTGGCTGAATCCAGCGACCCAGCGCAACGTATTCGGGCTCAAGCAACTCGGCATCAAGCTTTTTGGCCCGGGTTCAGGCGATCAGGCCTGTGGCGAAACCGGTCCTGGTCGCATGCTCGAACCAGAGGAACTGGTTGACCTGGTCGCCGGGCAATTTGTCACGGGCACATTGCAGGGCATCACCGTGATGGTGACGGCGGGTCCAACCTGGGAGGCCATGGATCCGGTGCGCGGTTTCACTAATCGAAGCTCGGGCAAGATGGGTTATGCGGTAGCGCAGGCAGCGGTTGAAGCTGGCGCCCGGGTGATCCTGGTTTCTGGGCCGACCGCCCTGAAGGCGCCGGAACGTGTCGAACCGGTCAACGTCACCAGCGCCCGAGAAATGCATGATGCGGTAATGGAGCGCGTTGCCGCTGTTGATATCTTTATCGGTGTGGCGGCGGTAGCGGACTATCGACCGAAAGCTGTCGCAGAACAAAAAATCAAGAAAGGGCCCGACACGCTAATGATCGAGCTAGAACGAAATCCCGATATTCTTGCCAACGTTGCCGCCATCACTGATGGCCCCTTCACCGTAGGATTTGCTGCTGAAACAGAAAACCTGCTCGAACATGCGCGCGATAAATTACAGAAAAAGCATGTCGATATGATTGCGGCGAATCGCGTCGACCAGACTGAACTCGGTTTCGATGCGGACCAGAACGCGCTGACACTGATCAGCACATCTGGGCAGATTGAACTCGAACCACAACCCAAGACTCGTCTCGCGCGGGAATTGATCAAACATATAGCTACCGGATTTCATGCAAAAAATACAACTGAAGATTCTCGACAAACGTATCGGTAACGAATTTCCCCTGCCTCAGCATGCCACTGGCGGCTCCGCCGGCATGGACATGCGCGCCTGTATTGATGAACACATCCGTATCGAGCCAGGTGAGACTCACCTGATACCAACCGGTCTTGCAATTCATATTAATGACCCCGGCCTTGCCGCCGTGCTATTGCCGCGCTCGGGACTCGGGCACAAGCATGGCATTGTGCTCGGCAACCTGGTCGGCTTGATTGATTCTGACTACCAGGGGCAGGTATTCGTCTCCGTCTGGAATCGAGGTGACACCAGTTTCGTCATCGAACCCGGCGATCGTATCGCCCAGATGGTGTTCGTGCCGGTTGTTCAAGCCGATTTTGAAGTCGTCGAGGAGTTCGAACAGACTGACCGTGGCGCCGGTGGCTTTGGTCACTCCGGCAAGAAATAACGACGGGCAATTGTTACTGCCCGAATCAAGTTCTATGGATTAAGGAAGGTAGGCATGTCCAGCACCGCATTAGCACCCGAAATATTCAAGGCTTACGATATCCGTGGCATCGTCGGTAAAACATTAACAAACGACACAGCTTATTCCATCGGCCAGGCACTTGGATCGGAAGCACTGGCACGCAAGCAGCAAGCAATTGCCGTCGGTCGCGATGGACGCCTCTCCGGGCCGGACCTGGTAAAGGCACTGGCGCAAGGAATCGCCAGCACTGGCTGCAACGTCGTCAATGTCGGCATGGTGCCAACACCGGTTCTCTATTTCGCCACTTACCAGCTGGAGACCCACTCCGGCGTCATGGTAACCGGCAGCCACAATCCACCTGACTACAATGGCTTTAAAATGGTGCTTGGCGGCGAGACCCTGTCCGGCGAAGACATTCAGGCCCTGCGGCAACGCATCGAAACCGGTGATCTGGCCACCGGCAATGGCACGATCACCGAGGCCGATGTTAAAGAGGCATACCTTGACCGCATCACATCAGATATCACACTGGCGCGGCCGATGAAGGTGATTGTCGATTGTGGCAATGGCGTGGCCGGCGAGCTCGCGCCGGAACTGTACCGCCGTCTCAAATGTGATGTTACTGAAATGTTCTGTGAGATTGATGGCACCTTTCCCAATCACCACCCGGACCCGAGCCAGCCGAAAAATCTTGAAGATCTGATCAAGGCGATCAAATCCACCGACGACGTGGATGTCGGGCTTGCCTTCGACGGCGACGGTGACCGTGTCGGCGTGGTAACGCCTGATGGCGATGTTATCTGGCCGGATCGACAACTGATCCTGCTGGCCCAGTCAGTGCTCAAAAAGAATCCGGGCGGCGAGATTATCTTCGACGTTAAATGCTCACGCGCCGTGGATCGCGCCATTCGCGAAGCCGGCGGCAAACCGACGATGTGGAAGACCGGGCATTCCTTCATTAAAAAGAAACTGAAAGAAACCGGTGCATTGCTTGCCGGCGAAATGAGTGGCCATATCTTTTTCAAGGAGCGCTGGTACGGCTTTGATGATGCCCTGTACGCTGCAGCGCGCTTGCTGGAATTGTTGTCACAGGATACGAGAGCACCGCAGGAAATCTTTGACAGCCTGCCCAATACCGTGAATACACCAGAGCTGCAGATTCGCTTCACTGAGGGTGAACACTTCGCCGCGATAGAAAAACTGGTGGCTGAGGCAGACTTTCCCCACGCCAAGCTAACGACAATCGACGGCTTGCGTGCCGACTTTGATGATGGCTTTGGCCTGGTGCGTGCATCCAATACCACGCCGGTACTGGTGTTGCGCTTCGAGGGTGACGATGAAGCCGCGCTGCAGCGTATCCAGCAGCAATTTCGCGAATTGATCCAACGGGTGGTGCCGGACGCTGAATTACCTTTCTAGCGGCGTGACAGTCAGCCAGTGACGAACGGAAATTGTCGCGAAACCTGGAGACCAGATTCCAGGGTATTGGGTGGGACACCGGCGGTGCCAATTCACATATAACGGAAAGGATGGTTCGGGAAATAAACGATCTGCCCGACAGTTCGTCGGGCAGTCGCGCTTATACTTATTATATATTTTAAAAAAGGCTCCCCTCCTCCATGTCCACTTGTCCGGTTACCGGTTCCGCTGGACTGGAACGTGGTAGCGAGATCAGGGGCCAAGAATCCCGCGCCGGAGCACGAGAAGGACTATACGTTCGAGGGACTTCCCAGTCTGTAACCTGGGTCACACAAGCGATCAGGAGAAATCCCGCTTGGCGTATTCCGCCAAACCGTCTTTTGAGACCAGCTCGATAGCGCCGCGACGCAGACGAATGCAGCCGCGTGACTGCTCAAATTCCTTGAGTAAACGGCTCATGACCTCACGGGAAGTTCCTAACTCCTTGGCCAGATCCTGGTGGGTAATCTTCAGGGTACCGCTGTCGTCCTTATCGAATAGCTGATACAGCGTACAAGCCAGGCGATTGTCCAGCCGCCGGAAGGCAATTTCCTCTACCAATGACATGACATCACACAGACGTCGCGCAAGGGTGGACAACACGAAGTTTCTGAATCCAGCGGAACCGGCCAGCGCTGCCTGGAATTGCGCCTGCGATATCACCAGCCCGGTGACCGGGGTCTCGTTTACCGCCTCGGCGGCATAGGGGACATCATCAACCAGGCTGGTCAGCGACAAAACACACAGGTCACCCGGGTTGACCCGATACAAAACGATTTCCCGACCGCCTTCCGATACTTCATGCACACGAAGAGTTCCTTCACTGATCAGCATCAGGTTATTGCAGGGATCGCCCTTGCACATCATCACCATGCCCTGGGGTGCCTCGACGATTCCCGCCTCCGCGACGATGCCAGCCCACAGTGGATCATCAACAGCGCTCAGGGATGGAAAGGCATTGAGAAGCGCGTGCTTTCGATTGAGTTCTTCTGAGGCTGCGGACATAGGAAACCTGAAACAAAGTCTATTGATTTAAGAATAGACCGTTTTCGTGGGTTCAGGAAGGAACACCAATAAGGATTTCAGCGATCAATATGCCGCCAAATATCAAAGCATTGAGCTCAGGTTTTCGGCAAGGTAACGCCGGTCTGCCCCTGGTACTTACCGCCACGATCACCGTAGGACGTCTCACATTCCTCATCTGATTCAAGGAACAACATTTGCGCGACGCCTTCGTTAGCGTAGATCTTTGCCGGCAACGGGGTGGTATTGGAAAACTCAAGCGTGACATGACCCTCCCACTCGGGCTCCAGCGGCGTGACATTGACGATGATACCGCAACGCGCATAGGTCGATTTTCCCAGGCAGATGGTCAACACGCTTCGCGGGATTCGGAAATATTCCACCGTACGTGCCAGTGCAAACGAGTTGGGCGGGATAATACAGACATCGCCCTTAAAATCGACGAAGCTGGTGTGGTCAAAGTCCTTGGGATCGACAATGGCAGAATTAATATTGGTAAAAATCTTGAACTCGTCGGAACAGCGAACATCGTAACCGTAACTGGACGTGCCATAGGAAACCACGCGCCCGCCTGCTCCGTCCCGAACCTGCGCCGGTTCAAACGGTTCGATCATGCCATTCTGTTCTGCCATCCGGCGAATCCATTTATCAGACTTGATACTCATACCTGCTCGCTCATCAATGATTGGAATAGTGCTGGCCCAAGGGCGGCCAAATCATAGCAAATAATGTCATTGACGACGATTTGACCCGAAACGGGCCAAGTGTCTGATTTGAGTAGACTGGAACAGCTTCCGGAACCGGCAGGAGCGTCGGATTACCTATTCAGCGGGGCCCACGAATTCGATGGCGAATCCACGCTCCTCAACACGGATGATCCGTGCCACCATGGCTATCGGGGTGTCGCTTCCCAGAAATTCCGCCAAGGTGACAGTGATTTCACTGCCTTCGGCCGGCTTGTTCCTGGCACCGTACAGTAAAAATATACCGCTCTCACTATAGTCGGAGGTCAGCAATGTCATAGGCGGTCGGCCGGGGATGGCAACCGTCACTTCTACACCGTCATTTTTGCGTTGACGTTCCCTGCGTTCCGGGTTGTTTTTATCTGCCTGAGTCATTCGTTCAATTTGCCTGTTTGTTTAGGAGCTTTGATTTAGCAAGTGTTATACCAAAGCAAGACATCAATACGCCCGAAAGCGTTTTTTCGGTCGTACAAACCGCAATTTCTGCGAGCAAATTAGGTGCTAGCTTTTTAGCGGCATCGGGCGCGCAATGCCGTAGCCCTGGGCATAATCGACCCCCAGATGCTTAAGCTCCGGAATAAGTGCCTTGTCTTCAACGAACTCAGCAATGGTATTTAGCCCGGCCACATGACCCACCTCATTGATCGCCTGGACTATCGCAGCGTCCATCCGATTGTTCTTCATGCTCCGAACAAAGCAGCCATCTATTTTTAGTGAGTCAACCGGGATCGATTTAAGATAGGAAAACGAGCAAAGGCCGCTGCCAAAATCATCCAGCGCAAAACTGCAGCCTAGCTTGCGGATACCATCGATAAACTCCACCGCCAACCTCATGTTGCCGATCGCTGCCGTCTCGGTAATCTCAAAACCGATTTTTTTTGGATCGAGACGAAAGCTTTCCATTTGTCGCTTGATATAGTCAAACAGGTTGTTGTCATTCAAGGACGGGCCAGCGAGATTAATGAAGTATTTGTCCACATCTTTCTTTCCGGACTTTTTACTGGAATCTCCTGACAGATAGGCAAAGGCATTGTCGATTACCCAGCGATCAATCGCTGGCATCAGGTTGTAGCGCTCTGCAGCCGGGATAAAGGCACCCGGCGGTACGACTTGGGATTCCGGGCCAAGCATGCGCAGTAAAAACTCTGCATGAATTCTGTTGCCGTTTTTTAGCGGCTGGATCGCCTGGCTGTAGAGAGTAAACCGGTTTTCCGCCAGCGCATCATTGATACGCGCTACCCACTGCATTTCACCGCGACGGCGTACGAGTTCCTCATCACCACTCTCGAATACGTGAATGCGATCGCGTCCCAGGTCCTTGGCCGCGTAACACGCCATGTCTGCGGCACTCAATGCGTCCGTGGCGCTGACGGTATCGCCATTCATCATTACCAGGCCGATACTGGCGCCTACCGCAAACGGCTTTCCGTCCCAGACAAAACGGAAGTTGCGAATTGCCTGGCGTAGTGCTTCCGCAATATTATAAGCACGATTCATCGGGCAGCTTTCCAGCAATGCCCCGAACTCGTCACCCCCGAGACGCGCCAGGGTGTCGCTCTCGCGAACATGTTTCTTCAGCATATGGGCCAGCTGTCGCAACAGTTCGTCGCCAGCGATATGGCCACTTGTATCATTGATTATCTTGAACTGATCGAGATCGATATAGAGCAATGCATGCGTCAACTCGCGCTCGCGAGCTCGCTCAAGCGCCCGCCCGACGCGGCGTTCAAATTCCCTGCGATTGACCAGATCGGTGAGCGAATCGTGAAATGCCATATGGCGGATGGTTTCTTCGGCCTGGCGATGAGCGTGGCGATTTTCGGCCTCACTCAACTCGCGCCGGATGGCAGGGACCAGGCGCGTGAGATTGTCTTTCATGATGTAATCGTGTGCGCCGGATTTCATTGCTTGTACGGCAATGTCCTCGCCGATGCTGCCGGAGACGACGATAATGGGAATATCGCGCCCCGAGTCCTTGACGACCTGAAGTGCAGCGCTGGAGCTGAAGTTGGGCATGTTGTGATCGGTGATGACGAGGTCCCAGTCCTGGTGACCCATCTCCTGCGCCATTTCCATCTCGGTTTCTACCCGACGATGTTCCGGTGTGTAACCGCCACGCTTTAGTTCACGCACCAGAAGAAGTGCATCATCTTCTGAGTCTTCGACTATAAGTATGCGAATCGGAATTGACATCTAACTTCCCTGTTGCAGTGCGGCTGCCTGCACCGTCACCCGATCGGCGATATTAGCCTGAATCCCAGCCCGCCGGGTAATATCAGCGCCACTTTTGCCTTTTTTCACCTGAAATAATCTGGTCTCACGCAAAAATCGCACCTCAACATCAAGCACCCCTCCCTTACAATCCCCTTATTTAAATCTAGCACAGGAGAGAAATATCGCACTTGAAACATGGCGCGTCAGCAGACGATATAAAAGTCTCCAATACTTGTACTTATCGTATGGTTAATCCAGCAGGACGCCGAATTCGGCAAGTATCGCGAAACTATTCGTTCGGGAGGGTAAAATAGAATGTCGATCCCATCCCCGGTTGTGACTCCGCCCAGATTCGTCCGCCATGTCGTTGCACGACACGGGTGGCGATTGCGAGGCCAATGCCAGTACCAGTGTATCCCTGATCCTGATGCAGCCGCTGGAAAGGTTCAAACAACTTGTCCGCAAACTTCATATCAAAACCAGCACCGTTATCCAGGACGTAAAAGACGGTGTCACCTTCCTTTTTCAGGCTACCAATTTTTATAACCGGGGATTCTGTTCTCGTCGTGTACTTGATGGCGTTATCGAGCAGGTTTTCCAGAAGAACGATGACAAATCTCCGGTCAGCGCTCGCCGTCATACCTTCCTTTATGTCCCACACTATCTCGTTAGCATGATATTTCGATAGCAGGTTTTCCAGGCACTGCCTGGCCAGTTTCGTGACGTCGATTGATGATCTGGACATCCTCGCGCTCGACATCCGGGATAATTCCAGAATGTCATCGATCAATTCCGCCATGCTCTTGCCGGCGTTCTCGATACGCTCCAGGCTCTGCCTCTCTTCCGCGCTCAATCTGGAGCCAGCATCGTCCCGCAGTGTCTGGCTGAATCCAGTGATGGCCCGCAGCGGAGTGCGCAGATCATGCGAAAGCGAGTAGTTCATAGACTCAAGCTCGACGATGGAATGTCGCAAAGATTCCTCCGTTTTCCGGTGCAGATTGATTTCGCGCTGCAGCGGGCGAAGTGCGATGCGCTGAATAATAAGACCGAGCAATGCGACCAGGATAATAGAAATAATTACCAGTTGTATCACCAGATTGGTTAGCGTACTGCTAATGCCGCTTGTGTCCTTTACAATATCAATTTTTATCGAATGATCATCGCCGTAGCTGATCTTCCTTTTATAGGAATCTTGACTTCTGACATCCTTGCTGCGCGAATAATTCACCAGATCGAAGCCGTTGCTGGTAACAATTTTCAGTTTCAGGATATTTTCCTGTTCGCTGGCCCAGCTAATAGCCGCTTGCTCCACCGCCGCATAATCGTTACGGGTTAACGAGTCTGCAACCAGCTTTGCGAAGAGATCCACCTCGTGGTCAGTGTGATGTTGCATTTCTGCATGGATGGCGCGTGATTGCTGGGTAATGATGAGTGCATCGGCTAACACCAGAAAGCCGAGCATTGCAAGAGTGAATGCCAATACAGAGCGGCGAGTTCTGCTAAAAGCACTTGGCACTACTTGATCACCCCGGAATTCCTGAGCGAGCGCAAGATTTCCCGAAGATTGTCGTAGTCACTGTTAACAACCGGCACCATGGCCGTAACACCACTCTTGATGCTGGTCAGGATCACTTTGCCATCCGGATCCAGGTTTACCGTCAGCATTGCCTGACGCAACCGTGTAACCAACGCGGGATCCAGTCTGCTGCTGGTAATAAAAAGGTGTTCCGACAGTGCTGGTGTTGTCGCAATGGCACGCAAGCCCCTTGCCTCATGCTTGTAGAAAACGGCCTCTTTTACGGCGCCTGCATCAAAGTCGCCGGTCAGTACGGCCAGTGCCACGTTGTCGTGAGACCCGAGAAACTGAAAGCTCTTGAGGTTGTTTGTGGTTACACCCGCTGACAGCATCATGTAGCGTGGCACAAGATGACTCATCGTTGAGTTGGGGTCACCAAAGGCAAAACGCTTCCCCTTAAGTTGCCTGATTTCCCTGATTGAACTATCCCTGGGAACGATGATCTTGCCCTGAAACGTCGGTTTCCCGTGAACGGCTTGCCGTGCCAGAAGCGGTTTTTCACCGTAGTTGTCGAACAACTTGACGTAGGCTGCTGGACCCATGTAGGCAATGTCAAACTGATCCCTGCCAATGGTATCGATATGCTGCTGATAGTCCGGTGAAATTATTATGTGTACGGGTAACCCAACCTTGCGAGTTAGGTATTCCGCCAGCGGCGTATAGGCCTTGATCAGTTTGTCCGAAGTTTTATAAGGGTGAATTCCGAGTACCAACCGATCCTGAGCGATTACCGGGCGCATCAAACTAGTCGCCAACACCATCGTTAACAAGATATACCTGAGGGTCGATCCTGTTTTCATCGCCGATATGCCTTGTTTTCCGCTCGGCCTGGAATCATCCGCACGCAAGAACCGGGCTTTTTGTCGATCGGAATGATGTGAACGAACACATCTCTTTCCGTCTTCCTGTATTTAGTCGATGCAGCAATTGCACGGAAGCCTTCTGGGGGTCAATGGCCGTCCGGTGCGGTGACATTCAGCACCAACCAGTACAATCCCAGTTGCCGCACAGCCTCCATAAACTGGTCGAAATCCACCGGCTTGCGAATGTAACTATTGGCGCCCAGGTCGTAACTGCTAACAATGTCGCTGTCTTCGTTCGAGGTCGTGAGAATAACTACCGGCAGTCTCCGGGTTCGGTCGTCTTGACGAATGCGTTTCAACACCTCCAATCCATCGACCTTTGGCAACTTCAGGTCCAGTAATATTACTTGTGGTTGATCCGCAAGATCCCGGCCCTGGTGCGCACCCTCCCCGAACAGGTAGTCAAGCGCCTCGACGCCGTCGCGCGTAATGACAACTTCGTTGGCAATATTGTTTTTTTTCAGCGCCCTGAGCGTCAGGGCCTCATCGTCAGGATTGTCCTCGACCAGTAGTATTTTCCTATTTTCCATCGTCTCCTCCGCCGCTCGTATTCAGACTGAAATAGAATATTGCTCCGTTACCTGGCGCAGCTTCTGCCCAAACGTGTCCACCATGACGATGAACAATGCGCTGCACAGTTGCCAGGCCAATGCCGGTCCCCGGAAATTCTTCTGCCTTGTGCAGACGCTGAAAAGCGCCAAACAGTTTATCAGCATATTTCATATCAAATCCCGCACCGTTGTCTTTCACAAAGTATGAGACAAGTCCGTCCTTCTCAACCACCCCAAACTCAATTTTTGCGTTGTCATTCCTGCCCGTGTACTTCCAAGCGTTACCAATCAAATTGTCCAGCACCACTTTTAGCAATCGCGCATCGCCAACAGCGGTTATTCCATTTTCAACCCGCGTCGCTACCTTGCGTGCCGGTTCTGAAGACGCGAGTTCCTGGAAAACGTCGAGAGCGAGTCCCGACAAATCGACAGTCTCGCGTTTAATCTCTGAACGGGTGACACGAGACAACTCCAGGAGATCATCGATTAGCGCAGACATTCGCTGGGCACTATTGCGGACGCGATTCAGGTAGTCGCGGCCGTTTTCATTCAGCTTGTCTGCATAATCTTCCAGCAGTGCGAGGCTGAATCCGTCGATACTACGTAGCGGTGCACGTAAGTCGTGGGACACCGAGTACGAGAACGCCTCGAGCTCCTTGTTAACAGCACGTAATTCGGTTGTCCTCTCGTCAACAAGCTCCTCAAGGTGTTCCTGGTGAAGGCGAATCTGTTCTTCCGCCGTCTTACGGTCAGTGATGTCAGCCACCACGCCGATCATGCCTAGCGGTTTTCCTGCATCGTCGCGTTTTACCTTGGCCTGCCCGTAAATCCAGCCAAGCGAGCCATCGCCCCTGAAGATCCGATGCTCCACGAAAAACGGCATATCCTTTTCCAGTGCATTCGAGATGGCTTGACCGAGCATCTCGATGTCATCCGGAAAAACGCGCTTGTTATAATCCGCAAGCGTTCCCTCGAATTCTCCCTGTTCGAGTCCGAATATACTCTCTACATTTTCCGACCAGTCTACGCGACCTGTATCCAGGTCCCACTCCCAAATCCCGATATCACCCGCATCAATCGCCAGTTCCAGGCGCTCGTTACTCTGCTCCAACTCCTGCTGCGCCTTGATGCGTTCGGTCACATTGACAGCCACGCCCATGGTCCCCGCCAGTTGACCGTCTTCGTTGTAAAGCGGTGAATAATTCACCTCAAAAATAATATCTCCGACAGTTGACTCGGAAACAAATTCTTCACCTTTCAGCGCGCGCTCAATATCAGAGAGGATTTCGGGTACGTCTGCATAGACTTCCATCACCGAACGCCCCACTACCTGTCCGGGAACCAGCCCCAGAGATTTCAAACCATGACCTTCGGAGATAATAAATACGCCTTCACGATCGATGGCAAACAGAACGATCGCAGCACTGTTTATCACCCTGTTGAGTTGCTCCTTGCTTTCCCGCAGGCTTATCTCGCTCTCGCGTAGATATTTTTCTGCCAACTGACGCTCGGTGATATCAATGAAGGTCACGACGGTGCCAACGATTTCCCCGTCTTTGCGAATGGGTCGCGACCAGTATTCAACCGGGAAACTAGTGCCATCCTTGCGCCAATGAACCTCGTCATCCCGATGCGCGCTGGTTTGTGCCAGCGTAGCTCGTCGCACCGAGCACTCGGCCTTGGGATAGTGAGAGCCGTCTGCACGAGTGTGATGTATCAACTCATGGATACTCTTATCCAGCAATTCCGATTCGTTGTCATAGCCCAGCATTTCGACACAAGCGCGGTTGACAAAAATACAAACGCCATCGGTATCAACACCGAATATTGCCTCTTCAGTAGAATTCATCAGGAGCTCGATCAGCGCTTCTTTTTCCCGACGTTCGATTTCGCTGGCCGCATGACGTTCATTCAGGCGCTGCGTGTTAATCGCCAGAGCTGTTTCACGTGCCAGTCCCTGGAGCACTGCTTCATCGCGCTCTGAATAATCCCGCCGCGTTTTACGACTGGTAACCATGAGTACACCAATTGGTCTGCCCTCGAGTCGCAGGGGCGTTGCCAGGGCAGACTGGATATTAAACCGCTGCCGCAACCGGGGGCTGCAGCGAGGATCGGTCTGCACATCGGCAATGGCAAATGTCTTGTCCTGGCTGAATGCAAGGATTGCTAGCGAATCTTCATTCATCGCGATCCGAAAATGACCATCAGACCGGTATTCCTTTCCGGATTCCGCCACGCAGAAGAGGTTTTCTGTCCCCGGCTCGTGCAAGATGAGAAAGCTGCTATCTCCCTGGATGGCACGATCGGCAAGGGAAATGACAGTATTGGCAACCTTTTCCATCGACGGAGAGTTGCCCGTTTTGCGCAACAGCTGGTTATTGAGCTCAAGCATCTCGCCCTGCACCTGCAAGTGGTTCAACAGGTCACGGTAGGCAGTGGTGAGCACGCCGATCTCATCAGTCGACTGGGACTGCAGTGCCTCGAGATCGAGATCATGAAAGGAACGTTTGCCACCGACAATGGTTTCCAGCGGGGCCAGCGACTGGCCAAAGCTCCGGACGAAAATCAGGCTGCCACCGATGGCCAGCAACTCGAGGAACAGCCAGACAACAAAGGTCTCTGCCGTAAAGAATCCGGTACGGCTCCAGTAGTACTGCACGAGCATGGTATCGATCAGCAGCGGTACCAGTGCGCCAATGAGGAATACCTTGGTGCGCACCGTCACGTGCGGCCGCTTAAGCGGCACACCGGTCAACGCACGCCCGAATAAATCAAGAATCAAAAAGAAAATGGGCAGGCCAACAATAATGGATACGATCAGGGCAACCATGCTGATACGAAACCAGTCGACCGGGTGAGGAACGAAACCAGCATATAGCTGCGCGGCCCAGATCACCGAGATCGGCGCCATAATCAGGTAGGCGAAAAACAATACCCAGAAAT
>JAJDNE010000026.1 GCA_022340825.1 Acidiferrobacterales bacterium | reverse complement strand
CAAGGGCGGTCATCACGACCACCAGCATCACCAACGCGCGTTGAGTAGGGACGGAAAATCCTGCCATTGCCGAATAGAGCGTACCAAACAAAACAGCACCGATTGCCCCGGCGACCGGGGCGGGTAATGTCAGCACTGTCGTTCCAGGCAGCGACCAGAGCCAGCGGAACAAAAAAAAGCCAATGGCCGCGACCATACCAATATGCAATCCCGAAATTGCCATCAGGTGACTGGTGCCCGTGGCGCGAAATACTTCCCACTGTTCGGCACTGATATCGTTTCGGGATCCGACCGCTAGTGCCGTCACAACCCCCGCGAACCTGTTGTCTGACAAGTTATCCCTAAACCTGTCTGCTACCCGATTGCGTAGACGACCCAGCAGGTAGTGATCTGCCTGACCGAGTTTAATTCCGTGCCGAACATAGCCCTTGGCGCCGATACCTCGCTGGAACAGGTAAGCCTCGTAATCAAATCCGCCGGGATTCTGAAATCCGTGGGGGCGCTTGAGACGTACGGTAAATCTCCAACGTTCGCCAATTGCCGGTCGTAGTGCTGACCGATACAGGCTCAACTGAATTCGACTCGGAACCTGGTCGGTGGTAGCAATTTTCCCAGAGGACTCCACCACAAAAACAAACCGGCTCCCGTGCACGGTACTTCTTGGAATAGAGTCAACGACGCCTTGTAACACCAGATCCCTGCCTTCCAGATTCACCGACAGGCGATCCTGTAGCCTTGCATCGGCACATGCCGTGACCCAGAAAATTCCGGCTAGAAAAAAGACCGCCGGTAGCAATGATGGTCGATACCAGGCAACGGTAATCGCAGGCGCGATCAGCAACCCCCACCAGTTCGATGGTAGCTGGGGAAATTGCAGAATTAGAAGGATTCCAGCCAGGAATGACAGTGAGCAAGGTAGCAAGGTCAGCCTCCATGCCGACGCTAGTACAGTTGTAACCTAGGCTATATATTATCGTTTAGGTACACAAGCCCACGTTCAAGATGGGTCAAACAAGAGCACAGGAACCAGCAGAGAATGGCACGCAAGTTTATCAAGCGGTATATGCCGGATGTGCATATTATCCGCAATCACAGGCATCTGAAAATATTCGGCAGGCTGCTGCATGACGCCAACCTGTGGCATTTGAATCGCCATTCCGTTTCAACTGCCTTTGCCATAGGCCTGTTCATGGCGTGTATGCCGACGCCGTTTCAGATGTTGCCGGCAGCATTACTGGCAATCTGGTTCCGCGCGAATCTGCCGATATCCGTTACGCTGGTGTGGGTCAGCAATCCGGTTACCATGCCGCCGCTGTTTTATTTCTGTTACAAGCTCGGCAACTGGATCCTGCAAACGCCACCCGAGCCGTTCACGTTCGCCTTTACTTTAGAGTGGTTCTGGCAGCAGTTCCTGCATGACTGGCAGCCTTTCCTGCTAGGCTGCGTTGTCGTTGGCGCGGCGCTGGGTGCGTTGGGTTATGGGGCAATTCGCGCCTTGTGGCGATGGCAAGTGGTGAGGGCGTGGCAGGCGCGGAAGGATCGTCGACTGGCGGCTAAACAGAAGACTCTTTAAGCACGCCATCTTCCAGTTTCAGTACACGGTCCATTTCTGACGCAAGCACCATGTCGTGAGTCACGATGACAAAACTGGTCTGCAGTTCACGATTCAACTCAAGCATCAACTCGTAAACGGACTCTGCTGTACGGCGATCAAGATTGCCGGTGGGTTCGTCGGCCAGTACGCATAACGGGTGCGTAACCATCGCGCGCGCTACTGCGACGCGTTGACGTTCGCCGCCGGAGAGTTCGGCTGGCTTGTGGTTCATTCGGTCTTCCAGCCCGACTCGCGCAAGCATCTCGCGCGCCGGGGTCAGCACCTGCTCCGTTGGCAAACGACGAACCATGAGTGGCATCGATACATTTTCCAGCGCGGTGAACTCTGGTAGCAAGTGGTGGAACTGGTAAACAAACCCGAGCGCGCGGTTGCGCAACTTGCCGCGTTCTCTATTGCTGAGTTTGGACAAATCCTCGCCATCGAGCTCGACCAACCCGCCGCTAGGCGTGTCGAGCCCGCCTAGTAAATGCAACAAGGTGCTTTTACCGCTGCCCGAAGACCCAACGATGGCGATGCGCTCACCCTTCTCGACCCGCAGGTAGACATCCTTCAGCACCTCGACATTCAGTTTGCCGTCATCGTAGATTTTACTGAGCCCGGTCGCTCGTATGATGTTTTTATTGTTGTCACTCATTCGTATCGAAGTGCCTCGGCAGGTTGCACCCGGGACGCGCGCCAGGCCGGGTAAATGGTAGCGACAATGCCCAGTAATATGGTTATACCAACAATCATACCGACGTCACTCCAGACTACTTCCGCGGGTAGATCGGTCATCGGGTAGATGTCGGCAGCTAAAAAATGGAAACCCATTAGATGTTCGACACCTGCAACGAGGGTTTCGACGTTCCAGGCCAGCAGTACACCAATGACAGCTCCGGTTAGTGTGCCCACCAATGCCAGTAGCGTTCCCTGGATAATAAAAATGGAGGTAATGCTGCTGGTACTAAAACCCAGTGTCTGCATGATGGCAATGTCGGCGCGCTTGTCGGTCACCATCATAATCAGCGTAGAGACGATGTTAAAGGCAGCAACGGCGACAATCATCATCAACACAATAAAAAGAATCCGTTTCTGGTCCTGGAGAGCTATGAAGAAATTTCTGTGCTGCTGTGTCCAGTCTCTCGCCCGATAGTGTGGCCCCAGCACTTCACTCAGCTGTTGACCTACCAGTGGCGCAAGTTCACCGTTGTCCAACTTGATTCGCAAACCGGTCACCTCTTCACCAGATCGAAATAGTTGGCGCGCATCGTTCAGGTGAATCAGGACCATTGTGCTGTCGTACTGGTACATGCCAAGCTCGAATAGACCCACTACAGTAAGGCGGAGCAGGTTGGGCGACAATTGTTCGCTCCCACCCTTTTGCGCCACCAGCGCCAGGTGATCTCCGGGTTTCACGCCGATCTTCTTCGCCAACGCTGTACCCAGGATAATACCTTTGCCATCTGAGGTGAGTGCAGAAAGACGGCCCGCCTGGATTTTAGAGGCGATTTCCGAAACCGATTGCTCGCGTTCGGGTAGAACACCGCGAACGGCGACACCGCTGGCACTGCGGCCACGCAATAACATCCCTTGCCCCTCGATGTACGGTGCTGTAGCCAGCACGTGCGGCTGGGCGCTGACGATGCGGTCCGCCTGTTCCCAGTCGCGCAGGCCACTCCAGCCCTCGGCGATCGTGACGTGCGACACCACGTCCAGGATACGACCACGCAGTTCGGTGCCAAATCCGTTCATGACTGATAGTACGACGATCAGCGCCGCGACACCGAGCACGATTCCCATCGTTGCCATCAATGAGATAAACGAAACAAAATGATTGCTACGCCTGGCGCGCATGTAACGCAGACCAACATAGAGCTCCAGCGGACGAATCATTCTGCGGGATCCCTCTCGCCATAATCGACCGAAGGAATGTATAACCAGTTATTCATAGTGAAGTGCCTGCGCCGGGTTAATACTTGCCGCGCGCCTGGCCGGATATAACGTGGCGCTAATAGTGAGCAGCAATGACGAAATGGTGATCACGGTGACGTCGGCCCAGCGGAGTTCCGGGTTCAGTGCGGTGTTGTAATAAATATCAGCAGTAAACAGTTGTGCCTGAAAGACGCTTTCGAAGAACCTCACCACGCTATCGATATTAAGCGTCAGCAGCACGCCGGCACTCGCACCCGCGATCGTACCGAACACGCCCAGAATCGCGCCATGGATCATGAACACGCCCATGACACTACCCGGACTCATTCCCACTGTACGCAGGATAGCTATATCGCCTTCTTTGTCGGTGACGAGCATGACCAGCATGGAAACGATATTGAATGCGGCGACAGCGATTGCGAGCATCATGATAATAAACATTGCAGTCTTTTCAATGCGCAGCGCGCGAAAGAAACTCGCGTTTTCGCGAGTCCAGTCATTGACTACATAATGGTCACCCAGTTTTGACTGCAGTTCGGCGGCCATCGCCGGAGCGAAAAACAGGTCCGCCAGTTGCATCCGGATACCGGTGACGCCGGTGCCCGTCTGGTACAGGCGCCGCGCATCATCAATATGAATCAGTGCGAGGCTACCGTCATAATCACTGATTCCCATCTCGAAGATTCCAACTACATGAAAACGCTTGTATCGAGGCAGGATTCCCGCTGGCGTTATCTGGGCGCGTGATGACAACACCGATACCGATGAACCCATCTCAAGCCCCAGGCGCCACGCAATTTCTGAACCAATAATGATGCCGTACTCGCCGGGCTTCAGGTTGTCGAGAGAACCAGAGGTCATTTTCTGTTGGAAACGGGCAACACGGGTTTCGGCCACCGGGTCAATGCCTCGTACCATGGCACCGCGTGATGAACTATCCGAGACCAGCATGCCCTGTCCTTCTACATACGGTGCTGCACCCTCAACGCCCTGCATGCTGTTAGCCTGATCCAGCACTGCCGACCAGTCCCGTAATGCACCGCGATCAGCGGTGACGGTAACGTGTGATACCGCACCCAGCATGCGGCTTCGCAGATCATTGCCAAAGCCGTTCATCACTGAAAGCACCGTGATCAATGCAGTAACACCAAGCACGATACCAATCGCGGCCATTAATGAAATAAACGAGATGAAATGATTGCTGCGCCTGGCCCTCGTATAACGCAGGCCAATGAAGAGCTCCAGGGGTCGAATCATTACTCAGCCAGTGCTGTCTTCGCCGCGCGTGCGTTCGCAACCGAGGTCGACATATCCAGTTCAGCAACACCCTTTACATTGCGAAGCGTTGTTCCCTGGATGCTGGCAAGTTCCTGCAATTGGCCAACCACCGCATCGGCGGCGTCGCCCTTCAACGGCTGCGGTTGAAACAGAACTTCGGTGTTGAGTACGTTGATAGGCGTCATGCGTACCTTGTTCAGCCGTGATCCGTTGAAGTACAACTGAGCAATGGCACTGACGCGCGCCTTCTCGCTGAAGGAGCCGAACGTGTAGTTGCCGAGACTGTAAAGAATGACACCGTCTTTGTAGCGTTCAACACCCTGCAGAATATGTGGATGATGGCCAATGACTGCTTGTGCACCGGCGTCGATGGCAGCCCGACCGAGTCGCGTCTGGTATTCGCGTAATTCGGTTTTGCTTTCCTGTCCCCAGTGGAACGAAACCACGACGACATCGGCAACCGCGCGTGCGCGTTTTACGTCTGCGACAACATGCGCCTCGTGACCAAATGCGGTTCCGGCTTGTTTGCTGGTTGCCCAGTAGCTTTCCGGAAAGGTTAGCGAGTACGCGAGAAACGCGACCATCTGGTTGCCAACCGGTACAAATGTCGGCGCCCTGGCCTCTTTCGAATTATTGCCCGCGCCCATGTGACGAATACCGTACCGGGCGAGACTATCGATGGAATCCTCCATGCCCACCTGGCCATAGTCGAGGCTGTGATTGTTGGCGAGGGAAACCACATCAAAGCCGGCATAACGCAATGCCTTGGCTACCTTGTCTGGCGGTGAACGGAAAATATATTTCTTGTCCGCTTCCTTTTTTCCGCGCTCGGTTAACGGACCTTCGAGATTGCCAACGACGATATGTGATTGCTTCAGTAACTCGCGAGTACCTTCGAAGGCATAGTTATATCCGTTCTTCTCCATTTCCGGGCGTGCCGTACCGTCGAGCATGATGTCGCCTACCGCGGAGATGCGTAGCTCTTCCGGAAATGGGGCTGCATCGGCGCGCGCCACGGAAGAAAACAGCACGCCAGCGCCGACAAGCAAAATCACTAGAGGATAAAGACCAATATTCAGGAAACGATACATACTTCGGCTCAACCTGGTTCAGCTCATTATTTAAGTGTGACGGCTCTACTTTGCCCGACGGCTCAGGCGCAACAACGCCTCTCGTAACGCATCGTCTTCAATGCCCTGCGCTACCCCTTCGATCACCTCACCAGCGCCCCGGGATAGCTGTGGCCGGGCAGACCGTGCCGCCTTGGGTCGGGTCACCTGGCTAGCAGGGACAACCCGAACCCGTAATTCTGCCAGTTGTCTCAGTTCGGGAAACTGCTGCAGTTTCGCCACATACTCGCCATAGCGGTGGCGAATCTGGTTAGCCCACAGCGAACCGTCAGCATGAATCAGCAGACAACGGCCTTCCAGTCTGACGGCGTAGCTATGTTTTGCCAGATCCAGGCCCACCACCTGCTCCCACAGCGGGCCGAACTGTTTACGCAACAATTCCGCCTGCCGGGCCCTGGCAGCGGCTTCACCACTAATATAGCTCTGGATTGATCTTGGCCTGCTTCCGGTCATCGCGTGATTTATACCCCTAGGGCACTATTTTGATGGCGTTTAGTCAATTTAGCGTCTATACCTCTGAATATGAACATTATCCTTGTTCCTGAAGGCATAAGAAAGGGCCGCGTCGCGAGCTTCAGTCATCGCCACCTCCTGGCGATGGGGCTGGTCGCCGTGGTGGTTATGCCTGCCCTACTCACCACCGTAACGTACCAGATAGTTGAAATGCTCGGCCAAGGCACGCCTGCTGCACAGATTGAACGCATCCAGCAGCAACAGGCACTGCTGGCGGCGCAACGGCTGGAAATCGACAAGGCCAAACGGCGCACCGAGACTCACATGAACGCCTTGGCCCAGCGTATGGGCCAGCTCCAGGCGCAAGTGATGCGCCTCGACGCCCTCGGCGGTCGACTGACACAAATGGCTGGCATCGATACCAAGGAATTCGACTTTAGCAAAAGGCCGGGCGTCGGCGGCCCAGCGGAACCCGTCGCGACAGCAGCCGAAAGTGATCTCTTCGGCCTTCTGAAAACTCTGGACCTCCAGGTCGCCAGGCAAACCGAACAATTGAGTGCGCTACAGGCGGTACTAATCAATACCAATACACGGACCGCAATCACTCCATCGGGCTGGCCGGTTAAGGGAGGCTGGGTTTCTTCAAACTTTGGCCTGCGGGCAGATCCATTTACCGGTCGCACATCAATGCATCAAGGTGTCGATATCGCCAGCCCGCTGCGTTCGACTATCGCAGCCATGGGCGAAGGCGTAGTGACCTATGCTGGAAAAAGATCCGGCTACGGCATAATGGTAGAAATCAATCACGGTCAGGGTTTCAGCACGCGCTATGCGCACGCTGGTGAAGTGCTTGTTGCGCTCGGTGATCGAGTCACAAGGGGCCAACCTATTGCCCGTGTCGGATTAACCGGTCGATCCACAGGGCCCCATCTGCATTTCGAAGTGTTGAAGAATCGTCATCACATCGACCCCGCGGCATTCCTTCAACGTCAACAAACCGCTACCACAGTCAAAGCCACGCGCATTGGCGCAGATCGCTCCTGATTAGTAGACTCGGCCCATGGCCGGGACACACATCAAACGTTCTTCGTTAGCCAGTATTGCCGATAGTCTTACGACAGTACGTGAGCGAATCGCGACAGCCTGCGAACTCTACAATCGCCAGCCAAGCGACGTTCGGCTGATCGCAATCTCCAAAACCCACCCGGTTGAATCGATACGTGCCGCCATCGATGCCGGGCAACTGAATTTTGGTGAGAACCAGATTCAGGAAGCGCTTCAAAAGATACCGGCAGTGAAAACTCCCGGGGTTCAGTGGCACTACATAGGGCCGCTGCAATCCAACAAGACCAAACACCTGCCCGGAAATTTTCGGTGGTGGCATACACTCAACCGTATCGATATCGCCGCACGCGTCTCGAACAAGGCAGTCGAACTTGGTACTAGAATTGACGCCCTGATCCAGGTGAATGTTGTCAACGATCCGGCGAAGTCAGGTGTTTCCGTTGAAGGACTGTCTCCACTCGTCGAACAATTGCTGGAATCCAGGCTGAATGGTTTGAATCTTCGCGGCTTGATGACTATTGGCCCCCACGGCGGAAACGAAACTGCGCTGCGCCAGTGCTTCGGCGATTTACGAAAACTGCTCGAGACAACACGCGGGCAATTTGGATTGACCAATTTTGACCAGCTGTCTATGGGTATGACCAACGACATGGAACAAGCCATTGCCGAGGGTGCGACCATGGTCAGGGTTGGCAGCGCAATTTTTGGCTCGCGCAAGTAAGAGGCTCGTCTATGCTTTAAACAATGGAATGAATTTTGGGATAAGCCGGCATGCGCACCAAACAGATAGCTTTTACCTTGCTAGTACTGATTTCTTTCAACGCATACGCGTTTTTTAAACTACCGCTATTCGGTAACCCGACTGATTCTGCATTGCTCGTACTAGAGGGTGAATTGTATTTCAAAGACCTGTTTGGTCGGGTAAAGCGCACACCGATTACTGCTGCTACTGTTAGCCGCCCAAAAGACAACCGATCTTTCAAAATCTCCGCGCACAAGGGCATGGTAGTCTTTTCCAAAATGGGGCCTGGGCGGTATGTACTTACTGAGGTAAACGCACAACCCGGCAAAAAGGAACTAAACCTGCAACCGGACCTGGCGTTGCAAAAGCAATATGCAATTGAAATAAAACCCGGGGACATCGGTTACTTTGGAAAGCTGGATGTCGAGGCTGAACTGAGTCTGAAACGTGTTGGATCATCGTTTTCATTCCAGAAAAATGACGCCATTGAGCTAAACGCCGTCAAGACATTAAAAAAGAAGTACAAAAAATCGAAATGGTCAAAACGATTCGATGAAAGAATTGCTGAGCTTTCAAAATAACTCTTAACGTCTGTTAACAACCCAAAATGCTAGGAAAATAGTCTAAGAATCGTCTGGTAACATTCTCCTCTAATGGTTGACGGCGGTCACTAGGAGACATATTTCTCTCTCATCGCCATGGCGGCGGCGGCCGCAACCACCAGCAAGCCCCCTATCCACTCTGCAGACGTCAGCACTTCATCCGTTAGTAATTGCTGCGAAACCGCACCAGCGACTAGCTCAAACAACAAAATAATTGCAGACCGATGTACCGGCATGTTGGAAACTCCGTATTGCACCAGTAATGTCATCACCACCATGCCGACCACCGCCAGCGCAACTACGCCGAGCAAAATATTCGGCGCGATGACTGGCACTGTTGCGCTACCGAAGAGAATCAGCAACCCGGCAAGAATTGTGACGCCGAGCCAGGACACCAATGATTTCACCGAGACCGGCACGTCCTCCCCGTGACGAACAAAAATATTCGACACCGCAAAGGCAAAACCGGAACTCAATGCCAGCCAGTCGGTGCGGTCGCGCGGCCACGGACACGCATCGTCCGGGTGCCACAGCATCAGCAGCGCCCCGATAACAGCAATCACCAGAATGGCGACCGTGTAGCCACTGATGTGCTCCTTGAGAAATAGCCAGCCCAGCACCACGGCCCATACCGGTGACAGGTAGAACAGCAACAACACCCGCATGACGTTGCCATCGAGGATTGCGAGGATAAAGGACAGGTTGGTCCAGCCAACCGATAGCGAGATGGCGAGCAGCAAGCCGGGCCGCTGCAGCAACCACTGGCGGTGGCGCCATGCCAGCGGGATACCCGCGATACTCGATGCCAGGTAGAGCAGCAAGGTCAGCCAGGGGCCGGATAGCCCCGCCGTCTCCAGCAGGCGCATCGGGTACCAGACCACGCCCCACATGGTGGCGCCGGCCAAAAGCGCCAGTATTACCAACCCCGAAACCCCTGATTTGGACGCCATAATTCCCTGCCGTATAATCCCGCCGCTTTATAACAAGACAATAATCCGATGAATCCCAGGCTCGCGCTGCTCCACGATTACCCGTTCCAGAAACTGGCGCGGCTGTTCGCCGAGCTCAAGGCACCAACCGACAAAAGCCCAATTAAGTGGTCCGTTGGCGAACCCAAGCACCCGGCACCGGAGATCGTGCTGGCCGCCATTCGCAAGAACCTGGACCAGCTCTCCGCCTACCCATCGACCAAGGGCCTGCCCGGGTTAAGACAGGCGATTGCCGCGTGGCTGCAAAAGCGATTCAGGCTGGTGCCAGAGTCTCTGGATCCGGAGCGCCATGTATTACCGGTAAGTGGTAGCCGCGAGGCATTATTCTCGATTGCACAGGCGGTCGTCGACAGCACTGCCGCGCATACGCCGGTAGTAATCATGCCCAACCCGTTTTACCAGATTTACGAAGGCGCCGCCCTGCTCGCCGGTGCTGAGCCTTATTACCTGAACACCACCGCCGAGAACGGCTACCGCATGGATTTTTCCAGCGTGCCGTCGGAAGTTCTTGATCGTACCGCGCTGGTCTATGTTTGCAGCCCTGGCAACCCAGCGGGTGCGGTACTCGACGCAGATGACTACCGAGGCGTGCTCGAGCTGGCGGAGAAGCATGATTTTATTGTCGCCTCGGACGAGTGTTATTCGGAAATCTATTTCGATGAAGCCACGCCGCCGGTCGGGCTGCTAGAGGTCGCGAGCAACCTCGGCATTGCCGACTATCGCCGCTGCCTGGTGTTCCACAGCCTTTCCAAGCGCTCCAACCTGCCCGGCCTGCGCTCCGGATTCGTCGCCGGCGATGGCGAGCTGATGGCAAGTTATCTCAAGTACCGCACCTATCACGGCGCGACACTCTCTAACACAGCACAACTGGCCAGCGTTGTCGCCTGGAATGATGAAACACACGTGGCACAAAATCGGGCACAATATCGGGCCAAGTTCGATGCGGTGCTGGATATTCTTGGGCCAGTGATGGGCGCGACCCGACCTGATGCCGGTTTTTACCTGTGGCCGAAGGTCGATATCTCCGATGAAGACTTTGCCCGCGGGCTCTATGCAGGCGAGAATGTCACCGTGTTGCCCGGCAGCTATCTCTCGCGCGACGCCCAGGGCATCAATCCTGGCAGTCACCACGTGCGCATGGCGCTGGTAGCGCCGCTGGATGAATGCGTTGATGCCGCACAGCGTGTACAACGATACTGTGAACAGATTTCATAAATTAATAATTGAGTAATTCAGGACAAGAGCAATGAGTAATATACAAACCATTATTGAAGACGCATTTGAGCGTCGCGCCGAAATCACTCCTCGCAACGCTGATGCGCAGGTAAAAGATGCCGTGATGGAGGCCATCGACCTGCTTGATACCGGCCAGGCGCGCGTTGCTGAAAAGAAAGGCGGCGACTGGGTGGTGAACGAATGGTTGAAGAAGGCCGTGTTGCTCTACTTCCGTATCGAAGACAACAGCTTTATCAAGGGTGGCTTTACCAACTACTGGGACAAGGTGCCGTCAAAGTTTGCCGACTACAACTCGCGCTCTTTCCGTGAGGGCGGCTTCCGCGTGGTACCACCAGCGTCCGTGCGCAAGGGTGCCTATATCGCTCCCGGTGCGGTGCTGATGCCCAGTTACGTCAATATCGGCGGTTATGTCGACGAGGGCACCATGGTTGATACCTGGGCCACGGTCGGTTCCTGTGCCCAGATTGGCAAGAATGTGCATCTCTCCGGCGGCGTCGGTATTGGCGGCGTACTCGAACCAATCCAGGCGGCGCCCACCATCATTGAAGACAACTGCTTTATCGGCGCGCGTTCGGAAGTTGTTGAAGGTGTGGTCGTGGAGGAAGGTTCGGTGATTTCCATGGGCGTCTACATCGGCCAGAGCACCAAGATTTACGATCGCGAAACCGGCGAAGTGATGTACGGCCGGGTACCAGCCGGTTCCGTTGTTGTTTCCGGAAACCTGCCGTCCAAGGATGGTACCTACAGCTTGTACTGTGCAGTGATCGTCAAGAAGGTCGATGAAAAGACCCGCGGCAAGGTTGGCATCAACGAACTGCTGCGCGACATTTAATTAGCGCTGTGAGCAATAGCACCCTCGAACTGGCCAAGCAACTTATCCGACGGCCTTCCGTGACGCCGGAAGACAATGGCTGCCAGGACTTGATGATCAGTCGACTGGAAGCTATTGGCTTCGAGGTCGAGCGCCTGCGCTTTGATGACGTGGACAACTTCTGGGCACGGCGCGGTAGCAGCGGCCCGCTGGTCGTATTTGCCGGACACACCGACGTGGTTCCAACCGGCCCATTGGACCAGTGGGACGCCGACCCGTTTGACCCTACCGTAGTCGACGGCATGCTCTATGGTCGTGGCGCGGCGGACATGAAATCGTCACTCGCGGCATTCATCACCGCGATTGAAGAATTTGTTGCTGTACACCCTGATCACAAGGGCTCCATCGGCCTGTTGATTACGTCCGACGAAGAAGGTCCGTCTATTAATGGTACCGTCAAGGTGGTTGAGTGGCTGGAGCGCCAGCAGATCAAGATTGACTACTGTATTGTTGGCGAACCGTCATCCAGCGAGGTGATGGGCGATACCATCAAAAATGGCCGGCGCGGTTCACTCAACGGCAAGCTCGTAGTGCATGGCAAGCAAGGCCACGTCGCTTACCCCCATCTTGCGCGTAACCCGATCCATCTGGTGATGCCGGCGCTAACGGAACTGGCAGCCACCGTCTGGGACGACGGTAACGAGTATTTTCCTGCGACTACCTTCCAGATTTCCAACATCCACGGTGGCACTGGCGCTGAAAATGTCATCCCCGGCGCGGTGACGATCGATTTCAACTTCCGTTATTGCACGGAAGTAACGGACGAGCACCTGAAGCGACGGGTCGAGTCTCTTTTGAAGTCCTACAGCCTTGATTTTGACCTTAACTGGCGCCTTTCCGGACTCCCCTTCCTAACGCCTAAGGGGCGCCTTGTGGAGGCTGTCACGGCCGCTATCGAGACCGAATTGGGAGTAAAAACCACCCTCTCAACCAGTGGCGGCACGTCTGACGGGCGATTTATTGCCCCCACCGGCGCTGAAGTGGTGGAACTGGGCCCGTTGAATGCCACTATTCACCAGATCAACGAATGCGTGAAGGTCGACGACCTGGACCGCCTGTCCCGCGTCTATTCCCGTACCCTCGAGGGGCTTTTAAGCTGAAACTTGCGAAACTGCCTGCTATAAAGAGTATAAGTTCTTGTTTACACTGTGGGTCGCTAGCCACCGCCAGGGCGCGGTGATCACGACATAATCATAAAATCCAGAGGCTGATTGTTTGAACTGGGGGCTCCTCAAAAAAGACTGGGCGCTAGCGCTCGCCATTTCACTGGTTTATATCGTCGCTACACTAAGTGGCGCTCCAATTCTGGAAAAGATGGAGCGCGTGGCGTATGACACCGGTGTCAGTCTCACCAATCGAAATCCTGGTGATGCTGATCGCATTGCCATCATCGCCATTGACGATGCCAGCATAGAGCGCATCGGCCGCTGGCCGTGGTCGCGTGCCGAGTTGGCGAACATGGTCGACAAAATGCGTCGTGCACGTGCCAAGGTTGTCGGTCTACAAGTCCCGCTGGAGGATGCGCAGTCCAATGTTGGGTTGGATCGGGTGCGGGACATACGTAAATACATATCCAGCAACTCGTTTCCACGATCCACTCGAAAAAAGATTAACGTAATCAAAGGTAAGTTGTGGGCCGCTCAGCAAGAAATGGATGTGGATCGGCAACTGGCGAGCCTGATTGCCCGTGGTGGTAATGTGTTTCTGCCGATGGAATTCGAAATCGGGGTTCCGGAAGGCAACCCCTCTGGTCGACTGCCCTCCTATATAAAAGAGAATCGCCTAACCAGTATTTACGACTCCGACGACAATCAGGACCTTCCCGTCAGCACGACCGCGGCAACCTACCCGATTGCTGAATTCGGATCAAAAGCAGCGGGCATTGGCCACTTGAATCGCACTCGCGATGTGGACGGCGGTGTGCGTAACGAGTCGCTGGTTTATGAATATTTTGGCCAGTACTACCCGTCAATGGCGCTACTGATGGCGGCTAGCAGCCAGAATATTCGTACCAGCCGTATTGATCTGAAACTTGGCGCAGGAGTGGGTCTGGGCAGGTTGTTTGTCCGGACCGACGAGAACTTGCGGTTCTACCACGGCTTTTACTCGCCGGCTAACGACACGCCGCCATTCGTTCAGTATTCATTTGCGGATGTTCGTGATGGCAAGGTGTCTTTACGCGCGTTTCGCAACAAGATTGTACTGGTCGGACTCACCGCGACGGAAGCTGGCCATCGCTACCTCACGCCGATTAACCCGCATATGTCGGATCCTGAGCTAACTGCCAACGTCATCACCTCGATTCTCAACCAGGACTATTACACGCGACCGACAACAGCAATCGTAATCGAGGTCTTCCTGTTTTTAGCTGTCATATTTTATCTCGCCGTCGTATTGCCCCGGTTCAGATCAAACGTTGGCGCCCTGTTCACGCTTATCGTGTTATTTGCACTTCTGGTTTCTGGTCAGTACGCCATGGTAAGCCAAAAGGTATGGTTACAGACGGTCGCGCCGGCGTTATTGCTGATTCTTGGACACATCGTACTAACAACGCGGCGTTTCCTGACCACTGAACACCTGAAAGAGTCTGCTGACAGCGATTCCGCGCAAACCAACCGCATGCTCGGCCTCACCTTCCAGAGCCAGGGTCAACTCGACATGGCGTTGGATAAATTTCGAAAACTGCCGGTGGACGATTCCGTGCTGGAGCTGTTTTATAACCTTGCGCTGGACTTCGAACGCAAACGACATTTCAACAAGGCGGCATCGTGCTATGAATATATCTTGCAGCACAATCGCAAGTTCCGCGATGCCAGGGAACGGAAGCAACGAGTTGCGCAAATGGAAGGCACCATCATTATGGGCGCTCGCGGTGGCAATGCCGGCGGCACACTGATTGTAGATGGTGGAATTACAGAAAATCCGACGCTTGGTCGTTACCAGGTGGAGCGTGAACTGGGTCGTGGTGCTATGGGTACGGTCTACTATGGCAAGGACCCGAAGATCAATCGTGTTGTTGCGATTAAAACCCTTGACCTCTCGGCTGAATTTGAGGGCAACGAACTGGAACAAGTGAAAGAACGTTTCTTTCGCGAGGCGGAAACAGCTGGACGACTCAACCACCCCAACATCGTCACAATTTATGACGCCGGCGAGGACCATGATTTGGCCTACATCGCCATGGAATACCTTGAAGGCAAGGACCTGACTGAAAAGATCCTGGGAAAGAAGCCGCTTCCGGTCACCTGGGTACTGCAGATCGTTATGCAGGTAGCCGATGCCCTGGATTATGCCCACAAACTCGGGGTAGTGCATCGCGATATCAAGCCCGCCAACATCATGTATATGGAGAAAGACAACAGCATCAAGGTCACCGACTTTGGCATCGCCCGCATTACCGATTCCAGCAAGACCCGTACTGGCGTGGTATTGGGTACTCCGTCCTATATGTCGCCGGAACAGTTCTCGGGCAAGCGCGTCGACGGCCGCTCGGATTTGTTCTCGCTCGGGGTTACCATGTTTGAAATGCTCAGTGGTGAACAGCCATTTGGCGGCGACTCCCTGGCTGAACTGATGTACCAGATTACAAACAAGAAACATCCGAATATCATGCGGGTTCGAGAAGACGTTCCACCATGTGTTCGTACGATTATTGACAAGGCACTGCAAAAGGAACCGGACGACCGTTACCAGACCGGTGAGCAATTCGTGCAGGCGGTACGTCGCTGCCTGATATCGATTGAGGGGAATGGGTAATTCGTTATGCAATTTGAAATGAATGGCATCACGCATCAGGGGATGGTGCGCATCAACAACGAGGACTCGATCTCGACCCTTCCTGATATGGGTATCGCGATTCTTGCCGATGGTATGGGTGGTCACCAGGCAGGCGAAGTTGCCAGCAGCATGGCGGTAGAAATGATCAAGCAATTCTATTCCGACAGCAATACCCGCAACAAAGGTGACTCAGTGGAAGACCATCTACGCGAGGCAATTGACCTGGCCAACACGGCAGTATTTGAATTATCCCAGGAGCGGCCTGAATGTGCCGGGATGGGAACAACCATCGTGGTGAGTCATTTTGTTGACGGCAAGATCATCACGGCACACGTTGGTGATTCCCGCCTGTATCGGCTTCGTGACAGTGGCTTTGAACAGATCACCAAGGATCACTCGGTGGTCCAGGAACTGGTCACACGTGGATTTATGTCCCAGGAAGAAGCGAACTCGTCAATGAACAAGAATCTTGTGACACGTGCGCTTGGGATCGAAGCCAGTGTCGAGGCTGATCTTGTTCAGGATGAATACAAGGCGGGTGACGTCTACCTTCTCTGCTCCGATGGCCTGAGCGACGTGGTCGATAGCGATACTATCCAGCAAACATTGACCGAGCATCTGGAAAATCTGGATGAGGCTTCACAAAAGCTGGTGGATGTCGCAAACCAAGCCGGTGGTCCGGATAACGTATCGGTGGTGCTCGTCAGGGTGCTGGAAGACGGGAATTAATGTTGGGAACAAATTGGGCGGGTGACCTATAATAACGGTGCAGTGGGCCGTGAGGTATCCGGTTTGGTAAACATTCATGTTTTAGTGATAACAAGAAATGTCAAAATTCATTCTTAAATTTAATAACGAAGTTGTAGACCATATCGATATCGCCCAGGGCGATATGAAGATCGGTCGGCGCCCGGGACTGGAAATCCATCTCGATAACCTCGCTGTCAGTGGTGAACACGCCAATGTCTTTACCATCGGTGAGGACTCCTTCATTGAAGACCTGGGTAGCACCAACGGTACACTGATCAACAACAAGAAAATCACCAAACATCACCTCAAGAATGGTGACTCCGTAGTTATCGGCAAGCACGAACTGGTTTACGTAGCCGACTCTGGTGATGGCGAGCTGCCCGCTTCTGAAAATGATTTTGCCAAAACTGTCATTATCGGCCCGGGCTCAATGCCCTCGCCCGCAGCGGAAGCGGTGACCAGTGCCAAGGGCTCCCAGGAGCAGGAAACCAGGAAAGGAGCAATCTTTGTCCTCAGTGGCGCCAACAGTGGCAAACGTATCGATCTGATCAAGCAGGTAACCAGTCTGGGACGTACCGGCAAGAAGGCGGGCACTATTACCGCGGGCAGTGAAGGCTACACGCTGGCGCCGGTAAGTGGCAGTGATGAGAACCCGACTCTGAATGGTCGGCAGGTCCCTGCCAGTGGCGCGTTGTTGAAAAACGGCGACATTATCGAAGTGGCTGGTACCCGCCTTCAGTTCTATTACAAATAAATTATCCGGTGATTACGTCCAGCGCCTCTGACAGGCGCTTCACCGGATGAACTTCAAGCCCCTTGATTGGCGTCTTGGGGCGGTTGGCGTAAGGAATAATTGCCCGCTTGAACCCCAACTTGGCGGCCTCTTTTAGCCGGTCCTGACCACGTTGCACCGGCCGCACCTCACCCGCCAACCCGACCTCACCAAATACGATCAGATCATTCCCTAACGGCCTGTCGCGTAGGCTGGAGATAATTGCCGCCAATAACGCTAGGTCCGCTGCGGTCTCGGTAACCTTGATCCCGCCAACAACATTTACGAACACATCCTGGTCAAAGGTCGCGATACCGGTGTGGCGGTGAAGCATCGCCAGCAGCATTGCGAGTCGATTGCTGTCCAGACCGACGCAGACGCGCCGTGACTGGGCCGAATGGCTTTCGTCCACCAGTGCCTGCACCTCGACCAGCATTGGCCGCGTACCTTCCTGTGTCGCCAGCACAACGCTCCCGGCAACACTATCGTTCTGCCGGCTGATGAACATCGCCGACGGGTTAGTCACGTCCTGCAGGCCCTTCTCGTTCATGACAAAGACACCGACTTCGTTGACCGCGCCGAAACGGTTTTTCACCGCACGCACCAGCCGGAAGCTGCTTGACGGGTCGCCTTCAAAATAGAGTACGGTATCCACCATGTGTTCGAGCACACGCGGGCCGGCGAGCGTGCCTTCTTTGGTCACGTGTCCAACGAAGAACAAACTGAGACCAGTACGTTTGGCACGTCGCACCAGTTGCGCCGCCGTCTCCCTCACCTGAGCAACGCTGCCGGGTGCGGACTGGAGTATCTCGGTATAAAGCGTCTGGATTGAATCGATGACAATCACACGTGGTGCGGTCTGGTCGATGGTGGCGATAATCTGCTCCAGCCGATTCTCGGCCAACAGGTTCAGACGATCACCACCGAGCCCCAGTCGCTGGGCACGCAAGGCAACCTGCTCGGCCGACTCCTCACCGGTGACATACAATACCGATGTCTGTTGGCTAATTGCCTCAAGCACCTGAACCAGCAACGTGGATTTCCCGATACCCGGATCACCGCCAATGAGGACAACAGAGCCGGTAACCAGTCCGCCACCCAGTACCCGGTCCATTTCCTGACTACCGGTAGTCATGCGACTCAGATGCTCCGGCGCCACCTCGGACAAGACCTGCACCTCTGCAACTGGCGCCAGTGTGTCGAACCGGCCTTCTTTGGAGCCGACGGTTGCCGCTATAACTGTCTCTTCCAGCGAATTCCATGCCTTGCAGGCGGAGCATTGCCCTGCCCACTTCGGGCTTTGGGCACCGCAGCTGTTACAGGTAAAAATTGTCTTTGCTTTGGCCATGCTAGCATCGCCGCCTGTCAGACTTCGATTCTGGGGACACGACTGGTGACATGGCATAACAGTTCGTAAGAAATGGTATCAGCATGGCGGGCAACATCATCGATGGGCAGGCCGTCACCCCACAGAACGACGCGATCACCAACGCGCGCATCCTGATTGGTGCGCAGGTCAACCGTAATCATATCCATCGACACGCGACCAATGAGTGTTGCTACCTTGCCGTTAACCAGTACCGGCGTTCCTGGCCCGGCGTGACGCGGGTAACCATCGCCGTAGCCAAACGCGACCACACCGATGGTCATATCTTCCGGGCAGACCCAGTCCCCTCCGTAGCCCACTGCATCACCCTTGCGTTGCTGTCGAACCGCGATCAGGGCGCTCGTAGCTGTCATGACCGGTTTCAGATTGAGTTCGCTGGCTGACTTCCCGGCGACCGGCGATGAACCGTACAGCATGATGCCCGGACGTTGCCAATCGTAGGCGGTTTCCGGCCATGCGACGACACCGGCGGAATTGGCCAGACTGGCAGGCAGGCCGGTTTCGCTGGCTAATTGCCGGAATTTTTCTACCTGGGAACGGGTGGAATCACTGTCGGCTTCATCGGCGCACGCCAGATGCGACATCAGTGCGAGCTGTCCAACGCGGTCGCAATTGCGCAAGCGATCAATGACCGACTGTGCTTCTTCCAATGGAAAACCCAACCGGTTCATCCCCGTATCGATCTTTACCCAGACATCAATCTGTCCCTTTTCGCCTGACTGCTCGAGAATATCGACCTGCCACGCGGAATGAATAACCGCCTGAACCTTGTGATCGATAAAGTAAGGAAGTTCCGACGCCTCGAAAAATCCTTCCAGGGCGGTGATCGGCAGAGCAACGCCAGCGTCGCGCAAGGCCATGGCCTCTTCCAGCGACGCAACTCCGAAGCCGTCAGCGTCTGACAGCGCACTGGCCACAGCAACAATGCCGTGGCCATAGCCGTTGGCTTTGATCACGGCCATAATTTTTCTATTGGGATGGAACTGGCGGGCCTGGTTCAGGTTGTGTTTGAGTGCCGCCGTATTGATGAATGCCCGCGCGGGCCGACTCATGCGTAAGCCTCGTCGAACCCGGCGTGAATGTAATTCTCGAACTTGGTGTATTCACCCAGGAAGGTCAATCGTATAGTGCCAGTCGGTCCATTACGTTGCTTGCCGATAATAATCTCGGCAGTGCCTTTGTCCTGGCTGTCTTCGTGATAAACCTCATCGCGATAGATAAACAAAATAACATCTGCATCCTGCTCGATGGCGCCGGACTCACGCAGGTCCGACATGATCGGGCGTTTATCATTGCGTTGCTCCAGCGAACGATTCAATTGCGACATCGCAATTACCGGGACGTTGAGTTCTTTTGCCAGGTTCTTCATCGCGCGGGTAATCGCCGAGATTTCAGTTGCGCGATTTTCAGCAGAGTCGCCGGACTGCATCAATTGCAGATAGTCGACAATGATCAGGTCGAGACCGTGCTCACGCTTCAGGCGTCGTGAACGCGCACGTAGCTCCATCGGGCTCAGGCCCGGGGTATCATCTATATAGATTGGCGCCTCGGACAACATGGTCATCGCCGACATCAAACGCGGCCAGTCATCGTCGTCGAGCTTGCCGGTTCTGACCTTGTGACCATTGATGCGACCCAGGGAAGAGAGCATACGCATGGCCAGCTGCTCACCCGGCATTTCCATACTGAATATGGCAACGTGCTTCTGCTCACCGACGGCGGCGTTTTCCGCCATGTTGATAGCGAGCGATGTTTTACCCATCGATGGCCGGCCGGCCAGAACAACCAGGTCAGATGCCTGCAGGCCGGATGTCATCTCATCAAGGTCTTTAAATCCGCTTGAAATACCAGTCAGGGCGCTGTCGGAATGGAACAGCATGTCGATACGGTCAACGGCGCCAGCCAGTAACGATTTCAGCGGTTGAAAGCCGCCTTTCCGGTGCGCGCCTTTTTCGCTGATGTCCATAATCGTCTGCTCGGCGTGATCGAGCAGCTCGGTGGCATTGCGCCCTTCCGGTGTGTAAACAGAATCAGAAATCTTGCCGACTGCGGTGACAAGCTGGCGCATCACCGCACGCTCACGCACGATTTTGGCGTAAGCGACAATATTTGCCGCGCTGGGTGTGTTGTTGGCGAGTGATCCGAGGTAGGAAAGTCCACCAACATTCTCTAACTGGTGCTGGCTTTCCAGGTATTCAGAGACCGTGACGACATCAGCAGGATTGTTTTCCTGTGCGAGCTGCACGATGGCATCAAAGATCAGGCGGTGTTCCTTGCGATAGAAGTCATTCGGGGTTACCACGTCGGCAACCTGGTCCCAGCGACTGTTGTCGATCAGCAAGCCACCAATGACAGACTGCTCCGCCTCTACCGATTGCGGCGGCAGGCGCGCGTCCAAAGAGCGGGGCCGCGAAAATTCCGCGGACTGGCTGTGTTCCTCCATTAACTCCTCGACCTTACCTTGATGGATTCGCCATTACCGCGTGGAAATCTGCGGAAAGGCTTATCGGCTTGGAAGTCTTTATAATGCCACCACAGCCAGCGAGACGCTACGGCAATCTGCCGGCTGTGGTGAAACCAGCGGTTTTTACTGTTCGGTAACCACCGATACGATAACCGTTGCGGTTACCTCGGGGTGCAGGGCCAATGTGATCTCGTGATCGCCCACTTCCTTGATCGGGCCTTCGGGCAACAGCACTTCCGAACGTTCTGCCTCAAAACCGGAAGCCGCCAGGGCATCGGTAATTTCACGCGCGCCAACAGAACCGAATAACTTACCTTCTTCACCGGCCTTGGCAACGATTTGCACGGTTGCGCCACCGAGTTTTTCGGCACGGGCCTGGGCGGTACCTAGCGCCTCAGCCTGTACTTTCTCCAGTTCGGCGCGACGGGCCTCAAACTTGGTGCGGTTTTCCTCGTTGGCCGGTACGGCTTTGCCGAACGGCAACAGGAAATTGCGTGCGTAACCTGGCTTTACTTTCACTTCCTGGCCAAGTTCACCCAGGTTGCGGATTTTTTCCAATAAAATGACATTCATAACTGACACCCCGGCTACTGATGGTTATCGGTGTACGGCAACAGTGCCAGGTAACGCGCATACTTGATCGCGCGGGAAAGCTGGCGCTGGTAACGCGCCTTGGTGCCCATCACGCGGCTCGGGATAATCTTGCCCGACTCGGAAATGTAGCCCTTCAGAGTGCCGAGATCCTTGTAATCAATCTCTTTGACACCTTCTGCGGTGAAGCGGCAGTATTTTTTACGGCGAAAATAACGTGACATAGTCTGTCTCCCCCTTAAGCGTTTTCGTCTTCGTCGGAAGTGGCTTCTGCCTCTTCTTCCGATTCGACAGTATCTTCTTCATCAGCCTGATCTTCCTCGGAAGATGCCTTGCGGCTCTCGGCACTGCTTTCTGCCTCTTCCTGGTGTTCTTTTGCCATCGGAGACGGTGCGGTTCTGGCTTCATCACGGCGAACCGTTAACCAGCGCAGTACGGCATCGTTGAATTTGAAGGAGGATTCCAGCTCTTGCAGGGTATCCTGCGCACATTCGATGTTCATCAGAACATAGTGAGCTTTGTGGACCTTGTTGATGGTATAGGCGAGCTGACGACGGCCCCAGTCTTCCAGGCGATGGATATTGCCTTTGGCATTTTCAATCATCGAACGATAGCGTTCGACCATGGCAGGGACTTGCTCGCTCTGATCCGGATGGACCAGAAACACGATTTCATAATGACGCATTATGTACTCCTCTCGGGTTTGCCTCCCGGCTGCATCGACCGGTGAGGTAAGGAGAAAAAAACAGACCCTTGCGGGTCCAACCAATTAGGCCGCGCATTCTAACCAAGGGAAAACCCCATGACAAGCGAAACACTGCCAGTTTTTCAATTAGTTAGGCGATTTGGCCCCTTTTCAGCAAGCCAGGTCCTGAATCGGGCATATTCCCCGGAGAAAGCACTTTCATGGCGCGATACCTGTCGGGAAACAGTGGACCAAAAACAAGGGCCGGTCAGCACAAAGAGATGCTGAACCGGCCCGTGTCGAACGTTTTCGCCAATTAAAGCGTCTTGCGGATACGGTCGTAACCTTCCTTGATTTCCGTACCGAGGTCCTTGGCTGCCGCCCAGACATCTTTCGAAGCCTCTCCGGCCTGCTCACCTACCTGCTTTGCCTTGGCTTCAAAATGTCCCCATTTTCCTTCCAGCTGTTCCCACTGATCCTTGGCATCGGCTGCTGCCAGGTGCATCTTCACGCGCAACTCATCACGCTGTGTTTTGAGATTCTCGACAAATTCATTGAAGTCTTCTCTATCAACCATTGCGTTACTCCTCTTTATTTCTAAAATTACTGGCCCTGGCGCTGCCGGACAACCTCGTACAAACACACTCCGGTAGCGACCGAAACATTGAGGCTTTCCATGTGGTCGGCAATCGGTATTCTGACCAGACTGTCACATAGATCGCGCGTACGCTTTCTCAACCCCTTTCCTTCCGATCCCATTACCATAGCAACGGGCAGGTTGTAGTTACCTTGATACAGATCAGATTCAGCCTCCCCGGCTGTTCCGATCACCCAGATACCGGCCGCCTTGATCCGTTCCAGAGCCCTCGCAAGGTTGGTGACCTGGAAAATCTGTAGTACTTCGAATGCGCCACTGGCGACCTTGCGAACGGTCGCATTGAGTGGTGCAGATTTATCTTTGGGTAATACCACGGCGTGGGCACCAACCGCCGCGGCAGTACGCAGGCAGGCGCCAAGGTTGTGAGGATCCTGGATGCCATCGAGCACCAGGACCAACGGCAATCCGTCGATCGCGGCCAGCACCGGTTCGATATCTGACTCGCCCAGTGTGCGTGCCTGCCGGGTTCGCGCAATAACACCCTGGTGTCGCGCATCCTTGCCGGCAAGTTCAGCAAGCTTTTCTTTCGGAACCCGCTGAACGCTAATACCCAGTTGTTTGGCCTGTTCGAGAATACTCAAGGTTCGGGAATCGTTGCGTGCACTATCTATCCAGACACGTTCGATCACGGTTGCGTCGTGATCTAGCAGGCTTTGGACTGCATGAAACCCGAATGCGAGATCGTTATCCACGGTCGACTAGCGTCTCCGTCTGCGCTTGCTGCTTTTTTTCTTCGAGGTTTTCTTTTTTGAAGTCTCGGCAGGCTTGCCAGGCGCAGTTTTCTTTCCTCCACGTTGAGGTTGTTTGCCAGTCGACTTCTTTTTCGAACGCTTGCGGCCTTTGCCGCCTGTTGGCTTGCCCCGCTCTGCGCGGGATCGTTGATCTACCAGTTCGAGATCGATCTTGGCTTCATCCAGATCTACTCGCACAACCCGCACGGTCACTGCATCACCAAGACGCAGTTGCTGCTTGTTGTGTTCGCCCACCAGGCAATGGCGCTGTGGGTCAAAGTGGTAGTAGTCGTTACCCAGCGCGGTAACATGCACCAGCCCTTCGGCAAATACTTCACCGATTTCAACAAAAATACCGAAACTGGTAACGCCGGTAATCAGGCCGTCAAAAGTCTCGCCAACACGGCCCATCATGTATTCGGTCTTGAGCCAGCGGATCACGTCCCACACTGCTTCATCGGCACGACGCCCGGTCATGGAACAGTGTTCGGATAGCGAGCGCATTTGCCCGGTCAGGTCGTCCGCACCCGGGCGCTTGCCCAGAATCTTGTCGATGGCATTACGCACCTTGCCACGACTTTGCTTTTGCTTGACCAGCGACTTGATCGCCCGGTGTACCAGCAAGTCCGGATAACGCCGGATTGGCGAAGTGAAGTGGGCATAACTGGCAAACGACAACGCAAAATGGCCGATGTTGTCCGGGCTGTAGATCGCCTGCGACAGGCTGCGTAACATCACCGTCTGCACCAATCGTGATTCCGGCCAGTCGGAAATTTTCTTCAGTACCGCCGCATAGTCCGAGGCCTTGGGTGAGGCACCGCCGGAAAGCGACAGACCGAACTCGAACAAAAACTCGCGCAGGTCTGACAATTTTTCTTCCGTCGGACCGGCATGCACGCGAAACGGGGTTGGCACCTTGTGCTGTTGCAGAAATTCAGCCGCACAGACATTGGCGGCCAGCATGCACTCCTCGATCAGGCGATGGGCATCATTGCGTTCAACCGCGATGACGCTTTCTACCTTCTTGTTGTTGTCGAAGAGAATGCGATTCTCGGGTAACTCAAAATCGACTGCACCGCGCTCAAGGCGAACCTTATGCAGCGCCTTGTATAGACGATACAGCTCTTCCAGGTGCGGGACCTGTTCCTTGTATTGCTCGCGCAGTGCCTGGTCATTATCCACCAGCATAGCGGCGACCTTGTTATAGGTCAGTCTGGCGTGTGAATGCATGACGGCTTCGAAAAACTGGAATTCACGGATCTTGCCCTGGGCGCTGATTCGCATCTCGCAAACCATGCACAGTCGGTTGACGTGCGGATTCAGCGAGCACAATCCGTTGGAAAGCTTTTCGGGCAACATCGGAATTACCCGGTTCGGGAAATATACCGAGTTGCCTCGCTTGTAGGCCTCGACATCCAGCGGACTTTCGGGCTTTACGTAATGGGAAACGTCGGCAATGGCGACGTACAGGCGCCATCCCTTGCCATCACGCTCGCAGTACACGGCATCATCGAAATCCTTGGCATCTTCGCCATCAATGGTGACCAGTGGCAAATGGCGAATATCGCGTCGTTGTTTGGCGATGTCGTCCGGAACGGTATCGGCGTAGGTCTTTGCCTGTTCCAGAACATCTTCGGGCCACTTGTGTGGTAGTTCAAATTTTCGAATGGCGACATCGACTTCCATGCCAGGCGCCATATGGTCACCCAATACTTCGCTGATGTGGCCAACTGCGAGATTGCGCCCCGTTGGGTATTGCACGATGTCGGCAATGACAATCTGACCGTCTTTGGCGCCATTCCGCCCTTCGGGTGGAATGAAGATGTCTTGACTCAGACGTTTATCTTCCGGTGCGACATGGGTCACATGCTCTTCGTCGATAAAGCGACCGACAATTTGCTTGTGACGATGCTCGAGCACCTCGACAATGGAGCCTTCACGGCGACCGCGCTTGTCGACACCAGTAACACGACCCATAACACGATCGCCGTGCATGACCTTTTTCATTTCCCTTGGAGATAAAAACAGGTCATCACCGTTGTCGTCAGGCGCCAGGAAACCAAATCCGTCTGCGTGTCCAATGACACTGCCGCGGACCATGTCCATGCGGTCTGCGCGACCGTAAAGGCCGCGACGGTTCCTCAATACCTGGCCGTCTCTTTCCATCGCACGCAGGCGCCGACGGAATGATTCCGAATCTCGTTCACCAGAAACGTGGAGTTTCTCTGCCAGCTCCGTCAGGGACAGGGGCTGATCCACAGCCGCCAGGCACTCCAAAACCACCTCCCGGCTCGGGATCGGGTGATCATATTTAGCCGCTTCGCGAGCGGCATGGGGGTCTTTGAAGGCCGGAGCCTTTTTCTTCGTTGACATGATTTTTGTCTCTCGGTAGAGTGCGCGACCTGTTGGGATTCCGCTTTACCGGGAACCCGATAGTCCAGATGCCGAGGTGGCGGAATTGGTAGACGCGCTAGCTTCAGGTGCTAGTGGGGGCAACCCCGTGAAGGTTCAAGTCCTTTCCTCGGTACCATCTTTCCCGTTCATGCTCAGCCGTTTGTTTATTAACTTTCAAACGGATGACGCAGAACGATGGTTTCTTTTCGGTCGGGCCCAGTAGAAATAATATCAATCGGTACTCCGGTAATTGCCTCGATACGGTCGAGATAGGCCAACGCATTGGCGGGCAACTGACTCTTGTCCATTACCCCAACGGTTGACTCATTCCAGCCCGGCATTTCCTCGTAAATCGGTTCAACCTTTTCCAGCGCGTCAGCACCCGTCGGGGGTGACATCACTTCTTTGCCATCGACGCGATAGGCAATACAAAGCTTTACGGTTTCCAGCCCATCGAGCACATCCAGTTTGGTGATACACATTCCGGTAATGCTGTTGTTGAAGCATGAACGCTTAAGCGCCACTGCATCAAACCAGCCACAGCGACGCTGGCGCCCGGTCGTGGCGCCAAATTCATGACCCTTGGTGCCAAGGTGCTCGCCAACGGAATCGCTCAATTCGGTAGGGAAAGGACCGGCGCCGACGCGGGTGGTATATGCCTTGGTGATACCCAAAACGTAATCCAGGAATTTCGGGCCGACACCTGTACCCGTTGAGGCAGCGCCGGCGCTGGTATTGGATGAGGTGACATAGGGATAGGTGCCGTGATCAATATCAAGCAGTGTACCCTGGGCGCCCTCGAACAATACGCGTTTATCAGTTTCCGAATACTCTTGCAGCAAGCCG
>JAJDNE010000062.1 GCA_022340825.1 Acidiferrobacterales bacterium | reverse complement strand
TTCCGGGGGGGGGGCTATACGGCGGGCTCCGCCTACCATTGTGCCTTCTTCGAATATTTGTTGGGGCGGGGCTTTGGGGCGCGGGGGGGCGAACCGGGGCGGCACACCTTCCGGATGCGGGGTGAGGATCACCACGCGAAAATCCTGATCAACCTGGAAGATAGCTTCCATGGCGCGACGCACAATATCACGCTGCGCATGCCCACCCTGACCGATGATGGCCATGTCACCACCCGGGAACGGACACTGAGCGTGCGGATTCCCAAGGGAATCCGGCCCGGGCAACAGATCCGCCTGGCAGGCCAGGGTGGCCCGGGAATCGGGGATGCCGAGGCCGGTGATCTGTACCTCGAGGTCGAATTTCGGGACCACCAGCTGTATCGGGTAGAGGGGACCGACCTTTACCTCGATCTGCCAGTCGCGCCCTGGGAGGCGGCATTGGGGGCGACGATCCAGACGCCGACGCCCTCTGGCGTGGTGGATCTCAAGATCCCGCCCAATTCTAACCAGGGACGCAAGTTACGCCTCAAGGGCCGCGGTCTGCCAGGTAAAACGCCGGGCGACCAGTATGTGGTGCTGCAAGTGAGCCTGCCGCCGGCGGACAGCGACAAAGCGAAGGACCTGTACCAGCAGATGAGAGACCAGCTCGGGTTTAACCCGCGCGTGACGATGGGAGTATCCTGATCCTATGAACGAGAAAGACGTAGCAACCGGCGATGTCGATGTCATCGATGCGCAGACGGAATTCACCCTCGCGGAGCTCTGTCGTTCCTGTAATGTGCAGGCTGAGTTCATTGAAGCGCTGGTCGAGGAGGGCATTCTCGAACCCAGCGGCAAACGGCACCGTCATTGGTGTTTCCACGCCAGCAGCCTGCGGCGCACGCGTGTCACCCTGCACCTTCAACACGACCTTGGCGTCAATCTTGCCGGGGCGGCACTGGCACTCGATTTGCTCGAGCGCATCGAGGAACTCGAGGCGCGCCTGCACGCCGTCGGTGCCGAGCGCTACGAGAAATAAGCTCTTCCCTGCTTTATGCTGCTGTCGGAGTGAGCGTGTCTTATTGATCCTGAGAAGGGATTGGTAACAACTGAAGTACGATAACGTATGTTAAAAAGATACAGTCATTACCAAGCGGCTGTCGGTTCTACAGTAACGGACCCAACGTCGCGAGAGTGTTGTTCCACAGGCGCCGCCGCATGGGCCAGGCATCCACCTCCTCTGACTGCACCAGGCGCGAGCGAGCAAGGTAGTCCTGCTGGCGCTGTCGAACTTCAGCAGTGAGGTCGGTATTATAAAACAGCATATTGTTTTCGTAGTTAAGTTCAAAGCTGCGTCGGTCCATGTTGGCTGAACCGATCAGGACCACTTCCCCATCCAGCGTCATGGTCTTGCTATGTAGCAGACCTTCCGGGAACTCGTAGACCTTGACACCCGCGGTCATCAGATCCGAGTAATAGCTGCGGCTTGCCGCAGCGACCACCCAGGAATCATTTCTCGCCGGAAATACAATGGTTGTGTCCACTCCCCGGTAGGCAGCCGAGCACAATGCGTTCAGCATCGACTCATCAGGTACAAAATAGGGCGTGGTAATCACCAGTTCACGTCGGGCGGCATACATCAGTGATTCAAATAGCTCCGGCATGGCCGAATAGCGCACCGTGGGACCGGTGCCGATCACCTGTCCGGTAATCCCCGCTTGCAAAGACATAACCGGTTGCTTAAGCAAATCGGTAAGATCCTCGTCAACCTGACTCATCCAGTCGCAAAGAAACAGATACTGGTTTTGCAACGCGATCGGACCCTCGACGCGCACCATGATATCCACCCAGGGTGCGTAGCGGGCCTTGATGCGAAACTCGGGATCGGCACAGTTTTGACTGCCGCAATAGGTAATGCGCCCGTCAACGACAACGATCTTGCGATGATTTCTCAGATCGAGGCGACCTGTAAACGGTCGCAGTAGAGGGTTTCCGATGGGAAGCGCCGTAGCCACATGTACACCGGCGTTCTGCATCGCTTGCCAGTGTGACGAACGAATCAGGCTGCGTGAACCAAGGTCATCGACCATTGCCCGGCATGTCACGCCGCGACGCGACGCACGCTGCAGTGCCTCGATCACCTTGCAACCGTTGGCATCGGATAACCAGATGTAGAACAATACATGCACGTGGCTCTCGGCCGCGTCGATGTCCTCCACGAGGGCGTCGATGGCGGCGTTAGAATCGGCAAGCAGCCGTGCCCTATTACCGCCGACCGGTGGCATAAAACTGATCGACTCTCCTAACCGGAACTGCTCTGAATAACGCTCTGGCAATGGCACCGCCAGATTGACTCCATTCTTCGGCAACGTAGTCGCCAACTGCAACATATCAGTGATCACCCTGCGCCGACGCGCCAGCCGCCAGCGGCCGATGCTCACTTCCCCGAACAGCAGGTAGGCCAGGATACCGACAACGGGCAGTGCAGCGATAACAGCAACCCAGGCGATACGCGACGCGGGCTGCCGATGTGGCCGCAGCAAAACGCGCAGGATGACCGCCACCTCGATACATGCATGTAACGTGAGGCCGATTACCGCTGCTACTTCAGTCCAGTTCATGAAAATCTCTGCTTATGGAATGTCAGGTCATTCTTTTATTATATGGTTGCTATGGGGGGACTTGACAGTTTCGTCGGGATCGAAACGGGACCACCGCGGGCAGCCCGCAGGGTGAAAGCCAGGAAGGGCTTTCATCTACCCCGAACCCTAAAATTATTGATAACGTCATTCCGGCGAACGACTGCATGGATGCAGGAGGTAGAGCGACGCAGGATGCCAAAGCCGAGGCCGGAATCCAGGGGATTAACATCGGCAAGTGGATTACGCCAAGAATAGAGCAACTTTAGCGTTAAAAACATAAATACTGGATACTGGCATACGCCAGTATGACGGAATAGTTAAATAGAATGAATGCTGACAGGAAAGTTGAGGGGATCCGTCAGGGTCGGTGTCTTAAAACAATAATGAATATATATTAAGAGAGCTTAAAGAAAGGTATGGTGGCTATGGGTGGACTTGAACCACCGACCCCAGCATTATGAGTGCTGTGCTCTAACCGGCTGAGCTACATAGCCATATCTGATTGGGCGAAACTGCCCACCGAAAGGAGGCGCATTTTCCTCGTTGCGTCCCCTCATGTCAAGCTCAAAGCGGCCCGCTGACTGCAGAGCCTTGACCAAATTTCTATATAAATCAGTAGCTTTTAGCGAACTCGAGAGCAGTATCAAACATTGAAGCGGAAGTGCATGACATCACCGTCCTTGACGATGTAGTCCTTGCCTTCCAGGCGCAGTTTGCCGGCTTCCTTGGCCCCCTGCTCACCCTGGTACTGAATGAAATCATCGTAGGAAATCACTTCCGCCCGAATGAAGCCTTTTTCAAAATCCGTATGGATCACCCCGGCTGCCTGCGGGGCGGTGGCACCAATGGGAACGGTCCAGGCACGCACTTCCTTTACCCCGGCGGTGAAGTAGGTCTGCAGGCCAAGCAATTGATAGCCGGCCCGAATTACCCGGTTCAACCCCGGCTCATCCAGCCCCATCTCGGCCAGAAATTCCACTTTTTCATCATCCGCCAGTTCCACCATTTCGGCTTCGATAGCCGCACACACCGGTACCACTGGCGCGTTCTCCTTGCTGGCATAGTCGGTCACCGCATCGAGCAAGGGATTGTTTTCAAACCCATCATCCGAGACGTTGGCAATGTACATGGTGGGCTTGATGGTTAACAGAAACAGATCGCGAATGAGTTTTTTCTGATCCTCATCCAGTCCCAAGGTGCGCACCGGCTCACCTTTATCGAGATGATCACGCACCCGTTCCAGTACGGCCAGTTTGGCTTTGGCGTCCTTGTCACCGGACTTGGCAACCTTGCTGGTTTTGGTGATCGCTTTCTCTACCGATTCCATATCGGCCAGTGCCAGTTCAGTATTGATTACTTCGATATCGTTGAGGGGATCGACTTTGCCGGCCAC
>JAJDNE010000019.1 GCA_022340825.1 Acidiferrobacterales bacterium | reverse complement strand
ATCTGGCTCGAAACCCAGCTTTTCCACACCAAAGGTTGCCGAGGTCGGATCCAGGATACGGAGTACAATCTTTTCGCCAAACAAGGTAGGCAATGTGCTGACACGAAAATCGATCGCACGATTCTTGGAAAGCCGCATTTTGATACGACCGTCCTGCGGTACCCGGCGTTCAGCAATATCAAGCTTGGAAAGAATTTTCAGACGCGCTGCAATGCGGCCGGCCAGGGCCAGCGGAGGTGCCGCCACTTCCTGCAGCACACCGTCAATCCGGTAGCGTACACGGCAGCTTTTTTCATAAGGCTCTACGTGGATATCGGACGCACCTTTGTTGATCGCGTCTAGCAGGACCTTGTTAACGAATTTAACGATAGGGGTGTCATTGACACCGGCAGCGTCGTCTCCACCCTTGTCTGCATCTTCGTCGACGCCAACTTCGAGATCTTCCAGTCCGTCTAGACCTTCATCATCGCCAAGGTCAGAAAAGGTATTGTCGGAGGCCTCCAGATACTTTTCGATCGCCTCACCCAGCTTTTCATCTTCGACCAGTACTGGTTCGGCGATACTCTGGGTGGCGAACTTGATTTCATCCAGGGCAACGACGTTCGTCGGATCCGAAGTTGCTACATAGAGACGCGTGCCACGCTTGTAGATCGGCAATACCCGGTGGCGACGGATGATTTTTTCGTTAACGAGGCCCTGTGGTGCGGCCTCGAAATCCAGGGCAGAAATGTCCAGTATTGGTACACCGAATTCTTCGGAGGCGATCTGGGCAATGATTTTACCGTCAACTTTCTTGCTCTCGACGGCGCAAGTGACAAAAGACTTCTTCTCGCTCAGCACCTGCTGCTGAATTCGCTCAGCGTCTTCAGTCGTCAGCAGTTTGTCGCGTACGAGTCGTAAGGCCAGACCGGTGAGGCGTGTCGCTGTAGTGGGTGTTGCCATAATTCTCGTTTTTTAGGAGTTTTCCGAACAATTCAAGAAGCAATTCTCATTAGATAGTAGTTGAGATAGCCGCGGTAGCCAAATGTTTTAGCGAAATATTTAGGAAAATTTACCCGCTTACCTGACCTTTGGGGGCAAGCCCGCTATGGGCAAATCGCTCGTTAATTGACGGGCATCAAGGACCAGTCATGGAATCTGCCTAGAATCGCTTGACACAGAAAGCTGTGATATTTAGAATCATTCTAAATCGGTAATTCCGGTTGTATTTATCATCAATCCTAAACCACTGAAATGGGGTAAGAAATGGAACTTAAAGGAAGTAAAACTGAAGAGAGCCTGAAAGAAGCCTTTGCCGGAGAATCCCAGGCCAACCGTCGTTACCTGTATTTCGCATCCAAGGCTGATGTCGAAGGCTACAACGATGTTTCCGCTGTTTTCCGCTCAACTGCAGAAGGCGAAACCGGCCACGCCCATGGCCATCTGGAGTACCTGGAAGCCTGTGGTGACCCGGCTACCGGCCTGCCCATCGGCAGCACCTCGGATAACCTGAAGGCCTCCATTGCCGGTGAAACTCACGAATACACCGACATGTACCCGGGGATGGCCAAGACCGCTCGCGATGAAGGTTTTGATGAGATCGCTGACTGGTTTGAAACCCTGGCCAAGGCTGAGCGTTCCCACGCTAACCGTTTCCAGAAAGCCCTGGACAGCATGGAGTAAATCCACAACTGTCCACCGGTCCGGCCCCTCCCGCTGGGAGGGGAGCCGAGACCACCTATTTCCAATACACCACATTAAAAATAGCGAAACGGGATACCAAGCCATGGGAGCACCAACTGGAACACGCGAGGGCAGTCTTCAAGCACCAACGCGCCATCCACTTGACTGGAAGAATCCGGAATTCTGGAATGAAGACGCCTTATATAAGGAATTAGAACGCGTATATGATATTTGTCACGGTTGTCGTCGTTGCGTCAGCCTGTGCAACTCGTTTCCCGCGCTGTTTGATCTGGTCGATGAGTCCGACACCATGGAAGTCGACGGTGTCGCCAAAGAAGATTACTGGAAGGTCGTAGATCACTGCTATTTATGCGACCTCTGCTATATGACCAAATGCCCATACGTGCCACCGCACGAATGGAATCTGGATTTCCCACACCTGATGTTACGTGCCAAGGCTGTGCGCTACAAAAAGCAAGGCGCCAGTGCCCGTGACCGGATGCTCAGTTCGACTGATATGGTGGGTAATTTTGTTGGTATTCCTGTTGTCGCACAGGTGGTGAATACCGCCAATCGGATGAAACCGATCCGCAAGATTATGCAGGCCGTTACCGGCATTCATGCCAATGCCATCTTGCCACGCTTCCACAGCAGGACCCTGCGCAAGCGCATGAAAGGACATGTTTCGGATCTCGTGGCTGATCCCACCTCCCAGACGACAGGCAAGGTTGCATTATTCGCAACCTGTTACGGCAATCGCAATGCGCCGGGAATCGGCGAGGACCTGTTCAAGGTATTTGAGCACAATGGCATCCCGGTAGTGCTTGCCGACAAGGAACAGTGCTGCGGTATGCCGAAGCTGGAACTGGGTGATCTTGATGCCGTCGCTGCAGCGAAGGATGTCAACATACCGGCGTTGGCCAGAATGGTTGACGCAGGTTATGACCTGGTCGCACCCGTTCCCAGCTGTGCCCTGATGTTTAAGCAAGAGCTGCCATTAATGTTCCCGGATGATCCGGAAGTCGCCAAAGTGCGAGATGCTTTCTTCGATCCGTTTGAGTACCTGATGTTGCGCCACAAGGAAGGCAAGTTAAAGACTGATTTCAAACAACCGCTTGGCAAGGTCTCTTGGCATGTGCCGTGCCACCAGCGCGTACAGAATATTGGCCCGAAGACCCGCGAGGTGCTGGAACTGGTTCCCGAGACAGACATAGATACCATCGAGCGCTGCTCCGGGCATGATGGCACTTATGCAGTGAAAAAGGAGTTCCACGACATATCCATGAAGATCTGCCGTCCGGTAGTAACGCGTGTTGAGAAAGCCGCACCGGATCATTACACCAGCGACTGCCCGATGGCTGGCGAACAAATAGAGAATGGTCTGAAAAACGGTAAAGAGCCGGAACATCCGTTGACCCTTCTGCGCCTGGCGTATGGCCTGTAGCCAGGTTCGACGAAACGAAACCATGCAAAAGACCAGTGAGACGATTATGAAGAAATTGACCCGTGACGATTTGTGGAGCCTGGAAGAGTACGCGCAGAAACGTGGTGAGTTTCGTGCCCAGGTAATGGCGCACAAGAAAGATCGCCAGGTTCATGTTGGGCCCAATGCCACGCTGTATTTCGAGGACCGGATGGTGATGCAGTACCAGATCCAGGAAATGCTACGAGTGGAACGTATTTTCGAGGCAGAGGGAATTCAGGAAGAGCTGGATGCCTACAATCCGATGATACCGGACGGATGCAACTGGAAGGCAACCTTTATGATCGAGTACGACGATGTCGAAGAACGGCGCGAGGCCCTGGCCAAGATGGTCGGTATCGAAGATGTCACCTGGGTTCAGGTCGCGGATTTCGATCGTGTATTCGCCATTGCCGACGAAGACCTGGAGCGCGAGACTGAAGAGAAAACCTCATCCGTGCATTTTTTACGCTTCGAGTTAACGCCACCAATGGCCAAGGCTGTCAAGGATGGTGCCTCCGTCAGTGTCGGTATCGACCACGAAAGTTATCGTCATGCTGTCGAACCACTGCCTGCAAACATCCGCGACTCGCTGGCCGCCGATCTCGACTAGCGGCAATCAGCCAGGAAGGAATTAAAAGCCCTGTTCGCTCGAACGGGGCTTTTTATTTGGGTATACTGTTTTCCCGGATTCATACACACTTGGCTTATTGTGGGTAAGACAATAATTATTTCCGGACTCATCACGATCACTCATGCCATCTAGTTACGATTCTTCTGCCATTGAGGTCCTGACCGGGCTCGAGCCGGTGCGTAAGCGCCCGGGCATGTATACCCAGACCGAGCGACCAAACCATCTGGCCCAAGAGGTCATCGACAATAGTGTTGACGAGGCCATTGCCGGTCATGCCAGCAGTATCGAAGTGACGCTGCACAAGGATGGATCAGTCAGTGTTGTCGACGATGGTCGCGGCATGCCGGTAGACAAACACAAGGAAGAAAAAGTCTCGGGCGTCGAGGTTATTCTCACCCGCCTGCATGCTGGCGGTAAGTTCTCAAACAAGAACTATACCTTTTCCGGTGGTCTCCACGGTGTCGGTGTTTCGGTGGTCAATGCCCTGTCCTCCAGACTGGAAGTGGAGGTCTGGCGTGGCGGCAAGCACTACAAGATGGCCTTTGCAGACGGTCAGAAGACTTCGGAACTGAAGGCCATCGGCAAGGCAGGCAAAGACGAGACTGGCACACAGGTTCATTTCTGGCCCGATCCAAAGTTCTTTGATTCGGCAAAGATCAGTGTTTCCCGGCTCAAGCACGTACTACGCGCCAAGGCCGTACTGTGTCCCGGTCTTTACGTATCGTTTGCCAACGAAGCCAACAAGAAGGATGACGAAGAGTGGCAGTTTGATGAAGGCCTGACCGACTACTTGCTGGATGAACTGGCCGGCTATGAACTGCTACCACAGGAACCTTTTGTGGGCTCTGTCGCTACCGAATCCGAAGCGGCAGACTGGGCTGTCGTGTGGCTGCCACAGGGTGGCGAGCTGCTGACCGAGAGTTATGTCAATCTGATTCCAACGCCGCAGGATGGTACTCATGTCAACGGATTTCGCAGCGGCCTTACCGAGGCCTTGAGGGACTTCTGCGAGCTGCGTTCGTTACTACCGAAGGGCGTGAAGATAACGGCTGAAGACGTCTGGGGACAGTGCAGTTATGTGCTGTCCGTAAAAATGCAGGACCCACAGTTCTCCGGACAGACCAAGGACCGGTTATCTTCACGCGAAGCGGCAGCGTTTGTCGCCAGCATGGCCAAGGATACGTTCAGCCTCTGGCTTAACCAGCACGTCAAGACCGCGGAAGAGCTGGCCGAGATTGTTATCGAGAGCGCCCAGGCCCGCCTGCGCGCGGGCAAGCGGGTGGAACGCAAGAAAGTCAGCGCCGGTCCGGCTCTGCCGGGCAAGCTCGCCGACTGCAGCAGCAGTGACCTGGATGAGACCGAGTTGTTCCTGGTCGAAGGTGATTCCGCTGGCGGCTCTGCCAAGCAGGCACGCAACAGGGTATTTCAGGCAGTGATGCCGCTGCGCGGAAAGATTCTCAATACGTGGGAAGTTGATCCGGCAGAAGTGCTGGGATCAAAAGAAGTACACGACATCGCCGTCGCGCTGGGTGTCGATCCCGGATCCACTGATCTTAACGGCCTGCGCTATGGCAAGGTCTGCATTCTGGCTGATGCCGATTCCGATGGCCTGCATATTGCCACGTTGTTGTGTGCGTTGTTTGTCCGTCATTTTCCCTCCCTGGTTAAGGCGGGCCATGTCTATGTCGCGATGCCGCCGTTGTATCGGATCGATGTCGGCAAGCATGTGTTCTATGCATTGGACGACAAGGAAAAGAAGCAGGTGCTGGATCGAATCAATGATGAAAAGTTGCGCGGCAAGGTCAATGTCCAGCGGTTCAAGGGGTTGGGCGAAATGAATCCGATGCAACTGCGTGAAACCACCATGGATCCTGCTACCCGCAGACTGGTGCAGCTGACGGTCAAGCCGGGTGATACCACCAATCGGGTAATGGATATGTTGCTCGCCAAAAAACGTGCCTCCGATCGCAAGAGCTGGCTGGAGAAGAAGGGCGACGAGGCAGAGGTAATTTAGGCATGGCGACGCGCAAGAAGAAGACGACAAAGAAAAAGACCGCACACAAGAAGGCTGCAGTTCGCAAACCTGCTGCAAAAAAGGCGACGCGCAAGAAGGCAGCAGCTAAAACCGGCAAGACACGTGCCAGGCCCAGCGGTCCACCAAAACTGGCCCTGGTTGAAAGCCAGCCGGTCGCCAGATTTACCGAGAAGGCGTACCTGGATTATTCCATGTACGTCATTCTTGATCGCGCACTGCCGCATATTGGCGATGGCCTGAAGCCGGTACAACGTCGAATTGTCTACGCCATGTCCGAACTCGGTCTTAATGCTGCTGCCAAGTTCAAAAAGTCTGCCCGCACCGTTGGCGATGTACTCGGCAAATTCCACCCGCACGGCGATACCGCCTGTTACGAAGCCATGGTGTTGATGGCACAACCGTTCAGCTATCGCTACCCATTGGTGGACGGGCAGGGCAACTGGGGGTCGCTCGACGATCCCAAGTCATTCGCCGCCATGCGCTATACGGAAGCACGTCTGACGAGATTCTCCCAGGCGCTGTTGTCCGAGCTCGGGCAAGGCACCGTCGACTGGGCACCGAACTTCGATGGCACTCTCGAAGAACCGAAGGTGTTGCCCGCACGGTTGCCGCATGTACTACTGAATGGCACCACCGGTATCGCCGTCGGAATGGCCACGGACATCCCGCCGCACAACGTGCGCGAAGTGGTTGGCGCCTGCATCCAGTTGCTGGATCGCCCCAGCTCAACGGTCAAGGATCTGCTGAAACACGTGCAGGGACCGGATTACCCGACCGAGGCCGAGATCGTCACGCCACGGGACGAGATCGAGCAGATCTACGAGACCGGCAATGGCAGCATCAAGATGCGGGCAGTCTGGTCCAGGGAAGATGGTGAGATCATCATTACCGCGCTGCCATACCAACTCTCTACCAGCAAGATACTCGAACAGATTGCTGCACAAATGCAGGCGAAGAAATTACCGATGGTCGAAGACCTTCGTGATGAATCGGATCACGAGAACCCGGTTCGCCTGGTGATTGTGCCGCGGTCCAATCGAGTAGACGCGAACGAACTGATGTCGCACCTGTTCGCCACGACCGATCTCGAACGCAACTATCGCGTCAACATCAATATGATCGGGTTGAAAGGCAGGCCCAAAGTCTACAATCTGCGCGACTTGCTGCGTGAATGGATCGAATTCCGGCTTGAAACGGTGCGTCGACGCTTGCGCTACCGTTATGACCGTGTTGTCGCACGACTACACGTGCTTGAAGGACTGATGGTTGCTTACCTCAATCTGGATGAGGTCATTCGTATTATCCGTCGTGAAGACAATCCCAAGCCAGTGCTGATCAAACGCTTCAAGCTGTCTGATATCCAGGCCGAGGCAATTCTCGAAACCAAGTTGCGGCACCTGGCCAAGCTCGAGGAAATGAAGATTCGCGGCGAACAGGACGAGCTCACGATCGAGCGTGACAACCTTGCCAGGATTCTCAAATCACAGGCACGCCTGAAGACATTGGTGAAGAACGAGCTGAAGGAAGATGTTCACGAGTTCGGGGACGAACGCCGCTCACCAATCGTCCAGCGTGAGTCGGCGAGAGCCATTGACCAGGCAGCCCTGCTACCGACCGAACCCGTCACCGTAGTCTTGTCGAAGAAGGGATATGTTCGAGCCGCCAAGGGCCACGAGGTCGATCCCGCTACGCTTGCCTATAAAGGCGGTGATGGATATCAGCATCACGCCCGCGGACGCAGTAACCAGCTGGTAGTGTTTATCGATTCCACGGGTCGTGCCTATTCTGTGCCGGCGCACAAACTACCTTCTGCGCGCGGCCAGGGTGACCCGGTTGCCAGTTATTTCAATCCGCCGCATGGCGCGACATTTATTGGTGTCATCATGAGCGCTCCCGAGGACTTGTATCTGATGGCGACAGATGCCGGCTACGGCTTCGTGTGCAAACTGGAAGACATGATCACCAGGACCAAGAACGGCAAAGCTGTGCTGAAAGTACCCGCCGGTGCAAAAGTGATCCCGCCACAGCGAGTCGTGAATTATGACGAAGACTGGGTCGCGGCGGTGAGCAATATCGGTCGGCTGCTCACGTTTATGATTGGCGAATTGCCGCTAATGGCGCGTGGCAAGGGTATCAAGATTATCAATATTCCGACCAAGAAAGTTGTTTCGAGGGAAGAGTATGTCGTTTCGATGTGCGTGTTTGCCGAGGATAAGGGGCTTACCGTCTATGCCGGTCAGAAGAAACGGAATCTGTCCGTTAATGAGCTGAACGAATACATCGGAGAGCGGGCGCTGCGGGGGCTGAAGTTGCCGCGCGGTTATCAAAAAGTGGATAAAATGGAAGTCACCGGTTAGCGCCGTGTCGCACCCACGTGACACAGTCCGGTTTCTCACACCACTCGTACTGATTGTTTGCTGGGCGCTTGTCTCCAGCGCGGTATATGCGCACGAGCCTGAGTCGATTGACGAAAGGGAGCAGCACGACTCCGGTTGGGATATATACCTTGATAACGACGCCTTCTCGTTGTTGCCGCTTGATCAGGATTACACCGGCGGCTTGGCAGTCACCCATTACGGGAAGCGCGTAAAAGACTACCCTTTTCGTCTCGAATTTCTCAGGAACAAGATTGATGAATGGTCCGGATCCAATTGGCGATATCGCTCAAAGAAAGTCTTCAAGCTGCACAGTTTCGGTTACGGGTACACTGGGTTTACCCCCAAAGATATCAGCGTATCGACGCCGATATATGACGATCGCCCCTATGCCAGCCTGGTCTACATCGCCAATACCCAGCAGGTAGTTGCTTACGAGGAAAACCAGGTATTTCAGTCGACGTTTATGGTGGGTCTACTGGGACTTGGGGTTGCCGAGTTTTTTCAGAATTCCATACATAGCGCACTGGGGCAGGGTACCGCCAACGGCTGGCAAAACCAGATTTCCAACGGCGGTGAGCCGACCTTTCGCTATACCCTCGCACGACAGGTAACGCATAAAAAACACTATGTGAAAAACGGCATCGACTACGAACTAAAAAGCACCGGCGACATCAGTATTGGCTATATTACGGACGTCTCCCTGGGTCTCGGTACCCGGTTTGGTGATATACGATCGCCATGGTGGAGCTTTAACCCGCATCAGTTCGACTATAGCAATATGGGCATACCGACGTTCCGAACGGGTCGCAGCACACAGTTTCAGGAGCTCTTTTTCTGGGGCGGCGTGGACTTGCGTTATCGCTTATACAATGCGCTGTTGCAGGGACAGTTTCGCGAAAGTGCTGTGACCTATAACGCTTCGGAGGTGAACCACTGGATTGCAGAAGCATGGCTGGGTGTGACAAAAAGATTTGAGAGCGGGTACAAATTCAGTTTTGTGTTGCGAGCCAGTACCGCGGAGCTCAATGTCGGCGAAGCACGCAATCCCGTGTGGGGGGGCATTATCTTTGGTCGAAGTTTCTAGCGGACACGCACTCGACCACTAACGCTTGGAGAAAAAATGAATACGACGCGACTGTATATGTATCGAGGCGACATGGTGCGGACCGGTATCGGCTTCGGCACTGCACTGGCCATTGCCATTTCCTGGAGCGTGAACAAGTCCATTCTCTGGGCCATCGTTCACGGCATCCTGTCCTGGTTTTACGTGATCTATTACGCGATTACCCGTTAGTCCACTGGCGATGCAGTATCTGCCGGGGCAGCAGTCGGTCGGCGCAATACCGAACCAACTAGCTGCCCGTTCTATTATTCAGGAGTCGCTGGCAGCCTTAAGCGCACTGAACAGTGTGTCTTTCAGATGCACGCGTTTCATTTTTAGCTCATCCAGATATTCGTCGCTGGTAGGCTCAATGTCCTGCTCGTGACGATAAATTTCCTTGTCCAGCTCGTGATATTCCTCGAACTGTTTACGGAACTGGCTGTCCTCGGTTTTCAGTTTATGAATCAGGTCGTGATACTCGGGGAATTCCTTGATCAACGGGTGATGTTCCAGTGTCATTATAGTTTCTGCCTCAGTTGATTAAATTTTTGATCCGAATGGCGATAACATAGCTGACCGCCTTCAGGATACCTTGTTCTGGATCAAATCATACAGCGAAAACGCGGGCTAGGGTGTAGTCAATGAAAGCAATTCCATTGGTCCGAATATTCCTCAAGAAGCGTCCGGGTTCACGCATGTCCAGGGTGCGATCCGGCCTGCCATCGGTAGTGATCTTATTTTTCGCTTCACTGCAGATTTCAGTACCGTTCTCAGCGCATGGTGCAAATCGGGACCGGGCACAGGTGGACGACGAGATTCCGTTTGCGATAGCGGTGCGCGGTGGCGTCAGCCTCGGCTCATACGAGGCCGGGATCAATTGGGCCATTATTAAGTACATGAAGGCCTTGCACCGTAGCGGGGTGGCGGCGCGCTCGACGCATGTCCAACTCAAGGCCGTTAGTGGCGCTTCCGCCGGTTCGATCAATTCACTCCTGACTGCCATTTCCTGGTGTATCGATGACACCAGGACTCAGCCCACGGGTATTGCAAGCAATAGCCTGACATCAAACCTGTTTCATGATTCCTGGCTCGGCGTCGGGTTTGATGAGCTATTGCCGGAGCCGGTGGATTCAGATCAGCGTTATCGGTCGGACGACGGGGTGCTGACCCGCAACGCGTTTAATCCCGCTATAAACGGAATAAAAAATATCCTGAGTAAGGGGCTTTTCCGGGCTAATTGCAGGGTGCCGGTTGGTCTACTGGTAACACGTGTGGACCCGGTCACGATGACCGTGGCGGGTGTCGAGGTGCAAAATCAGCGATTCATGGTGCCAGTTGAATTTTTCACCGATACAAATGGCCGGGCTGGTTTTACGATGTGCGATATTGATCCGCGAGATCCGTTGTTGGGCAATATCCTGGTATTGCCCGGACGGCGCGCGATCAGTCGCCACTGCCCCTATCTTATTCAAACCAATGACGTGATAGACACCATTGAAGCGTCCAGCGCGTTTCCCCTGGCATTTGGTCGCAAGCAATTGCGATATTGTGAGCGAGATGAACAGCAAGACGTAGTGAGTGGCGGCATGTCGCAGGAGTGCCCTACGGGTTACAGAACCGTTACTGCGGATTTTGTTGATGGCGGGCTGTTCGACAACATCCCGCTAGGCGCGGCCAAGGCGCTGGCGGAGCCGCATGCCCAGTCGGAGCGTACACGCAAGGCGTGGCAGCGCTCGGCACGACGTTACAATTATATTTATCTTGATCCAACCATCCGTCGTCCATCACTGTCGTCGTCAACCACAGGTCCGACTGAACCAGGGGAAGAACTAGATCGCCTTCATGCCACGGAGCCAAGGACGTTCGGTCTGAAAAGCCAGACCGGATTCTTGCTGGGTGCGATCAGAACCGGCCGCGACTATGAGTTGTACAATGTATTGCGAGGCGGGGACTGGGGCAACCAGGTGTTTTCCTATGCCGAGAAACTGGTTGACGTAGTCCTAAGACAGTATCCGGAAACGCCGTTTGCTACGAAGCAGTCGAATCCGGACTTTCTTTTCTCAAAAACCTGTAACGCATTGTTCTCCTCATCAATAGATTTGCGAAACCTGCCAACACGTTCGCAGGCGCTGTCGTGTGTGATGTCCCATGCACAGGCGCTGGAAGCGATTTACGCGGGACAAGCCGTAGCCGGCAGGCAGATCAATAACGTCAAGACGATCCTGAGGCTGCGTAATACCATTATCGACTGGACCGCACGTATCGCGACCGCAGCGGGTGAGACGCAACTGGCACTGTCAGTGCAGCAGGTGCGTGATGACAAGCTCGGCGATCGCCGTATACTTCTGTCGCGCCGCTTCTCACCGTTGACCGGCGAAATGGTTTTTTTCTTCGGTGCGTTTGCGGATCCGGACTTCCGTCAGTATGACTACTTCGCCGGCGTCTACGATGCGGTGTGGGGGATTGCGAACTATATCTGTGAACGTCGTGCCGATGCCGC
>JAJDNE010000016.1 GCA_022340825.1 Acidiferrobacterales bacterium | reverse complement strand
ACCTTGATCTGCAATTTCATCACGTCCCCACAGGCCGGGGCACCGACCATGCCGGTACCGACGTGCTTGTCACCCTTGTCCAGGGTGCCGACGTTACGGGGATTCTCGTAGTGGTCCAGGACCTTGTCGCTGTATGCCATGCCAGATAACTCCTAAATACTTCTTTCTATATTAATGGGCTGCCCATTGAACAGATTCAAGATCAACACCTTCCTGGAACATTTCCCAAAGCGGTGACAATTCACGCAATTTGGCGACCTTCTCACGGACAAGCTTGATGGCGTAATCCACTTCTTCTTCCGTGGTAAAACGTCCAATCGTAAAACGGATCGAGCTGTGTGCCAGTTCGTCATTTCGGCCGATAGCGCGCAGCACGTAGGACGGTTCCAGGCTGGCCGAGGTACAGGCAGAACCACTGGAAACTGCAATGTCCTTTAACGCCATGATCAGCGATTCGCCTTCAACAAAATTGAAGCTGACATTCAGATTACCGGCAATCCGGTGTTCCATATCGCCGTTGATATAAACTTCCTCCATGTCCTTAATGCCGTTCCAGAGACGATCGCGCAATGCCTTGATGCGTACGGTGTCGGTGTCGAGCTCCTCGCGCGCAATACGGAAGGCTTCACCCATACCAACGATCTGATGCGTCGCCAGCGTACCGGAGCGCATGCCGCGCTCGTGACCGCCGCCGTGCATCTGTGCCTCTATGCGAACGCGTGGTTTGCGACGAACGTAGAGCGCGCCAATACCCTTGGGGCCGTAGACCTTGTGGGCGGAGAGAGACATCAGGTCAACATTCAGCTCGTTGACGTCTATAGGAATCTTGCCGGCACTCTGGGCCGCATCAGTATGCAGCAGAATGCCCTTTTCACGGGTTAACTTGCCGATCGCGGCGATATCCTGAATCACACCAATCTCGTTATTGACCTGCATAATGCTGACAAGAATGGTCTCGGGGCGCATCGCGGCTTCAAGTTTTTTCAGATCAATCAGGCCATTAGTTTCAGGGTCGAGGTAGGTTATCTCGAAACCCTCGCGCTCCAGCTGGCGACAGGTATCCAGCACCGCCTTGTGTTCGGTCTTGCAGGTAATAATGTGATTACCCTTCTTTCGATAGAAGTGGGCTACGCCCTTGATCGCCAGGTTGTCTGATTCAGTCGCACCGGAAGTCCAGACGATTTCCTTGGGATCGGCACCGATCAAGTCGGCGACATTCTTGCGCGCTGTCTCCACGGCCTCATCGGCATGCCAGCCATAGGCGTGTGAGCGCGACGCAGGGTTACCGAACTCGCCATCCGGCGTCAGGTACTGCATCATCACCTTGGCCACGCGCGGATCTACCGGTGTGGTCGCGGAATAATCAAAATATACTGGTTTTTTCATATTCGACATCTCTTGCTCGCCCGGCACTACTGAGCCGAGCCGGATATTTTAGCCCAGGAGCACTAAAAAAGAGCTCCCCAATTTCAGATTCTGCAGGTAAGTGAGAACAATTGCCGTTTACTGGCCAAGCAGCCAATGCGCCTGGCAGGACGGATGTTAACGGCGATCAGGCATTGGCCGACTGGAATCGCACGTCTTGACGTAACGCCACTTCCTGCACTTGCGGCTGATTTACCAGATCCGCCAGCGAAATACTCTTCAGGAAACTGTGTATACGATCGCTCAACTCTTCCCAGAGTTCGTGCGTCAGGCAACGCTCGTCCCCGTGGCAATTTGCCTTGCCGCCGCAGCGCCGGGCATCAATATTCTCATTGATAGCAACGATAATATCCGCCACAGAAATCTTGGCTGGATCGTGTGCCAGGTTATAGCCGCCACCGGGGCCGCGGACACTATCGACCAGCCCGTTGCGGCGCAAGCGCGCAAACAGCTGTTCGAGATAGGAGAGAGAGATACCCTGTCGTTTAGCGATTTCTGCCAGTGTCACTGCACCCTGATCGTAATGAAGTGCGAGATCCAGCATTGCCGTTACGGCGTAACGTCCTTTTGTGGTTAACCTCATTGCCAGTCACCTTTCGCTATGTCTATAATGCACGCGATTCTACATTCCTGACAATTTTAGTCAACTATTTTTCCCGTCGTCCTCCGGGGCATTTTCTTCTGAGTTTTCAGGGACTTTCCCGGAATCGCCGAGCGGCGGCAATTCCAGTTCCGGCAAAGGCATTTCTGCCAAATTGATCCCGGATTTCTTCAAAACCGTGCAAATCTGCTCCAGCCGGGAATCCACCGCGTGCAGGTGATCAAGCATCACGTCCACGGCGTTGGCCACCGGATCCGGCATATCGGCGGTCTGGCCATAGGCGTCAAAACCGATCTTGGCGGCCATTTGCTTGCGGCGCTCGCTTTTCGCATCATCCCTTGGCACCACTACCCGACCAGGGATGCCGACTACAGTCGCTCCCGCCGGTACATCCTTAACCACTACCGAATTTGAGCCAACCCTGGCGCCGTCGCCAACCGTGATCGGCCCAAGGACCTGGGCGCCAGCGCCAACCACCACATTGTTCCCCAGCGTGGGATGGCGTTTTTCTTTCTTCCAGGTGGTGCCACCCAGGGTGACACCATGATACAGCGTGCAGTCGTCACCGATTTCGGCAGTTTCACCAATGACCACGCCCATTCCGTGATCAATGAAAAAGCGCTTGCCGATCTTCGCGCCTGGATGAATTTCGATCCCGGTTAGCCAGCGCATCAATTGCGAGACAATCCGCGCGATGATGCGCAGACGGATGCGCCACAAAAAATGTGACAACCGGTGCACCGCTACCGCGTGTATCCCGGGGTAAGCGATCAATATCTCGAGTACCGAATGGGCGGCTGGGTCGCGGCGAAAAATACTGGCGATATATTTACGCATGGCTGTCTCTTGGGCTCATAACTGTTAAGACTAACACTACTCCGGCTTGCGCCAATGCTCCGTTTGCTGAATCGCGGTGAGAATTCCCCGCAAAATATTGAGCTCAACATTGTCCGGTCCGGCGCGGCCAAACAGACGGCGCAGGCGCCGCATCAGTTTGCGCGGGTTCCCGGGATCGAGGAAACCGATCTGGATCAAAACCTGCTCAAGGTGCTCATAGTAGCGCTCCATTTCTTCACTACGACTGGCGGACCCGAGTCCGCGAATGTCAGCCGGTGCTTCCCCGGCCACGAGGCCGGCCAAATGGATTTCATAAGCGAGAATCTGTACCGCACTGGCGACATTGAGTGACATATATTCCGGGTTACCGGGGATCGTGACCAGCGCCTGGCACTTGTCTACCTCGTCATTGGTCAGGCCCATGCGCTCACGACCAAAGACTATCGCCACGTTCCCTGCACCGGCTTTCTCTACCATCTGCCCGGCGCATTCCCTCGGCGTCATTGTCGGCCAACCGATCGTGCGCGGCCGCGCGGTGGTGCCAACGACCCAGTGGCAACCGGCAATCGCATCATCGAGGCTATCGACCACCCTCGCGGACTCGAGTAGTTCGTCTGCACCCGATGCTCGCGCCGAGGCTTCGTCACTCGGAAACTGTGCCGGGCTTACCAGCACCAGGTCAGACAGGCACATATTCTTCATCGCCCGCGCCGTGGCGCCAATGTTGCCAGGGTGAGTGGTATTAATTAGTACAACGCGAATATTGCTAGTGGTCATTTTTCTTTATTATTGAGGCCAGAATACCAAAGCTTTACTTTTCTCCCGCGGGACACCTCTATACAATGCCCCGCCTCGTATCCATAGCATAACCCGATTCCCATGCACCCAATGCTCAATACCGCCATTAAGGCAGCGCGACAGGCCGGCAACGTCATTATGCGCTATAGCGACCAGCTCGAACGACTGGCCGTTGATACCAAGGGTCACAACGATTTTGTTTCGGACGTCGACCGCGACGCCGAGGCGGAAATCATTTATGTCATCCGTAAGGCCTACCCGGACCATGCGATTCTCGCGGAAGAAAGCGGCCTCCAGGAAGGCAGTACTTATCAGTGGGTGATCGACCCACTCGACGGCACCACCAATTTCCTCCATGGCTACCCGCAATACGGGATTTCCATCGCCCTGCTGGACCGGGGCAAGCTCGATCAGGCGGTGGTATTCGACCCGTTGCGTAACGAGCTTTTTACCGCCAGTCGTGGTGCCGGTGCCCAGCTCAATGACCGGCGTATTCGGGTTAGCCGGCTGACTCGTATGAACGAAGCGCTGCTGGGTACCGGGTTTCCATTCAAGGAGTTTGACAACCTGGAGACCTGGATCGATGGCTTTCGTGCATTGCTGCCGCTGACTAGTGGCGTGCGTCGCGCCGGTTCCGCCGCGCTGGACCTGGCCCATGTGGCCTGTGGTCGCCTCGATGGCTTCTGGGAAATCGGACTGAAGCCATGGGATATCGCTGCCGGCGTATTGCTGATCGAGGAAGCTGGTGGGCTGGTGAGCGACTTTAACGGTGGTAGCAATTTTCTTGAAAGCGGCAATATTATTGCCGGGGCGCCAAAGATACACCCTGAAATCCTGAAGCAGCTGACGCCTCATCTGCCACCGAGACTGAAGCGCTAGCTTTCCTTCTCGATTACGTCTGCAAAAAATACCTGCTCGAACGATCCGGATCGCTCCACCAGTTTGAGCGGACGGACATTCCGGACCTTGTCTCCGGCAATGATCGACAGCTGCAACCCGCCCGGATCACGAAACGCGCCGCGACTGAATACCAGCGACTGTGGACGGTGATGCTCTGCGGTTTTCAACGGCGGCAACAACAATCCGGGCTTGAAAATGGCTTCGCCGTTAACCGCTCGCACCGTTACCGGTTCGTAGTGAGAGGCCAGTAATTCTACACCCACCTCGACGATTCCATTTACATCTCCCTGAAGACGGCGTACGACAGCAGGCCACCAGACGGCGTCGGCAGATACCTCAAACTGGATTCCCAGTATATCGCCTACTCGGACGTGCATGCCCGGTGCTTCCCGACTACGTAGCAACATGCCACTGGCACTCTGATCAACCACCTGCCAGCGGGTAATGTGGAAATTGTCTTTCTCCGCCGCATCTGAGGATTCGGGTTTTTCAGCGTCGGTATCAATCGGCAAATCAAAATCAATATAGGAATGCTCCTCGGATTCCGTCAGAGCAGCATCAATCGGGCCCTCGGACGATACAACGATCTCCTCAGGTGGCAGAAACGGCCGCTGCCCGTCGGCGAAAAAATGGGCAGACTCGACACCGATACAAACGGAGACCAGCCCCTTTCCACGACTACGATTGTGCTGGCGTAAACTCGCTTCATCCCAGCTGTGTACCACTCGACGGAACATCTCCAGGCACGCACTGTCCAGGCACTCGGTACCGAGCGCCAGCTGGGACGCGGGCTCACCCTGTTCCAGACGCCGGATGAATGATTTCACCTTTTCCACCAGGCTGACGGCATCAAGCACACGAATGCGTTTTGCCATACCGGCGCTGACTGGCTGATGCGACATGATCGGGGGGCCGTCGCGCAAGAGATCAATGTAAAAGTTTCCGGATTGTGATTCCGTGGTACCGGGAACATAAATCCCCGCTATACCCGCCCACTGGTACAAGAAACTGTGGACCTTTTTCGCTTCACCTTGCGGTAACCGATATGGATTGCATAGGCCCAGCAAACAGATTTGACTGTATCGCTCCTTGATTGAGGTGGTGCCCGCCCCTTCGCGCACACTGATCTCAACGGGGACATTTTCCAGCCGCAGCTGTTCGGCATAGCGAAACAGTTCATGCACTTCAAGCCAGACCAGTGGTGGGTAAGGCATGTACACATGGTAGCAGTGCACGAGTAACTCACCGAAATAACGAAGCGCACGCTCGATCGGCAACGCAGTCGATTTACGAAACAGGCGCTGGCGCCAGGTTTCGTATAGACCCACCACGACAGTCTTGTAACCGATGGCCATTTCCCGATTCAACTCACGAACGATCTCGGCGGCGAGCCGGGAATTTGGCGTTAACGGCAGCGGTTGCTGGCCGAGGTGCGACTGGATGCTGGCAGTCACGGTATTTACCGTGTTTCGGTAGAGTTCGAGTATCTTTTCCCGAGTCCTGGGATTAAGTTCAAGACGATTGAGTGTATACAGCGAGCGGTACAACTCGCGCGCAACCACGCTGCTGTCTGCACCGGGCAAGGTATTCAGCCAGGAACGAGTTGCATCAACGGTGGTTTCGGTCACCCATGCCGTGGCCTGTTTTTCGGGGAGCTTGATAGCCGGTGCTAACACGTCGTTCGTTTCTTTCTCGTTAATATCTGGTTAAATTTCAATCAATCAGGGCTTAATTGTAAAGTAATTTGTTTGTAATTGGTTTAAGTTGCTAGCGGATTTCGCCTAGCGGTACACGTGAACCCGGTGGAAAGTGTATTATTGCGCCCGCGTGTAACCAGCTATTTTGAGGAATTGTGCTATGGCCTACGTGGTCACCGAAAACTGTATCAAGTGTAAATACACGGATTGCGTGGAAGTCTGCCCTGTAGACTGCTTCCACGAAGGACCGAACTTTCTGGTAATTGATCCGGAAGAATGCATTGACTGCACCCTGTGTGTTCCGGAGTGCCCGATCAATGCAATATATGCAGAAGATGATCTACCGTCAGAAATGTCCCAATATCTGGCCCTGAACGCCGAACTTGCAGCGGAATGGCCAGTAATTACAGAGAAAAAAGACGCTCCGGCGGATGCCTCGGAGTGGGAAAACAAGCCGGACAAACTGCAATACCTTGAGCGGTGATCCGTACACCCATTTAATTCCTTATCACGAGGATCCGCTCGTACGTCTTGCTCAGCTGCTGCTGGAGCGTGAAAAAGATCACCTGCCCAACCTGAGCAATGCAGTTGTATTGTTCCCGGGCAGCGGCACCAGCCAACGTTTTAGACGCATACTGCTGGATCAGGCGCGGGCCATAGGCTTCAGTGCAGTCATCCCACCAATCTCGGGCACCCTGCAAAACTGGATAGCCAGACAATACCCGAATGCCACCCGGGTGCTCGGCCAGACCGAGCGCGAACTGCTGTTGCTGTCCGCATTGGCGGACTTTCCGGCACTTACCGAGCGCTATGGCACCTGGCCGTTGATCGATAGCCTGTTCGTCCTGTTCGATGAATTAAGCCTGAACCGCTTTTCCATGCCGGACGACCCGGAACATTTTCGCGAGACGATTGAACAGGCCTATGGCAATGAAAAGCTGGCGCCACTCAGTGCCGAGGCGAAACTTGTCCATGAACTCTGGAGCGCATGGCAACAGCGCTTACGTGAGACTGACGCCACCGATCAGGTTGGTTCCTACCTGAGCTCACTTGCCCAATCGGTCCACGGCATTGAACCAGCGCAGCACTTTTACCTGGCAGGATTCCTGCGATTTAACCGTGCCGAGATTGAATGGATTTCAAGACTCCGGCAAACGCTGCAGATCGACCTCGTATTTCACGGAAGTGCCGGCAACAGTGGCAATCACCCCGATTCACCCATTACTGAAACGATATCCGCCCTGGGTATCAATACAACACCGGTCTCAAGCGATCGAAGCTACAGCAAGCTGCTGGATACTGTGTTCGACGCGTCCGATCAGGCGTTGTTCGAGCGTGCTCAACGACAGGCTGCCACTTCTGCTGACAGCCCGGCCACCGAAATTCTGCAGGTGTGTGCGGCAGAAAACCCGGAACAGGAGGCTCGCGCCATTGAGGTGCAGGTTCGTCGCTGGCTGCTGGATGGCCTGACGGATATCGGTATCGTGACCAATGATCGCCGCCTCGCGCGCCGGGTAAGAGCCCTGCTGGAACGAGCCAATATTAACCTGCTCGACAGCGCCGGTTGGACTCTATCGACAACCAGTGCTGCAAGTGCAGCCATTCACTGGCTCGACTGTATCGAACAACGATTCCGCTTTAACAAATTCCTTGATTGCCTGAAGTCACCGTTCCTGGGTGAATTTGTCGCCAGTCATGGTGGACTGGAACGCGTTCACCAGTTTGAGGAAGCAGTGGTTTACCGATATGGCATCAATAATGATCTGCAACGCTACCGGGATACGGTTGCGGAGCGCAGTGCCGAACTCGACGAGCGCTATGGTGAAAATTCGGCCAATCAGCTGCGACAGTTGCTGGAATCAGTAACAAAGGCGACGCAGCCACTGGTGGAGCTTTACGCCGCGGGTCCGGTAAGTCCGGAGAAATATTTTAGCGCGCTGGTAGACATGCTTGCGGAATTTGGCCTGGACCGATCACTCACCAATGATCCGGCAGGCGCTGAAGTGGTGGCGGAAATCCGCGAGCTGCAACGGTGTACCCGCCAGAGTCGGCTGAAGAACGACTGGCGCTCTTTCCGCGCCTGGATAGTGCGAAATCTTGAACGACGTATGTTCAAACCACCCTTGACCGGAGGTGGGGTTGAATTGATGGGCTTTGCCGAAAGTCGTCTCTACCATTTTCAGGCAGTCATCATCGCTGGCGTCAGTCGTGAACACTTGCCTGGCAGTGCTCACGATTCGCCTTTTTTCAACGAAGCGGTGCGACATCAACTGCGTCTGCCCAGTCGATACGAGACACAGCGAGTACGCCTGGCAGACTTTCGCCGGTTGCTCGAGGCTGGCCCGGCAGTGGTTCTTACCTTATCCAGGGAAAAAGATGATAAACCGGTTATTCCCAGCCCATGGCTTCAGCGTTTGCAGGCTTTGCATCTTCTGGCTTATGGAAAGCTGCTTGATGCACCTCAATTGATCGGCCTTTCATTGTCAGCCGCGACCTCAATCCACCGGGACAATGCACCGCTACCGGCGGCTGAAAATGCTCCTCAAATCAGTATTGATCCGGCCCTGGTCCCTGCTCGCTTATCTGCCACCGGTTACCAGAAACTGGTTGACTGTCCATTCAGCTTTTTCGCCAACTATTGCCTCAACCTTGTACCACTTGAGGAGATTACCGACGAATTGGAGAAATCGGATTATGGAACGCTGATTCATCGCATCCTGCAAATGTTCCATGAGCGCGAGCAGACCAAGTTGACCGAAGAGAATCTGGGGCATGCTGAAACAGTGCTGCGGGAAATTTCGGAATCAATTTTCCAACCCCATATCAGGCGCCAGCCAAGTGCCCGTGGTTGGCTGTATTTATGGCAGCGAACCATACCCGACTATCTCAAGTGGCAGCTCGAACGTTCGCATGAGTGGCAGATCGTGGAAACTGAACGCAGCTGCCAGACTGAGCTACTACAGACACCACCGCTTACGCTGGTTGGACGTCTCGACCGCATCGATCGCAAGAATAACTCTTACGCCGTTATCGATTACAAGACCGGCAAGGCACCGACCGGTCCTGCGGTGGAGTCCGGTGAATCGGTGCAACTGCCGTTTTACGCCATGTTGATGAGACACAAGGTCGAGCAGACATGCGCCCTGGAGATTGGTGATGGCACAGTAAAGATCCGCGCGCCGATTGACTCGGAAGCCCTGGATGGACTCGTGACGGAACATGAAAACCGGATGGCAGAGATATTTGGCTCATTGGTGAATGGTGCCAATCCGCCAGCGTGGGGCGATCCGGCAACTTGCCGCCGCTGCCACCACTCGGGCATCTGTCGCAGAGATTTGTGGGAAAGTGGTTATGACGGCTAGCAGGCCCGGCCTACTTCCACCGAGGCAGATGCTGCCTTGGCAAAAAAAAGGGCGGCCATACGGCCGCCCATGCATAGCATTGGACTGCTGCGCTCCTGACATGCATCCATGCACACTGGAGACTTCCTTGCAGCTGGCGCTTCCTGCGCCAATCAATCGTATCAGTACTTCCTTGTCAGCATCCTTGCTGAAAATAAATATATGCCAGCACCAAAATAGCGTCAAGCAAATAATGATATTTTTTGATATTTCTCTCGAAATAGTATTTATTACTATTATTTACAGTGAGTTACGATTTTATCTATTTTTCAAGATTTTGAAAAAGATCAATGATTTTGGCCCTACTGGACACCGATTCCCCTCCCTGAATCGGGGGAATAGGCATGTCTGACATTCGCCTGGCAACCTCACCTTTCGGCAATTTCGTCGTTCATGCAGCGGCAGGGACCGGTAAAACCTGGTTGCTGACCAGCCGCATTATCCGCCTGCTACTAGCTGGCTCAGCACCCGGGTCAATCCTCGCCATTACTTTCACCCGCAAGGCCGCAGCAGAGATACAGGAGCGCCTGTTATCGCGGCTGCTGCAGTTAGCAGGTGCACCGGAGACCGACGTCGAGCAACAGCTGAGTGAAATTGGAGCAGACACAGATGCCGGGGCACGCAGCCTGGCCCGGAGGCTCTACGAAAAGGTGCTCACCGCTGAGCAAACACTTCGAATAACCACATTCCATGCCTTTTGCCAGGAATTGTTGCAGCGGTTTCCACTGGAAAGCGGCTTGCCCCCCGGCTTTCAATTAATTGAATCCACAGCCGAGCTTGAGCATCTTGCCTGGCAATTGTTGGAAACCGAGATTCGACTAAACAGTGACAGCCCGCTCGCCCGGTCCATGGATACACTTTTACGTCTGACTGGCAGCCCGATCGCAGCGCGTTCAGCGCTGATGGCGTTTCTGGCCCAACGCAGCGACTGGTGGGCTTTTACCGAAGCACAACCTGACCCAGTCAATTTTGCAGAGAAATATGCAAGCGGCCTGCTCCCGGTCGGAATCGAGACACCGGAAACCAGTGACGCATCCCGAAGATCCCTGATTGATTTGCTGGCTCAATATACACGTGCGCTGGTCAAACACCCTATCAAGACCAACCTGGCGAATATCACGCGAATCGAGCAGGCCACACAGGGCTCTACCGGAACCGAGGCGCTACTGGGCCTGCAAGTGGGCTTGTTTGCCGACAGCAGCGGCAAGCGCAAATCGATCGCACCCACTGCAACCCTGGAGAAAAAACTGGGTCCACAGGGAGTCACCGAATTCATCGCATTGCACGATGCAATTGCCGACCAACTGGAACAATGGCAGCAACAGCGACTGGCGCAGCGTAATCTGGAACGCAACATCGCCTGGTTCGCTTGTGGGCATGCGCTACTTGAGAAGTTTCAGTCGATCAAACTGCAACGAGGCGTGCTCGATTTCTCTGACCTGGAATGGCGCGCTTACAAGTTGCTGACTGATACCGATCAAGCCCAGTGGGTGCAATACAAACTGGATCAACGTATTGATCATCTGCTGGTGGATGAATTCCAGGACACCAATCCCACCCAATGGCACCTGATTCATCCGCTCCTGGATGAAATGGCGGCAGGTCAAGGTGATCGAGATCGCAGCGCCTTCATCGTTGGCGATATCAAGCAGTCAATCTACCGGTTTCGGCGCGCCGCCCCGGATTTGTTCCAACATGCCCGCAACTGGATGACGCTCAACATGGGCGCTGAGGCAGCCAGCCAGCATAAATCGTATCGCTCATCTCCGGCCATCATCGAGTTCGTGAACCTGTTGTTTGATGCAACAACTGAACAGAACGAAAGCCATTATCATTTGCATGATTTTGCCACACATGAAGCCCATCACCAGAATCGCTGGGGCCGTGTTGAAATCCTACCGCTAATTCCTAGAGACATTGGTGAACCCCAAAGCAAAAATCCCGGATTCCGCAACCCGCTGGTAACGGCACGAAACCAGCTGGAAAGCACGACCGAGCGACAACATCGGGCAGAGGCCAACATTATCGCCAATCGCATTCTTACGATTGTGGGTGAGCCGATGGTGGACAACGATGGGGTTCGCCCGGTGAAGTATGGCGACGTAATGATTTTACTCCGCAGCCGCACTCATGCCTCATTATACGAGAACGCCTTGCACCAGGCCGATATTCCGTTTAGCGGTATTGACAAGAGCCGCTTCCACGAGGCGATTGAGGTTCGGGATGTGTTGTCCCTGCTGCGGGCCTTATTGGCGCCATTTGATAACCTGGCACTGGCGACTGCCTTACGCTCACCTATTTTTTCGTGCTCCAACGAAGACCTGTCATCCCTTGCTGCAGGCGAGCAGCGCTGGTGGTGGCAACAGCTATCCCTGTTGCAGGAAACACTGGTTGACTCACATCCGCTCTCCCGCGCATACCGCCTTCTGACCGAGTGGCGGTTGCATATTGATCGCATACCGGTCCATGATTTACTCGATCGAATTTACGCGGACGCCAACATCGTCGAGCGTTATCTGCATGCCGCACCGCTTTATCTACGACAGCGCATCGAAGCAAATCTGGACGCGCTGCTCGAACAGGCACTAGAAATCGATGGCGGGCGTTACCCGAGCCTGTCCCGGTTTGTTGAGACGATTTCATCTTCTGCGGCAGACGATATTTCCGTCAGCCCGCCCGCGTCCGACAACCGGGTTCGAATCTTGACTATCCATGGCGCCAAGGGACTAGAGTCGCCGGTGGTATTTGTCGCGGATACTGCCCGCAACGGCACCGATCCATCCAGCAGCTACCGTACCGTGGTCGACTGGCCAGCGGCCAGCGATAGACCAGAACATTTTCTGCTGGTTGGAAAAACCGCAGACAGAGACCCAACTTCCGAACGCCTGATCGAAAAGCAAAAAGCTGCTGACAAAAAAGAGGAAGCCAATTTGCTATATGTCGCCCTCACCCGTGCTGGCCAATATCTTTTTATCTCCGGGTGCGAACCAAAAAGCGGTGGTAATAGCTGGTATAGCTTTGTTCGCTCAAGGCTCGATACCGAACGTGAAAGCCTCATGCAGGGTCGCGACAACTTTGAGATTCAATTCATGGAAAAAGAAGAGGCGAACAGCACTATGTCGGACTTCGTTTTTGCGTTTGGCAAGGCAGAACCTTGCAGCCCTTCGCAGGCACAGACGCGGGTACATGCGCCCGAAATCGATCCCAGGTTGACCCGACCCATTCCCGCGCGTCCATCACAAGCTACTATCAATCCGAGTCTTGCAGATGAGAAAATTCTGGTCGGCCAGTTGCAGCAAGACCCGGCGGCAGCCAATCGTGCCCGCGAACGCGGTATCTGGATTCATCGGGCACTGGAATTGCTCGCAACAGCTAGTGGCGGCAAGCAAGCTGGCCAGCAATTCCGGCTAGAAGCTGAAAGGGAATTGGGAAATGACCTCATCGAGCGCTACTGGCAAGAGGCAGCCGGTATTGTAAAAAATGAGCGCTTCGCGAAATACTTTGGTCGATCAGCATTCACCTATGATTTCAATGAAATGCCGCTTCTGTATTTTACCGGGAACGATACGGTCTACGGCGTTGTAGATCGAATCATATTGACGGGGGAATCGGTAACGGTTCTGGACTACAAGACCCACGAGTCCGCTACTCTTGAGAATATTCACGAGCTTGCTCAACCGTATTACAGACAAATGCAGTTTTATGGTGACGGCGTGGCCGCGCTCTGGCCACAAAAGAAGGTCTCACTGATTCTGCTGTTTACCGCTTGCGGCGAGATTGTCGAAGTGCCCTACCCGGCTGAAACCTGAGTCTCGTGCGCTGCCACCACAACCCGGTTCCGGCCCGAGTTTTTTGCCCGATAGAGAGCACTATCCGCCTGTTGAAACAACCAGTCTCCAGGAGAATCACCGCCCTGCATCCCCTGAGGCGTCAGGCTTGCCAGCCCTAACGAGACAGTTACCTGAAATCCAGCCAGCACTTCTTCATCAAACTCCATAGCGGCGACGTCATGCCGCAAGCGTTCAGCAATTTCACAGGCCACAGCCACTGGTGTCTCCGGCAATAGCAAAACAAACTCTTCACCGCCATAGCGCGCCAACACGTCACTGCTACGCAATACCTTGCCCAGCTCGCGCGCTACCCGTTCAAGCACGATATCACCGACATGATGACCAAAACGATCGTTCACTTGTTTGAAGTGATCGATATCCACGACCACGCAGCAGAGGTTGGTCGCAGAACGACGCCAACGCCCCACCTCTTCTTTCAGGCGACGTTCGAAGAAACGTCGATTGGAGATTCCGGTCAGTGAATCCGTCAGACCATCAAGCTTGAGCCGCTCGTGGCTAACTGTGTTATCAACACACATCGCGGTTACTGCCGCCAGGTGCTCAAGCAAATCGGTTGCGGCACCACTGGTGAAGTGTGTCGATTTCTGGCTACCCTGGTTCAGGCTACCGATCAGTTGCCCGCGAAATACCAGCGGTGCAATGGCGACCGAGCCAACGGAATTCTGGTGAGGAAACAGGATTCCGTGTTGTGCCGGCTGGAACTGACCCAGCCAAGGTTTGTAAGGTTGCTGATAAATAGTATCAAAGTCGGATTGCTCAAGCGGGACGAATGAACGATTAAACTGATCACTCTGCTGCCCGCCTTCCAGCATGCGGGTTAACTCATACTCCGGATCAAGACAGGCGAGCGTCACACATTCGACATTGTGGAAAGTTTTGGGAATTCCCTGCGACAGCACATCGATTAAATCGCCCAGCGAATGAGCGCCAACCATATCGATTTCGATGCTGTGGAACCCGTATAAAATGTGTTCATTGCTACGAATCCGATCTTCCAGCATCGTCGTGCGACGTCTGCACTGCTGCAATTTGATCCGGTCGTCTTCCATATATCGATAAGTTTATTTCGCTTTTATTGAATCGCTGATTATGGGCTTCAGCCCCAGTGCCGCCACCAGGCGTGAGGCCGGCACATAGCCGCCAATGCGGGTACCATCTTCTAATATCAGCGTTGGTGTCCCGTTGATCCCCAGTCGCGCGCCAAGCTTGTAGTGACTGGCTACCGGATTTTCACAGGTTTTTGCCGGTACCGCGCCGCCCGCCTTGGCAATACCTAGCGCCTTGACCCGGTCTGCAGCACACCAGACGGATACCGATTTTTTATATGTTTGTGAATGCAAACCGTTTCGCGGATACAGCAGGTATCTTACTTTTATGCCCTGTTGATTCAGCGTTGGCATTTCCTCGTGCAACTTGGCGCAGTAGGGGCAATCGACATCAGTAAAAACGGTGATGGTTGCCCGGGGTTTGTCGGGGCCGATGACGATCATTTGTGACTCATCCTGACTGGCAACAATCTCCTTTACAATTGCGCCACGGCGCCTGAGGGTCAGGTTGTCACCGGATTCGACCGCTATCAAATTGCCGACCATGAGAAAATCCCCTTTCTCGGTGACATAGAAGACCTCGGTATCAATCAGCGCTTCGCATAGTCCACTGACAGGAGCCTTGCGGACCTGGTCAAATACGACATTTGGCAGGGATTTGGAAACAACGCGATTGATCGCATCAACGTTGCAGGCGGCATGCACAGTATTGGCAAGCAGCAAAAACAGGCAGCCGAAAAATAAGTTCGAGCGTCTCATCCTAGTATTCCAGATAAAAATTGTACAAACAGGCTAAGCGTCAGTCTGACCAGACGCTTTGTCTCTCGCAAGCAGCGTTGCCGCAATTCGTGATTTCAACAATACGGCATTGAATGGCTTGATTAAATAGTCTTCCGCGCCGAGATCTATGCAGTGCTTGACGCTTTCGACTTCATTTACTGCCGTCAGCATGATTACCGGTAGATCACGTGTTGTTTCGTTGCTCTTCAGTTTTTCAAGCACCTCATAACCATCCATATCCGGCATCAGAATATCCAGAAGCACCAGATCGAATTGTTCTTTGTCCAGCAACTCCAGCGCCTGAAGCCCGCCAGCTGCGGTCGTAACATGGTAGCCCTCGCGCTCCAGCCGGCGTGCCAGCATGTCACGATTCATGGCATTGTCATCGACTATCAGTAGCCGCTGTTGTTCAACATCCGGTCGTGTCTTGTCACCTTCTTCTTCCTTGATTTTGCTACTGCGCAAGCACGATGCGATCCGCGATTTCACAAACGGGATATTGAATGGCTTGGTCAGGTAGTCTTCAACACCCATCTCGAAACAGCGCACAACGCTATCCATTTCATGCACTGCCGTCAGCATGACCACGGGAATTTCCCGTGTGCTGTCATCTGCTTTGAGTCGCTCCAGTACCTTGTAGCCATCGATATCCGGCATAAGTATATCCAGCAGCACCAGATCAAACTTCTGCGTGGCGACAAGATCAAGCGCCTCCTTGCCCCCAGACGCCGTTGTGATGACATAGCCTTCACGCTCGAGACGTCGCGCCAGCATGTCGCGATTCATCGCGTTGTCATCAACAATTAACAAGGAAAAGGTTTCGGTCGTCATAATCGGCTTCAGTTTGAAAAATGGCGTCGTTTTCAGCTTCCCAACATCGTCGCGATCTTGTCCAGCAGACGGGGCAGCTCTACCGGCTTGGTGTCATAGTCATCACAGCCGGCGGCCATGGCCTTTTCCCGGTCCCCGGCCATGGCGTGGGCGGAGAGCCCGATTACCGGTATCTCCCGG
>JAJDNE010000009.1 GCA_022340825.1 Acidiferrobacterales bacterium | reverse complement strand
CGGTTGAGATATCGTAGCAGGGCGGTGTCGAGGGAGGCTGGATACGACCAGCCGATAACGGAAACAATAATATGAACAAAATCGATATCCTGGTGCTGGTGGTCTACATAATCGGGGTGACGGCATTCGGCGTCTTTTTTTACAAGAAGTCCTCATCTGCTGAAGGATTTACCGCGGCCAACCGACGCTTGCCTGGTTGGGCAGTCGGGCTCTCAATTTTTGGTACGTATCTGTCGTCGATCTCGTTTCTTGCCCTGCCGGGAAAATCCTACAGCGCTAACTGGAACGCTTTCGTATTCTCACTTTCCTTGCCACTGGCCGCCTGGGTGGCAGTCAAATGGTTCGCGCCACTGTATCGAAGCACGCAGGATATTTCCGCCTATGCCTATCTCGAGCGACGTTTCGGGGTCTGGGCGCGACTGTATGCCATGACGTTTTACTTGCTGACCCAGCTTGCGCGCATGGGGACGATTATGTTCCTGGTGGCGTTGGCACTTGAACGCCTGACCGGGTGGGACATTCAGGCAATTATAATCGTCAGTGGTGTGCTGGTAACGTTCTATACCGTGGTTGGCGGTATCGAGGCAGTTATCTGGACGGATGTCGTGCAGGCACTTGTACTTACCACCGGCGCTATCGTCTGTGCGTTGTTGCTGTTGTTTGGCATGCCGGACGGTCCTGGACAGATTTTTAGCGCGACCGTTGCGGGAGACAAATTCTCGCTTGGGTCGTTCGAGCCGGTCTTTACCGAGCCGACATTCTGGGTGGTGTTGCTCTACGGTATCGTGATCAATCTGCAGAATTTCGGAGTAGATCAGTCTTATGTGCAACGATACCAAACGGCGCGCTCGTTGACGGAGGCTCGACGGTCCATCTGGATTGGCGCACTCACTTACGTGCCGGTGAGTGCGCTGTTCCTGTTCATCGGTACGGGATTGTATGCCTACTATGGTGCCAGGCCGGAACTGCTGCCGGAGGCACTGCGTGCAGCGGACATGGGCGATCGCGTTTTTCCGCATTTTATTGTCACTGAGCTTCCTGTTGGCGTAACCGGGTTGATGATCGCCGCCCTTGCTGCCGCCGCCATGAGCTCAATCGACACCTCGATCAATTCCTCGGCCACCATTTTGTTGACTGATGTTTATCGGCGCTTTATTCGACCGCAGGCGCCGGACGTCCAGCAGATGAAGTTTCTTCGGGTCGCAACGGTGACATTGGGTTTGCTCGGAACGGCGACCGCGCTACTAATGATCTCCATCAAGAGTGCACTGGATGCGTGGTGGAGCCTTGCCGGAATCTTTTCAGGCGGGATGCTGGGACTGTTTCTACTTGGTGTGTTTACCCGCCGGGCAGAGTCCACCCAGGCGATTGCAGGAATGATCGTGGGGATACTGGTTATTCTATGGGCGACGTTCAGTCGCGAGATGACAGGCCCGTTGGCAAACAGCCTGCATGGATTCATGACCACCGTGCTCGGCACGCTGTCGATATTTATTATTGGTGTGTTGTTGTCCCGCCATCGTCAGCGTCGCGCAAAAAGCGATCCTCCGGAAACCGTCTACGATCTCTAGCACCCGGCTAGCTGACGCCTAACGAATACGATGAATCCCAAAAAATTCATATTTTTCATTAACCCGGTAGCACGCGATGGAAAGCTCGGTCGCCAATGGCAGAAAGTCGAGCACCACTTCGTGGATGAGCTGCCGGAAACAGAATTCCTGATGCCGACCAGCGCAGCACAGTGTCGAGAGAAAGTAGCCGATGCCGCGCGCGAGGATAATGTGTGCCTGGTTGCGGTAGGCGGTGAAGGGACCATGAACGCAGTGGCCAATGGCATTCTCGATGTGCGCCGCGAAGGCCATGTGTGCATGGGGCTGGTACCCTTTGGCAACGTCAATGATTACGCCATGAATATCGGCATGCATCGCAACTGGCAGCATGCGCTGGCAGCCCTGAAGGCATGTCACATTGCCCAGGTGGGCGTTACCGAACTCGTCACCCTGAAGGGGAGTTTTTACTCCCTGAATCTTGCCGATGTCGGTTTCGGGGCGGCAACTGCCAAGCAGCACAGTGTCGATCGGCAACTGTCATGGCTTAAAGGTCAGTTCAAGTACAACATGTTAGCGCTGAAGATGTTGCTGAAGTGGCACAATATTCCCTGCCGGATTGATATCGATGGCGAGATCGTTACCGGCGAGCTGTCGATCCTGCTGGCCGGGTTCAGCCCGACCCTGGGCGCATTCAAGCTGGTGCCGCATGGAACTCCATACCTGAAAGAAATGGCGATTACCGTCGGTATCAATCTGAAGAAACTGGAAATGGTTAACCTCATGCAGCAGTCGAAGCACCGCGGGATCAAGGAAGATGAGCATATTTTTTATCGATCCGGGAAACATGTGCTGATCGAAACCGAATCACCGCTGGTATGCGAGGTCGATGGTGAAATCGTCGATACGGCTGCCTACAAGGTTGAGCTGATAGCTCATCCGGGACGAATCCGGTTTCTGGTACCTGAAGAAAAAGAAAACTAATTACTGGTCCGGCTATCCGGCCTGGCTGACTGAGTCGGGTACCAATAACGGTTTCAGAAACTGGCCGGTAAACGATACCCGGTTTTCAGCAACCGCTTCCGGTGTACCGGTAGCGATAATGGTGCCGCCGCCATTTCCGCCCTCCGGCCCCAGGTCTATGATCCAGTCCGCGGTCTTGATGACATCAAGGTTGTGCTCGATGACCACCACCGTGTTGCCGTGGTCACGCAGCCGATGCAGTACCGCCAGCAGGTTCTCGATGTCGTAAAAATGCAATCCGGTAGTGGGTTCGTCCAATATATATAAGGTGCGACCGGTGTCGCGTTTGGACAGTTCCCGAGACAGCTTGATGCGCTGTGCTTCACCGCCGGAGAGCGTCGTCGCGCTCTGGCCAAGGGTGATATAGGACAGACCCACATCCATCAACGTGTCGAGCTTGCGTTTGACCACCGGTACGGCATCAAAGAAATCGCGCGCGACTTCGACCGTCATCTCCAATACCTCATGGATGGTTTTGCCTTTGTAGCGGATATCCAACGTTTCGCGGTTATAGCGCTTTCCCCTGCAGACATCACAAGGGACATAGATATCCGGCAGGAAGTGCATTTCTACCTTGATCAGACCATCACCCTGGCAGGCCTCGCAACGACCGCCACGCACGTTGAATGAGAAGCGGCCGGGATTGTAACCGCGAGCTCGTGCTTCCGGTGTGCCGGCAAACAACTCCCGTATTGGCGTAAACAGGCCGGTATAGGTGGCCGGATTCGAACGCGGCGTGCGCCCAATCGGGCTCTGGTCAATATCGATGATTTTGTCAAACTGGTCCAGGCCATCGATGCCATCGCAGGACGCGGGCTCGAGGTTGCTGCCATACAGGTGCTTGGCAACCGCGGCATAGAGTGTGTCATTGATCAGGGTGGATTTGCCGGAGCCGGAGACGCCGGTGACACAGGTCAACAGGCCGACCGGAATCGAGGCGTCTACCTGTTTTAAGTTGTTCCCACGCGCTTTGCGAATCAGCAGTTGCCGTTCCGGGTCCTGCGCTGTACGCGTCGCAGGTACCTCGATCTTGTTGATACCGCTCAGGTATTTGCCGGTGATCGACGCCGGGTTGGCGATCACCTCGTCGGGTGTCCCCGATGCGACGACACGACCCCCATGCACGCCGGCGCCCGGCCCGATGTCGAGCACGAAGTCGGCGGCACGAATGGCTTCTTCGTCGTGCTCCACCACGATGACGGTATTACCGAGGTCACGCAGGTGAACCAGGGTTTCCAGCAAGCGCGAGTTATCACGCTGATGCAAGCCGATCGAGGGCTCATCCAGCACGTACATCACACCCACCAGGCCGGCACCGATTTGCGATGCCAGGCGGATGCGCTGTGCTTCACCACCGGAGAGTGTTTCGGCTGAGCGTTCCAGTGTCAGGTAGTCCAGTCCAACATTAACCAGAAAGCCAAGCCGCGCCTGCACTTCCTTCACGATCTTGTCCGCGATTTCGCCTCGTTTTCCGGGCAGGGAAAGTTGTCCAAAAAAGCGCTCGGCGGCGCCGACGGGCAGGCGGGTAATCTCGTGCAGCGGCTTCTTGTCGACAAAGACATGACGGGCTTCTGTGCGCAGGCGTGAGCCGCCGCAAGTCTCGCAGTGCTGGGTGCTCATGTTCTTCGCGAGCTCTTCCCTGACCATGCTGGATTCGGTTTCCCGATAGCGTCGTTGCATGTTGGGGATTACGCCCTCGAAGGCATGCTTGCGCTTGTAGGTGCCGCGATCACCCTTGTAAACAAACTGAATGGTCTCATCACCGCTACCATATAAGATGATATGTTGAATCTTCTTCGGCAGCCTGGCGAATGGCTTGTCGATATCGAACTTGTAGTGTTTTGCCAGCGATTCGAGCATGCTGAAGTAAAACGCGTTGCGCCGATCCCAGCCGCGAATTGCGCCCTGGGGCAAGGCCAGTTCCGGCTCATGGACGATGCGTTCAGGGTCGAAGAACTGGCGAACGCCCAGGCCATCGCAATCGGGGCAGGCGCCCGCCGGATTATTGAAGGAGAACAGGCGTGGCTCCAGTTCCGACAGGGAATAGCCGCAGTGGGGGCAGGCATAGCGACTGGAAAACAGGATCTCCTCGGCCGCGGCACCGTCCTCCGGCACAGTAACCGCAAGTACGATGCCATCACCGAGTTCGAGCGCGTTTTCAATACTTTCCGCCAAACGCTGTTCCTGGCCTTCCTTTATCACTACGCGATCGACCACGGCCTCGATCGAGTGCTTGAAATTCTTTTTCAGTTTCGGCGCTTCATCCAGGCTGATGACCTTGCCGTCAATACGCGCACGCACGTAGCCCTGTACCATCAGGTTGTCGATGATATGTGCATGTTCGCCCTTGCGATCCTGTACCAGCGGGGCCAGCAGCATCAGCTTGGTGCCTTCGGGCAATTGCATGACGTGATCCACCATCTGGCTCACCGTTTGCGCCTCAAGGGTGACGTCATGATCGGGACAGCGGGGTTCTCCCACGCGCGCATACAGCAGGCGCAAGTAGTCGTAGATCTCGGTGACGGTGCCGACAGTGGAACGGGGATTGTGCGAGGTTGATTTCTGCTCGATGGAGATCGCCGGCGATAGTCCCTCGATCAGGTCGACATCGGGTTTTTCCATGAGTGACAGGAACTGCCGGGCGTAAGCCGACAACGACTCGACATAGCGACGCTGACCCTCGGCATACAACGTATCGAACGCCAGGGAAGACTTGCCCGAGCCAGACAACCCGGTGATGACAATCAACTTGTCTCGCGGCAGATCGACGTTAATATTCTGCAGGTTGTGGGTGCGGGCACCGCGTATCCGAATGGTTTCCATGTGAATTTCTGAGCCGGGACCAAACCTGCTACTATAGCGCCCCCGTATAGCACGGGCAAAACATTAACCTGAAACAATCATTTCCTGCCCGGTGCAGTTAATCCAACGCGGAATTAGACAGTGAAACCTCGATTAGGCAGCCCCATGAGCGCCCTGGAGCGGCGAGCAACCGCTGGTCTCGCCGGTATCTTCGCCATGCGCATGCTGGGGCTGGCGCTGATCCTGCCGGTATTTGCCATCTACGCCGAAACGCTCGCCGGGCACTCTTCGTTTCTGGTGGGGCTGGCGCTGGGCATCTATGGTCTTAGCCAGGCACTGCTGCAGATACCCTTCGGCATGGCCTCGGATCGCTTTGGCCGCAAGCCGGTGATCCTGTTCGGCATGCTGTTATTCCTTATTGGCAGTGTGGTGGCGGCCCTGGCGACAACCATCGAGATGATTATCGTTGGCCGCGCGCTGCAGGGAGCAGGGGCAGTGGCCGCCGCGGTGATCGCCCTGCTTTCCGATCTCACCCGTGATGAGCAACGCACCAAGGCCATGGCGCTGGTCGGGATGTCAATCGGCGGTTCATTTATCCTGGCCCTGTTTGTCGGGCCGATGCTTTACGACGCCATCAGCGTACCGGGGATTTTCTGGGTGACCGCGGCGCTTGCGGTACTTGGCATGGTGATGCTGCTGGTGGTGATTCCGACACCGGATCATGTTGTGCCTCACGCGCCACCACTGTCGCAACTGGTTGATGCCCTGCGCAACAGGCAGTTGTTACGTCTCGATATTGGCATCTTTGTCCTGCACGCGGTAATGACGGCCATCTTTGTCGTGGTACCACTGCTGTTGGTCAAGCAAGCGGGCATTCCTGGCGAAAAGCACTGGCAGGTATACCTGCCGGTCCTGTTCCTGTCGATTTTCATCATGGTACCGATCCTGATCACTGCGGAGCGCACCAAGCAGTTCCGAGTAGTGTTTCCCTTTGCCATTGCCCTGCTCGCCGTGTCACAGGGGGTGATCTACTGGAACCAGCATAGCGTCTGGGGTATCAGTGCAGGGTTGCTACTATTTTTCGGCGCATTCAATGCGGTGGAGGCACTTCTGCCTTCGCTGGTGTCGCGTATTGCCCCGAGCGACGGCAAGGGCGCGGCAGTGGGCGTATTCAGTTCATCCGAGTTCATGGGTGCCTTTGTCGGTGGCGCCTTCGGTGGCGCCCTGTTCGGGGCCTATGGGGCAGGGGCGGTGTTCCTGTTCAGCTCCATTATCCTGGGCCTCTGGTTCCTGGTGGCGTTGGGTATGGGCGATATCAAGTTGAAAACCGCCGCCCCGGATCAAACTGACGTCGAATCCTATAGTTAGCCTGCTTTGCTCAGGCGGCAAGGTAACTTAGGCCGCTAATTTCATCTTCCCCAGCTGACCGGTTCCGGATAATATCTGCTCCGGGTTGCGGCAGCTTATGGTCTTTCAAGTCCCCGGTTGCCGTGGGTAATGTGCATAAACTTAGGAGAAAAGTCATGGCACGAGGAGTTAATAAGGTTATTCTGGTAGGTCACCTGGGTAAAGATCCCGAGGTGCGGTACGCACCCAGCGGCCAGGCCATCGCCAACGTCACCATCGCCACTTCCGATTCCTGGAAGGATAAAAACACCGGAGAGAAACAGGAGCGCACCGAATGGCATCGCGTTGTGTTCTTCAGTCGTCTCGCCGAAATTGTTGGTGAATACCTTAAGAAAGGTTCCCAGGTCTATGTCGAAGGTCGCCTGCAAACGCGCAAGTGGCAGGACAAGGACGGTAACGATCGTTACACCACCGAGATCGTTGCCAACGAAATGCAGATGCTGGGTTCGCGTCAGGGCGGCGGCATGCCGTCTGAAGAATTCAATCAGGACAACTCGCAGGCAGCGCAACCTGCCGCGGCAGCCGCTTCAGCCGGAGCGGGAGATTTTGATGACGATATCCCGTTCTGATTGCTGGCGGTAAAGAAAACAGAAGGGCCGGTTGTACCGGCCCTTTTTAATGACGGATGAGAGTAAAGGTGGCGTTATGTACGTGACCGTCGAGGATAGTTTTGGTCAACCCGGCGGCCAGGTGAAGGTGCGACCACCGAGCACGTGCAGGTGGATATGCCAAACGGTTTGCCCCGCATCGGTGTTGCAGTTCATCACTGTACGGTAACCGCCCTGGGCTACTCCTTTTTCATCCGCAACACGCTTCGCTGCAAGATAAAGCTTGCCCACCAGGTTGGCATGTTCCGCCTCAAGGTCGTTCAGGGTGGTGATGTGCCGTTTCGGGACAACGAGGAAATGAACCGGTGCCTGTGGATTGATATCGGAAAAGGCGAGAATCTCGTCGTCTTCATAGAGAATATCCGGTTTAATTTCGCCGCTGGCCATTTTGCAAAACAGGCAATCGTCCGCCATTATCCCTCCCATGTTTATATCTGATTCCAGACAAGTACATCACAGCGATACCGCTGGCGACAAGGCCTGCCTGGTTCCTGCCCAACTAAATGTCTCTGGCCGATGAGTCGAATTTCCATTAGTGGTCTAAGGGCAAGGGATATCGGCCCGCTCGATCTGGAGATTGGTGCGGGTGAATGTGTCTGCCTGAGTGGCCCTTCCGGCTCGGGTAAAAGCCTGACCTTGCGTGCCATTGCCGATCTCGATCCCCACGAGGGGGTATTGGCAATCGATGGTGAATCCTCAACCTCAATGAGCGGCCCCACTTGGCGCAAGCGAGTGGGAATGTTGCCGGCTGAAAGCCAATGGTGGTACGAAACGGTAAAGGAACATTTCCCGAAGAATGACGGAACCTACCTGGCAGCAGTGGGATTCGCTGACGAGGCGATGGATTGGGAGGTGAGTCGACTATCTACCGGCGAAAAGCAGCGCCTGGCACTGGCGCGGCTGCTGGCAAACGAACCCGACGTGGTATTGCTCGATGAGCCGACGGCAGCGCTCGACAAGGAAAGCGCCGCCCGGGTTGAGTTGTTGATCGACAACTATCGCAAGCAACATAGTGCGGCAGTGCTATGGGTTAGCCACGATCCGGAGCAGATTGTTCGCGTCAGTGGACGTCTGCTGCGGCTGGACCAGGGCTGTTGGCGGGAGGCGCAATGAATGTGATTTCCCTAACACCCCTGGACCTCGCGATGACTGCCATCCTGATACTGATACTCGCTGGTGCATCGTTGTTGCTGCGCCTCGGCGTCGCAGGACAGTTGTTGATCGCCGCCGTTCGCACAACGGTGCAGTTGCTGTTGATTGGCATGATATTGACCACCGTGTTCAAACTCGCTCAATTGCAGTGGGTAGCGCTTATCACGATTGTGATGTTGCTGATTGCCGGGCGCGAGGTCGTGGCACGGCAGCAATATCGCCTGGCCGGCTGGTGGGGGTTTGGTGTCGGTACGATCTCGATGTTCATCTCGACATTTACCGTTACGATTCTGGCGCTACTGGTGATTATCGGCACCGATCCATGGTATCGGCCGCAGTATGCTATTCCACTGCTGGGCATGATGTTGGGTAATACCATGAACGGCATTGCCCTGGGCCTGGATCGCCTCACCAGCGCGGCGCGCGATCAACGCTCGATCATCGAGGCCAGATTAACACTGGGGCAGAGTTGGCGCGAAGCCATTCGAGATATTCGTCGCCAAAGCATGCGCACGGGCATGATTCCGATAATCAATGCCATGGCCGCGGCTGGCGTGGTGAGTCTGCCGGGAATGATGACCGGACAGATTCTGGCGGGCAGCCCGCCGGTCGAGGCAGTAAAATATCAAATACTGATCATGTTCATGATCACCGCCGGCACCGGCTTTGGTACCATGGCCGCGGTGTGGCTGGCATCACGTCGATTGTTTGACGACCGGCACCGGTTGCGACTGGAGCGACTTCAAAACGGACGCTAGGCGCTTCTATCAGAAGCGGTAGGCAATCCCGGTAGTGAATTTGGTGTCGGTGCGTTCAACACCTGCCGGCGGCTCACTGTCGTGAGAGATATCGAGTGACAGCTTCAGGTCAAGGGTATCGGTCAGCCCTACTGTGACCGCCGCCTGTTCCGAGGCGCGAAAGTCGCCCAGGTGGTCAATTGCCGGTTGCAGGTACGTGGTGCTTATCAGGTTAATGTCTTTCTTTACCTCATGTTTAATCGACAGATAGAAACTGCCTCGACCGGTCTGCTCGACGCTGTTGTCGTCCAGTTCTTCGTTTTCGAATAGCGCGCCAAAGCCGAAAATGACCGCAGTACGATCGCCGGACCGGTACAGCGTGTTGCGCAATCCACCACCCAACAATCCACGGAAATTGAGTCGACGAAATTCGTCCTGTTGAACCTGGGCATATGCCTCCCACGCCCAGCGTGGCGACAGGGTCACCACGTGACGTCCATGAAGGAAGCTTTTATTGACGTCAGTGACGCTGCCGCTGGCACCATAGTCATAATTGAATACCAGGAAATCCAGCACTTCACCCCGTTTCCACTGGGTGCGTGCGCCAAGGGCGACGCGTGAACGGTTGGTATTGCCGGACTCCAGATCGATGCCCACAGCAAGATTGCCACTAAAGCCTTCCACCGGTTCTTTCGCCCGAATATTTTCGATATTGACGATAGCGAGTGCCGGGCTGGCGAACACCAGTGAAACGAGAGCGAGAGTGAAGCGGAATATTTTTTTGTCAGGAGTATTCAGGATATAGTCAAAAAGCATGCAGTTAGAGTTTGAGTTTTGGAAGAAAATCAATTGTAACATGCCATTTTTACTCAATTTACGTGATTGCTCCTAAAATTCCATGAAACAGGGCTGGGAATTCTGGATTGACCGCGGTGGTACGTTCACCGATGTCGTTGCACGCGCGCCGGACGGTACGCTGTCATCACGCAAACTGTTGTCAGAATATCCGGAACGCTATCGCGATGCTGCCGTGCAGGGTATCTGTGAGTGTCTTGGTATCGCACCCGACCAGCCTGTTCCGACGGCGCAGCTCGATGCCGTCAAGATGGGCACCACTGTCGCAACCAATGCCCTGCTTGAGCGCAAGGGCGAGCCCACGCTGCTGCTGGTGACCCGTGGTTTCCGCGACAGCCTGCGCATTGCTTACCAGAACAGACCGGATATCTTCGCGCTCAACATTCATCTGCCCGAGATGCTTTACCAAAAGGTGGTGGAAGTTGATGAGCGCATTAGCGCGCACGGCGAGGTGATTCAGCCGCTCGACCTGGAGAGTGCAGGCGAACAGCTTCAGCTTGCCTACGATGATGGCCTGCGATCCGTTGCCATCGTGTTGATGCACAGCTACCGGTTTACACAACACGAACAGGCGTTGGCGGCACTGGCGCATGAAATCGGCTTCACCCAGGTATCCGCCTCTCATGACGTTAGCGCATTGATGAAGTTTGTTAGCCGGGGCGATACCACCGTGGCGGACGCCTATCTTTCCCCCATACTTCGTCGATACGTGGCTCAGGTCTCCGGCGTGCTGGGTAATACCCGTTTGCTGTTTATGCAATCCAATGGCGGCCTGGTCGACAGTCGCCTTTTCCAGGGCAAGGACAGCATCCTGTCGGGCCCGGCGGGCGGTGTCGTCGGTGCCGTCGCCACCAGCGCCGAAGAAGGTTTCAGCAAGATCATCGGTTTCGATATGGGTGGCACCTCGACGGATGTGAGCCACTATGCCGGTGAATACGAGCGCACCTATGAAACCCGGGTCGCCGGCGTGCGCATCCGTGTGCCGATGATGCACATTCATACCATTGCTGCCGGCGGCGGCTCGATTATCGGGCTGGAGGGACAGCGAATGACGGTTGGCCCGGACTCTGCCGGCGCCAATCCGGGGCCGAGGTGCTACCGACGTGGCGGACCGCTTACCGTCACGGACTGCAATGTCATGGTCGGCAAGATTGATCCTGACTATTTCCCCGAGGTGTTTGGGCCCACTGGTGACCAGGCGCTGGATCGCGAGGCGGTGACCGCGGCGTTCGAGGAATTCGCGGCACAGGTGAATCAGGCTGGCGGCACACACTATGATGCCGTCGAGATCGCTCACGGGGCATTGCGGATCGCCGTCGACAGCATGGCCAGCGCCATTCGCCGGATCTCGGTGCAGCGGGGCTATGACCTCGCCGATTACACCCTGTGTTGTTTCGGCGGTGCCGGCGCGCAGCACGCCTGCATGGTTGCTGATGCGCTGGGCATGAAAACGGTGCTCGTACATCAGTACGCAGGCGTGCTTTCTGCCTACGGGATGGGCCTTGCGCAAATGCGTTGGCTACGCGAGCAATCGGTTGAGCAAGTATTGTCAAAGGCAGCGCTGCAGAAGGCGGAACAAGTCTGTCAGTCCCTGCTTGAGCTGGGCAACACCGAGATGGTTGAGCAGGGTGTCGAACCAGGCAGGCAGGAAAGCCGGCGGCGTGCGCATGTTCGGTACCGCGGTAGCGATACCGCGTTGATCGTACCCTGGGGATCTCTGGCCGATATCAAAACCGGTTTCGAGGGTGCGCATCGAGCGCAATACGGTTTTATTGAGCCTGCCAAGGAACTGGTGATCGAGGCGGTCTCGGTTGAGATCGTGGAGCAGAAGCGAGCAACGGCGAGAGTCGTAACACCAAGCGCCAAGCGCGATTCAACGGCGGTGTCTGCCACAAACAAACTGAAGTTGTTTACCGACAATGCACGAAAAGATCGTGCGGAATATTGTCAGGCTGTGGTCTATCGACGAGAGACACTGGATCGTGACCAACCGGTGACCGGTCCGGCAATCATCCTTGAGCCAAATAGCACTATCGTTGTCGAGCCAGGTTGGCAGGCTGCACTGAGTGACGCCGGCAATCTGCTAATGAAGCGGGTGGTTGCCGTTGGGAAAACACTGGAGCTTGGCACCGACGTCGACCCGGTGAGACTGGAAATATTCAACAATCTGTTCATGTCAATCGCCGAGCAGATGGGCACTATTCTCGAGAAGACCAGTCACTCGGTAAATATGAAAGAACGACTGGATTTCTCGTGCGCACTGTTTGACGACGCCGGTCAGCTGGTTGCCAACGCGCCACATGTACCGGTGCATCTTGGTTCAATGGGCGACAGCGTCCAGCGCATCATTGATGAGTTTGGCACAACCATGTTGCCGGGGGATGTGTTTGTGTTAAACGCGCCCTATGGCGGCGGCACGCACTTGCCGGATATCACCGTGGTGTCACCGGTGTTTGCAGATTCCGGTGATGTGTTGTTCTACGTTGCCTCGCGTGGCCACCATGCGGACATCGGCGGCACGACGCCGGGGTCGATGCCGCCGGATAGCACGTCGGTTGAGCAAGAGGGCATTTTGATTAACGCCATGAAACTGGTCTCGGCGGGAACGTTTCGCGAGGATGCCATGCGCAAGTTGCTTACCCAAGGTGAGTTTCCGGCACGCAATCCGGATCAGAACATCGCGGATCTCAAGGCGCAGGTTGCTGCCAACGCCGCCGGCACTGCCGAACTCAATAAGATGGTTGACCATTATGGCCTGGCAACCGTGCAGGCCTATATGCGCCATGTTCAGAACAACGCCGAAGAGTCGGTTCGGCAAGTGATTGACGTACTGCATGACGGCGAATTCAGTTGCGAGATGGACAATGGCGCCGTGATCCAGGTGAATATCCGTATTGATCGCAAGCAACGCAAGGCACGTATCGACTTCAGTGGCACTTCGTCGCAGCAGCCAGACAACCTGAACGCACCGGTATCGGTGTGCAAAGCGGCAGTGTTGTACGTTTTTCGTACGCTGGTTGATCGAGATATTCCGTTGAATGCCGGTTGTCTTAAGCCGCTGGAGATCATTGTCCCCACTGGCAGTCTGCTGAATCCCGTTTACCCTGCCGCCGTGGTCGGCGGCAACGTCGAAACCTCGCAATGCGTGGTCGACGTCCTGTACGGCGCACTCGGCGTACTGGCCGGGTCCCAGGGCACGATGAACAATTTGACCTTTGGTAATGAGCGCTGGCAGTACTACGAGACCCTGTGTGGTGGCACCGGTGCCGGGGAGGGTTTCGACGGTGCCAGCGCTGTGCAGACGCACATGACCAACTCACGGCTGACCGATCCCGAGGTGCTCGAGTGGCGATATCCGGTGCGGGTTGAGGAGTTCGCCATCCGTGCCGGTAGCGGCGGCGCCGGTAAGCACCGTGGCGGAGACGGGGTCAGACGGCGTCTACGTTTCCTGGAGCCGATGACGGCTGCGATTCTGTCCAATCGGCGGCGAGTCGCGCCCCATGGCCTGAGGGGCGGCGCGGACGGTGATCGGGGCCGGAACCGGGTGGAGCGGGAGAACGGCCAGCGATTGGAACTTGCGGGCTGTGATCAGGTCGAAATGAAGGCAGGCGATGCGATCGTGATCGAAACACCCGGGGGTGGCGGATTCGGCGCCAGCAAAGCTACGGGGGGTACAGGGGAATAATTCCGGGCCCAGATCCATCTAGAGTGGTAACAAACAATAAAGCAGAATATCAGGGGGAGTTAATGCACCGATTTATACTGTCATTTGTCCTGGCCGGCGTTTCGACTCTGGCTGCTACGGCGTACGCCGACACCGCGACAAAAGTCGAAACGCAATACATGGCAGAAGCGAAGCGCTGGAATATCTTTGTCGATAAGTTATACGCGCTGCACAAGCGGCACATTGATGGTAAAGACATCAATATCGTCGAGAAGACCGGTAGTTATTTTCGGCTCAAGGACTTCTACAAGGAGCAAAAATTTTTCGACAAGAAGTCCGGCAAGTTGCTCAGCCTGATTCAGTGGGAGACCAAAAATCCAAAGAACATTCATGTCATCCAGGTCTTCTTTTACGATGACTCGGGTCGATTGATCCGTGACTTCGGCGCCGCTTTCCGCACACAGGATCATGATGATCCCATGGCCACCGAAATCAACCTGCATGCCTACCCCAACGGTTTGCACGCGTTTCGCCAGTTCAATGCATCGGATGCAATTACCTATGAACGTTGCGACGGCGAATTTCAGGGCAGGAAGGTAACTATTAGCCTGGGGGTGGTTGATCTCGAGGAATTTCGCGATGAACCCAATACCATAATGACGTCCCCGGAATACAAGGCCTGTTTCAGCAATATCCCGCAAAAGGCCGGTAAATACCTGACACCGCAATAAGCGGTCGACCGGTTAGCTATCAGCTGGGCGGGTAAAACGGTAGCGGGGGTGGCTGCCGGGGCTGGTCTGCCGGGGGCAGACCAGAACTCACCCGGAAACCGGCAGTCAAGGCAGGTGCCTAGACCATTTCCTTCAGATTTTTCAGAGCAGTGATCTTGACGATGTTGCGGGCCGGCTTGGCCTTGAACATCATTTTTTCCTTGGTGAAAGGGTTAATGCCTTCACGCTCGGGAACTGCTGGTTTGTGAACTTTCTTGATCTTCAGAAGACCAGGCATATTGAAAGCGTTTGCGCTTGCCAGATCGCTTTTAATAATGTCTGTCAGTACGTCGAAAACGTCGGCGACTTCCTTTTTCTTTAAGCCGGTCTTTTCCGAGATGGCATTGAAGATTTCGGTCTTGGTAGAAGGTTTTCCGTTGGCCATCAATCACTCCTGAGTGGTAGCTTGTTGTAGATATGGTCTGGTGACTACGCCATCGATCTTTTCGAATCTTTATACTATCTGGCGTATCGCATAATTCATGCTGCAGGGATTATTAAGCGATTTTTAGCACCCTGCAAGCTTTAAACGCTATAACTAAGTGATTTTTTGACCAGTGGCACCGGGTTTTCTTGGCAAACGGCATCGCAAATCTGAAATAAGCTGCTTATTTGTAAAATAAATTAGTTTTCGATGAAGTTGCCGAAAGGGTGCAAAATTTTTTTTGCCTACGTGGCCAATTACCCCTGAAAACGGGACTCTGGCAGCACGGGTTATTGGTTTTTCCCGGGTAACACCGCCACAACACGATCCGCCACCAGTCCAAGCCTGGCTCCCCGGATTGCCCCTCGGCAGCCACCGCCAGGACGGATTTTTCCCTGGATCGACCGGTTTGGGGCGCAATTTTCTGGGTAAACCGGCATCGGGGCGCTATAATCGCGCCTTGCAAAAACGGTGGGCTAACCCCATTTTTTTGCCGTCGAATACTGTATGAGGAAAGCTCGATGCCGTTTTATGAATACCAGTGTCAGGCCTGTGGCCATGAATTCGAGGCGCTTCAGAAGATGAGCGATGCCGCCCTGACCGAGTGCCCGTCCTGCAAGAAGTCTGAGCTGAAGAAAATGATCTCCGCCGCCGGTTTTCAATTGAAAGGCACCGGTTGGTACGAGACCGATTTCAAGGGTGGTAACAAGAAGTCGACGGCCAGTACCGAGACCAAATCACAGGCAGCCCCAAGTTGTGCTGGCGGCGCCTGTGGACACAAGCACTAACCTTCCGGGATGAATGCCCTGCGTCGCTACCTGGCCGCGGGCCTGCTCGTATGGGTGCCGCTTGGCATTACTGTACTGATCGTCAATTTCCTGGTCGAACTGATGGACCGGACTCTGTTGCTGCTGCCGGCGGCGTACCGACCGGAGCAGTTGCTGGGTTTCCGGATACCGGGTCTCGGCGTGGTGCTAACCGTACTGGCTGTCCTGCTCACTGGTATGGTTGTCGCCAATTTTTTTGGCCGCAAGCTGGTAGCGTTCTGGGAGGGAATCCTGGCACGCATCCCGCTGGTACGTTCGATCTATTCCAGCGCCAAGCAGGTGGCGGAAACCATGTTCTCGGGCGCGACCCGTTCGTTCCGCGAAGTGGTGATGCTGGAATATCCGCGCAAGGGTCTGTGGACGCTGGCATTTGTCACCGGCCAGGGTATTCGCCAGGCGGCCGAACAGGCAGGCGAAGACGTAATCAGTGTTTACGTTCCGACTACCCCCAATCCGACCTCGGGATTCTTCCTGATGGTGAAGCGGAGTGAGGTGGTCAAACTCGATATTACCGTGGATGACGGACTGAAGCTGATTCTGTCGACCGGCGTACTGGTGCCGCGCAGTATGGCGCATGTACCGCAGGCAGGATCAACACCGTCTCCTTCAGAAAAAATATAAAGTGGAATAATAGTTATGCGCAGTCATTTTTGTGGGCACGTCAACGAGTCGCTGATCGACCAGGACGTCACGCTGTGTGGTTGGGTGGATACCCGACGCGATCACGGTGGTGTGATTTTTATCGATCTCCGTGACCGTGAGGGAGTGGTCCAGGTCGTGGTCGATCCGGATGTGGAGGCTGCGTTCAAACTGGCTGAAGATTGCCGCAACGAATACGTCCTTCGTATCCAGGGTCGTGTGCGTCATCGTCCGGAAGGCACCACCAATCCCGAGTTGGCCACTGGCATGATCGAAGTACTGGCAAAAGAGATTGAAGTGCTGAACAAGTCCGAGGCACTGCCGTTCCAGCTGGATGAGGAAGTCGGCGAGGCCATCCGCCTCAAATACCGCTACCTCGACCTGCGTCGTGATGTCATGCACCGCAACATCCGCGTACGCCATGCCATTACCCGCACGCTGCGCCGCTACCTGGAAGCCGAAGGCTTTATCGAGATCGAAACGCCGATGCTCACGCGCTCCACGCCTGAGGGTGCACGCGACTACCTGGTGCCAAGCCGTGTCTACGGTGGCCAGTTCTTTGCCTTGCCGCAATCGCCGCAGCTGTTCAAGCAACTGCTGATGGTGGCGGGCTTTGAGCGCTACTTCCAGGTGACGCGCTGCTTCCGTGATGAAGACCTGCGTGCCGATCGCCAGCCGGAATTTACCCAGCTCGATATCGAGATGGCCTTCGTCGAGGAAGAAGGCGTGATGGGCCTGATCGAGAACATGATTCGTACCCTGTTCAAGGAAGTGCTGGACGTGGTCCTGCCCGATCCGTTCCCGCGCATGGGCTGGCACGAGGCCATGCTCCGCTTCGGCAGCGATCGTCCGGACATGCGCATCCCGCTGGAACTGGTGGAAGTGCAGGACCTGATGACCGGTGTCGAATTCAAGGTATTCTCGGGTCCGGCCAACTCGCCTTCTGGCCGCGTCGCGGCGCTGCGCCTGCCCAAAGGCGCCGACCTTACGCGCAAGCAGATAGACGAGTACACCGAGTTCGTTGGCAAGTACGGCGCCAAGGGCCTGGCCTATATCAAGGTCAACGAGCTGGCCAAGGGCCGCGATGGTCTGCAATCACCCATTCTCAAATTCCTGCCGGATGAAACCGTGCAGGGCATTCTCGAGCGTACCGGTGTCGAAGACGGTGACCTGATTTTCTTCGGTGCCGATCACGAGCAGGTGGTTAACGGCGCGCTCGGCGCATTGCGTGAACGACTGGGCAAGGATCTCGGCATGGTGGAAGCAGGCTGGAAGCCGTTGTGGGTAGTGGATTTCCCGATGTTCGAGTACGACGCCGACCATCGCCGTTACAAGGCGTTGCATCACCCGTTTACCGCGCCCACCCAAGATTACGAAGAAGAAGTCGCCAGGGATCCGGCCAACGCCATGTCACGTGCCTACGACATGGTGCTGAATGGCAGCGAGATCGGTGGCGGTTCCATCCGTATTTCCAAGCTCGATGTACAAAAGCGCGTGTTTGAAGCGTTGGGCATCGAGGACGAGGAAGCCAATGAAAAGTTCGGTTTCCTGCTGGATGCGTTGAAGTACGGCGCTCCGCCACACGGCGGTATCGCCTTCGGCCTGGATCGCATCGCGGCGATGATGGTGGGCGCCGAGTCGATTCGTGACGTCATTGCCTTCCCCAAGACTCAGAAGGCCTCGTGCCTGATGACCGAGGCGCCGAGCGTTGTTTCCGACGAGCAACTTCGCGAGCTGAACGTTAAGCTGCGCAAGCCGGTCGAGAAACCTGTCGAGGGTGGCAGCGACAAAGCATAAACGACCGGAGTCAGTGCTTGTCGTCGTTTATACGCGCGACGGCAAGTACTTGTTGATGCGCCGTGTCGATCATCCGGAGTTCTGGCAATCAGTAACCGGCAGCCTCACCTGGGAAGAAACGGATCCACGCGATACCGCGCTGCGAGAACTTGCAGAAGAGACAGGCATCAGCAATCCCGACGGGTTGCGCGCACTGGATCTCAGTAATCAGTACGAGATCTATCCCGAGTGGCGACACCGCTATGCGCCGGGCATCACCCACAATATCGAACATGCATTCGCGCTTGAGTTGCCGCATCCAGTTGCCATCACAGTCAATCCGGAAGAACATTCGGAATACCGATGGGTAGAATTCGAACAGGCGATCGAGTTGGCCACGTCGTATACCAACCGCGATGTCATTCGACTGGTTCAGGAGCGAACGCAGGGAGCAGCACATGAGTGAAAAAAGGGAAGCCGTCGTCATTTTACCGGGCTTGTGGTTGCCGTACTGGGCCATGTTCCGGTTGCGCAAGCGCATGGCCGCCGCAGGCTATGACGCGTATGTGTTTCGTTATCACACGGTGGTATCTACACTGGAGCAAAGCGCGAAAGAACTGAACGAGTTCCTGAAAGAAATCGATGCCGATACGATTCACCTGGTTAGCCAGTCACTCGGCGGCATCGTCATTCGCGCGCTGTTTCACTATTTTCCCAACCAGAAGCCGGGGCGGATCGTGAATTTTGTACCGCCACACAAGGGCTCCTACACCGCAAGCTATTTCTCCCGGTTTGTCGTGATGCGCTGGCTCCTCGGCAAGAGCATTGCCCAGCTACTTCGCGGCCTGCCGAATCACTGGAAAACCCCGGACCGAGAGATCGGTGTCATCGCCGGCGACTGGCCGATCGGTTTGGGCATGTTCCTGCGAAACTTGCCGACACCCAATGATGGTGTCGTCGCGGTAGTTGAAACCATGCTGCCCGGGTTAAAAGAACATAGAGTGGTGAAAGTGGGCCACACGCCTTCGGTGATTTCAAAAACTGTGGCAGGGTATATTGTTCGTTTTCTGGTAGATGGCAGTTTCCCGGAGCAGGCGACAGGTCAGCGATAAGCTCGCATTGTGCCAGTACCCACTTCAAACTTTTCTTTGATTAATCGATTAAAAACCCAGAGGCAATTCACTGTCGTTTAAAAAGCGAACGGCAGATTCAATGACATTCCGGTCTCGCAATATTCGCCGATGCCCCAGGCCAGTTGTTTTGATAAAGCGGGCGTTGTTCCAGGCGCGCGCAACAGACTCGCCGTCCTGCCAGGGCACAACATCATCGTTACTGTCGTGAAACAACAATCCCGGAATGGTGACGCCCTGAATCGAATTGACCATGGATAGCTCATCCCAGAGGTTTGGGCCGAAGCTCTTCTCAAAACGCACCTTCATATTTCTTCCCGCTTTTTCAGGTATGCGTAAAGTGGAGAGAAATTTCTCGACCAGCCTAACGGTGCTCGAGGGTGGGGAGATACTGACAAGACGCTTTGTCCTGAGACCGCGTCGCATGGCAATCGCAGTACACGGCCCACCAAACGAGTGGGTGATGACTGCATCGAATAGACCGTAGTTGTGTTGCAGTGCGACGATAACGTCGGCCACTTCGTATATGTTTGTTTTTTTGCCCGAGCTTCTGCCATGCGCGGGTGCGTCAAAGCTTAGTACGCGATAGCCGGATTCGAGCAGCGGCTTAACAAATGCGCCAAGCTGGGTACCGCGCCCACCCCAGCCATGAACCAGCAGCACAGTCGGGCCCGATAACTTCCCCCAGCGATAGGTCGCAATACTGTGATTTTTGATCTCAAGGTGCTCGATTTCAGCCGATGCCAGCGTTTGTTGTTCCGATGCCGGCGTTTGCTTGCGACCTGGCCGAAACCATAGGGAGTAGGCAATACCTCCGGCGATCGTTGGTGAGAGGCGGCCACCGATCTGAAAGCCGAGACGGAGCAATTTTAATATATAGGGTACCGGCCGCGCGTTCAGGGCTACCTTGGGTGAAATTACGCCATTTTCCATTGAATCGGTCTGGTTAGTGCTGTTTGGCATCATCATCTGCTCCTGGGCCACGATCCTCAAAAGTAGTATATTGCAACAGTTGCAAAATGCAACCAATAAATTTATAGTGTCGCCATGTCGCCGAAAAACATAGACAAGCTCAATTGCTCCATTGCCAGCGCGCTGGACATCATCGGAGAAGGTTGGACCATCCTGATTTTGCGAGAGGCATTTTTTGGCAGTCGTCGATTCGAGGACTTTCAGAAGCATCTGGGTATTGCCCGAAACATACTCACCGTTCGTCTCAACAAACTTTGCGATAGCGGTGTACTTGTACGGGTGCCAATAAAAGTCGGTGCAAAACGGAACGAATACCGGCTCACGCCAATGGGAAGTGATCTGGCTGTAATCTTGATCGGCTTAACGCAATGGGGCGACCGCTGGCTCAATCCAACGCAGGGTGCGCCGGTAACGTTTATTGAGCGCGCCACCGGTAAAGCGGTTGCAGATATTGCAATTTTTACCCGTGACGGGAAAAAACTAAAACCGCGCGAGCTGGCAGTGAAACCGGGCCCCGGCGCAACTGCCGAAACAATAGCACGTTTGAAATTGATTCCAGATGTCCGACGAAAGAAGAAAAAGAATTAATCACGCTTATCAGCTAAACAGGGAGAATCAAATTGTTATATCCAATGGCGATGATGGTTTTACTAACTTTATTAGTAGGAATAATTACTTTTATAACGCGGCTATCCAGCTATAAGTCGGGCGAAGTAAAAGGAATGTATTTCAAGTTAATGCAAGGGCAGGAAGTCCCGGAGATGGTTACCAAGACAACCCGCTGCTTCAACAATATGTTCGAAATACCTGTTATTTTCTATGCGGCTTGCACGCTGTATCTGGTCCTGGGTGTCGAGAGCCTGGTCGGCATCGTATTGGCGTGGGTATTTATAGCTTTGAGGTATCTGCATGCGACCATCCACCTGACTTATAATCACATCCTTCACAGGATGCTGGCTTTCTGGCTGGCCTTTTTTTGCGCGATCGCATTGTGGGTAAATTTGGTGATTAAAACGGCCTAGCCGGTTTGTCGAGGCGCCGCATTGAGCGGCAAGTCTTTGCACAGCGTTGGTTTCGGAGGAGCTGCTTCCGGCCGGAAGCAGAATCCTGACAGAAAAAAGGCGTGCATTTTTTATGCACGCCTTTTTTGATTTGATGGGCTGAAAACCTGGATAGGTACGATTACATAAGATCGCTGTTGAGCAGGAAGTGGACCCAGATACTTGCGGCATAACCGGCGACAATTGCCCATGACCATTTCAGATGAGTGAAGAAGGTATACACACCACGTGCCTGACCCATCAGCGCGACACCAGCTGCTGACCCTATCGAAAGAAGTGAGCCACCAACGCCTGCAGTCAGTGTCACCAGCAGCCACTGACCGTGGCTCATGTCCGGGTTCATGGAAAGTACAGCAAACATAACCGGAATATTGTCGACAATGGCAGATACCACGCCTACGGATATATTGGCCCACGTCGGTCCCAGGCCGATGTAGAAAATCTCGGACAGGTGGGCGAGATAGCCGATGGTACCAAGGCCACCAACACACATTATTACGCCGTAGAAAAACATCAACGTATCCCACTCAGCCCGCTTCATGCTGATAAATATATCGAATGGCTTAACGGAGGGTTTGACCAGCTCACGATTGACCAGCGCCTCGATCTCGGGTTCTGCGGCGAATGATTGTGTGCGTAATTCATCACGACGGATGAAGTAACCATACAGCTTCAGCACGCCCAGGCCCGTCATCATGCCGAGGAAAGGCGGCAGGTCAAGGTAGTGGTCCAGCATGACTGTCACCGCAATCGTAGACAGAAACAGGGCGACCACGCCAAGGCCACCGAACTTGATTTCCACTTTTTCCAGGACGGCTTCGGGTTTTTCATTGGGTATGGCCATGACCATGAACGCGGCTGGCACGAACCAGTTTATGAGAGAGGGAATGAATAAATCGAAGAACTGCTGAAACGTCACGACTCCTTTCTGCCAGACCATCAGTGTGGTGATATCGCCGAAGGGGCTGAATGCGCCACCGGCGTTTGCCGCTACTACAATGTTGATGCACGACAGCGCAACGAATTTTTTGTGTCCCGAGCCGATCGCCATGACCACGGCAGACATTAACAGTGCGGTGGTGAGATTGTCCGCCACGGGAGAAATGAAGAATGCCATGATACCGGTGACCCAGAAGATGGCACGGAAAGACATGCCACTGGAGACGAGTCGGGCGCGTAATGCCTGGAATACCCGGCGCTCCTGCATGGTGTTGATAAAGGTCATGGCTGACAGCAGGAATAGCAACAGCTCCGCGTATTCCAGCAAGTTGTGCTTGATGGCCGCGGATGCCGCTTCAGACTGACCTTCCAGCGCGTAACCGACGCCGATCAAGGCCCAGATAATACCGGCTGCCACGATGACCGGCTTCGATTTCCTCAGGTGAAGAAACTCCTCGTTGATGACAAAGCCATAGGCAACGACAAAAATAATCACCGATGCGATACCAAACCAGGTGGCCGTCAGGTCAACCGCATGTTCGGCAGTCGCGCCGGTGGACGCGAACGATGCCAGTGGAAACAGCGAGAGCGCAACCGCGGAAATCCGGGAGAGAATTTTTTCTTTGTTCAACATGAGAAATCTCGAATTCGATACGTTGAGAGGAATCCGGCGGGCCAATGCGTGACGCGGATTCAGTTGTTCTTGCGGCACGATGCTAGCGCACTTGGCAATAGGGGGCCAGACGCACTGGCCTACATCTGGCACCATTGCCTAAATTAACACATGCTCGTTTTTCCAATTTTTACAGCGGGCGACCCGCGCCAGCTGAAAACCTGGGGTCCCAGAATGAAGCCAGTAATCCAAACGGAGCCTACCGGGTGCGCCATCGCCAGCTGCGCTGCGCTGGCCGGTATTTCCTATTCCGCGGCGAAAAAAATTGCGAATGATCTCGGTATTCATGCCCAGGATCCGACGCTCTGGTCGGACACGACCCACATACGGCGCCTGTTGGAGGTGCTGGGCATCAAGGCAGCCACAACTGAACAGTCGTTCCGGGGCTGGGCATCGCTACCGGACAAGGCCCTGCTCGCCATCAAGTGGCATCGTGAAAAGGGTGTCCCGTATTGGCACTGGGTAGTGTTTGCCCGGGAAAACGACAAGGAATATGTGCTGGATTCAAAGAAGGGACTGGCGAAGAATAAGCGAACGGATTTCGGGAGAATGAAGCCCAGGTGGTTTATCACGGTCACTTGAACGATTCAGGAGAAGTTCGATATGGCGGAGATCAAAACCAAACCTACGAAACAAAGCGTCTCGGTATTTCCGAGATCAGTCGAGAACGGGCAGCGACGCAAGGACAGCCAGGAACTGCTGATCATGATGAAGGCCGTAACCGGCAAAGTGCCCAGGATGTGGGGGGACAGCATCGTTGGGTTCGGGACCTATCACTACAAATACCAGACCGGACGAGAAGGTGACTGGATGGTGACCGGCTTTTCGCCGCGCAAGCAGAACCTAACCGTTTATATCATGCCCGGTTTTTCCAAATACCAGGCATTGTTGGACAAGCTGGGCAAGTATAAAAAATCTGTTTCCTGCCTGTATCTCAATAAGCTGGATGACGTCGATCGCAAGGTGTTGAGGCAACTGGTTACCCGCGCGTACAAGGACATGCAGAAACTCTACCCTTGTAAATAATCGTTTCAGGTCTGCTCGCGGGTTACTTGCACAGGGAGCGCGCCACCACCTGCAGAATATCGCCATTGCTCTGGTCCTGGACAAAGGCAGCGACGCCAATGTCGCGCTGCCGCCAGGAAGGATTCAACTTGATGGTCTGATCAATTTCGATCATGCCATTTTTACCGATACCAAATGGCCCGTGCAATTCGCGTACAACATAGTTGTGCCTGAGTTGTTTTCCCGCATTCTCGCCCGCTGACACCGTGCTGGATTGACGATTCTGATAGAGCGCGATGTAAGCAGCAGTACGATGCGGGTACTGCTGCGGCAGCAAGGCAAACTTGCCTCGCGCCTGGAGTTGCAGATTATTGATGTCGTGCAACGAGAGTGAGATCTTGGCCCCGGCGGGTGATCGGTTGATCCGCTCGAGGGTGCTGCGTAGCCTGTTTTCCCAGTACCAGTGCCTGAAGTCGCGACCGTTGACCACCACCTGCGGGGTGTAGATGGTCCTGAGGCTATTCAATTGGGCAGTATCACGCTGTCGCCGGGTATACGCTGGCCTGGCGAAGGGGTCGGTCCAGCCAATGTAATCCCAGTAGTCGACATGAAACGCCAACGGGACGACCTTGTCCGGCCCGAGTCCGCTAGCAGGCAGGCCGCTCAACCATTTGTCGGCAGGCGGACAACTGCTGCAACCTTCGGAAGTGTATAGCTCCACCAGGGCCACACGCTGTTGACCGCTTTGCACCGAGCACGGCTTGCTGCCAGCGTGCGCGATCGAACTGGTGCCAATGCCCAGCGTGAGCACGGCCGCGAAAAAGGAACGGGAGAATTTGCGCATACCCGATCAGACCGGGCGCGCAGGAAAGGGTTCAGGTTGAGATTGGGTTACCGACGGCGGCCCGGGGGAATCCCCGGGCCAGGTCGCGGATCAGGCGTTGCCTTGTGCGCCTTCCTGGGCTGCGATTTCGGCACGGACCTTGTCCATATCCAGTTCCTTCGCTTTACCGATAATGTCTTCCAGTGCCGAACCGGGCAGGGCGCCAGGCTGGGCAAATACGACGACCTGTTCCTTCAGGATCATCAGGGTCGGAATCGAGCGAATCTGGAAATGAGCAGCCAGCTCCTGCTCGGCTTCGGTATTCACCTTGGCAAACACAACATCGTCGTGTTTCTCGGAAATTTGTTCATAGACCGGTCCGAACGACTGGCACGGACCGCACCAAGGGGCCCAGAAATCCACAACGACCAGGTCGTTGCCATCTACAGTGGAGGAAAAATTGTCTTTTGTTACTTCGAGTGTGGCCATGAGGCACTCCTTGAAAAATGGCGAATATATTAGGAATTACTAATGGAGACAGGGGGCCAGCAAATCAACCCTTGGCCAGGCGGGCTAGCGAACTGCCCATAAACCCAGGGTTTTATCACTGCTGGCGGAGGCCAGGGTCTTACCGTCGGGGCTAAATACCAGATCGCGAACGATCCCGTGATGGCGCTGGAATCGATCCTTGAGTTCGCCGTGTGCGGTGTCCCAGAGGGTGATCAGGCCGCTGCCATCGCCGACAAACAGGTTGCCGGCGGGGGAGAATGCCAGGCTGTAGACGGCCCTACCGCCGGGGTTTTGCAGTTTTCGGCTGAGTTTGCCGTCTGAGGTCCGCCACACGGTTATTTCCGGGCTCAGGCCGCCTGCGGCCAGTTTGGCACCATTGGGCGCGAAACAAAGGGTCTGAATGCCGCCAATGTCAGACTGTAGTGTTTGCCGTACCCGGCCGGTTTCCAGATCGACCAGGTAGATATCGCCGAGGCGGGTGCCGGCGGCGACGATACGGCCGTTAGGGGAGATGGCCAGTGCCGAGACCTGGCCCAGGCGGTTGGACAGCACCCGATTCTTTCCACCATTGAGACTCCACAGGATAACCTGCTGATCCCGGCCAGCGCTCGCGAGCCAGCGCTGATCAGGTGTAATCGCCAGTGCGACCACGGCGTCGCGGTGGCCATTGAGCCGCTGAACCGGCTCTTTGCGGGTCATGTCCCAGACCAGGATGTTGCCACCATCATCCCCGGCGGCGATTCGGGCGCCACCGAGCGACATCAGGGCATTCACGTTGTGTCGGTGTCGGCTCAGGAGCCCCTGGGGCTTGCCGCTGGCAATGTCCCAGACAATCAGGTCGCCACCATGGGCTGCGGCAACCACCTGGTCAGTGGCCGGGGAGAAGGCGACGGCATCGAGCGGGTCAGAGGAATCGTTGAAGTGGCGCACCAGCCGGACCGGCTCGGTGGCGCTGACTGCCGGCTTCACCGACACCGGTCGTGCGATTTCTGTTTTGCTCGCTGCCGCCGACGGTGCCGTGTCCAGGTGTTGTGGTTTGGCACGATAGTCCAGCCAGATGGCGGTGGCGGCGACGATCAACAGCAGGCCCATCCCCGCGATCACCAGCCGGAACCGGTCGACTGGCTCCTTTGGCGCTGACGGTGTGACTTTGCTTCCGGCAGCAAGTGGCGCGGGCTCTGTCGCCGGGGGTGGTGCCGGAGTGGCGATTGCCCCCGGGGCCTTGCGCTTTGCCATCAGGCCATCCTGCATATCGCGCGCGCTTTGCGGCCGATTTCGTGGATAAATCTGCATTGCCCAGTCGACGCACTGGAGAACAAAATCCGGGAAACCCGCTGGCATCAGTTCGATGAGCGGCATCAGCGGGTCTGGCTGGTAGTTGCGGATGGCATCGTAACGTTGGAATCCGCCGGCGGGTTGCACGCCGGTGATACAGCGGTACATGCTGGCACCGACGGAATAGATGTCGGTCCAGGGACCTTCGTCACCTTGTCCCGGGTATTGCTCGACGGCGGCATAGGCCGGGGTCAGCGTAACCGGTTGGTTGGCCGCTCCAGGTTGTGTCGCCTGACCAACCGCGCCAAAGTCGATCAGTATCGGGCTGTGATCGGCTCGCAAATAGATATTGTCCGGTTTGATATCTCGATGCAGAAGCCCGGCCTCATGAACTGCCTGCAGACCATTGAGGATGGGGATAAAAATGCGCAGCAACGAGGGTTCATCCAGTTTGCCGCCACGCATCTTCAGCATGCGTGCCAGGCTCTGGCCGACCTCGTATTCCATAATCATGTATGCCGTGCCGTTGGCCTCGAGGAAGCGCAATACACGCACGATATTGTTGTGTTTGAACTTGCCGAGTGCCTGCGCTTCTTTCAGGAATTGCTGCCGACCCCAGTCAAAGGTAAAGCGAGTGCGGTCTTCGTCGTCAGCAATCGGTTCAATAACCCAGTCATCACCGCGGGAGGCCAGTGATTGCGGAAAAAATTCCTTGATGGCAACCCGGGTGCCAAGTTGTGTGTCATGGGCGAGGTAAGTTATACCGAAGCCGCCATGGCCAAGTACGGATTCGATCTCATACTCACCCAGGGAGTAACCGATGGGGAGCGCGGTATGGCTATCCGGGTTCACGTATTATTAAGATATGCAGTTTTTGTTATGCCAGCTGTAATCGGTGCCTGTTTAAAAAGTAGTCGCTGAAGTGCGTGGGGGCAATCCGGAATCATCCTTGGCGAATCAGGGCTCAGTATCGCTATAATGCCGCACATGGCGTTTCGCCCCCACTATATAATAAGTATGCTGTTTCCTGCCCGATCCGGGGACACCGCTGTTTCTCCCGACTTTCCGCCGCCCGCCCTCATTTGGGGCATACCGGCCACGCTGATCATCGTGTTGTTGGCACTTCATGCCGGTAGCGCTAACCAGGCCCTGTTCAGCTGGCTCAATGGCTTGAGCCGTTACACCGGTGATCCGATCTGGGCCAATATCACCTTGCTCGGCGAGGGTCTGTTGGCGTTTACCCTGCTGGGGCCAATTGCTGCTCGCCGGCCGGACATTGCCTGGACGCTGCTGCTGGCGGGCCTGATTGCGACCGTCGCGGTTCATGGGCTGAAAGATCTGTTTGCCCAGCCACGGCCACTGGAAGTGCTGGCGCCGTCACAAATTCATGTCATCGGTCCGTCTCTCTACGCGGCATCGTTTCCCTCAGGGCATGCCACGGCCATTGCAACGCTGACGACAACCCTTGCCCTGTATCTGCGTGACCGTCGCGGGCAGTTCGCGCTCGCGACAGTGGCAATTGTGGTGGCCGCGTCGCGGGCAGTGGTGGGCGCTCATTGGCCGGTCGATATTCTTGCCGGGCTGGCGCTCGGCTGGTTGGTAGCGATGGCGGGGGCCTGGCTCGGCATGCGGTTGCCGCAAGGACTGACTCGGCCGTGGCAAACCTTGGCATTCGTATTATCGCTGTGGGCAGCATGGATATTCTGGGATGCGCCCACGGGCCAGGTGCATGCGCAATTGTTACAGCGTGGCACATCACTGGTCGGCGGTGTACTTGGTGTACTGGGGCTGATTAATCTCTGGTTGCCGCGCCATGGGTCAGGCTGAAGTCTGGTGATGGCCACGCGCGATGCAATTGGGGGCGAACCCGGTCCAGTGGTAAACTGCCCCAAACTCGCAGGCGCCCGGTGCGCCTGCTTTGCTAGCAACTATCGAAAACGCAGGAGTCAGTTAAAAAGTATGGCCGGTCATAGTAAATGGGCCAATATCCGCTTCCGTAAAGGGGCCCAGGACGCCAAACGCGGCAAAATTTTCACCCGGCTGATTCGCGAAATCACCATCGCGGCACGCATGGCCGGGGGTGATCCCGCCGCCAATCCCAGGCTGCGGACGGCGATCGACAAGGCACTGGGCCAGAATATGCCCAAGGATAATATCGAACGGGCGATCAAGCGCGGTACCGGTGAGCTGGAAGGCGTGAATTATGAAGAAGTGCGCTACGAGGGTTATGGCCCGGGTGGTGTCGCCGTGCTGGTGGAATGCACCACCGATAACAAGAACCGTACAGTATCCGAAGTGCGCCACGCCTTTACCAAAAATGGTGGCAACCTGGGCACCGATGGCTCGGTCGCGTACCTGTTCAACACGCTTGGCATACTGAGTTATCCCGCTGGCAGTGACGAAGACGCCATTATGGAGGCGGCGCTCGAAGCCGGGGCTGAGGACGTGGTCACCGATGACGATGGCGCCATCGAAGTCCAGACATCGCTGGAAGATTTTGAAGCAGTGCGCGATGCCATGGTAAGTGCCGGTCTTGAGCCGGAGATGGCCGAGCTGACCCAGCGGGCGTCGACCGATATTTCTCTCAATACCGACGACGGCGAAAAGATGCTCAAGCTGCTGGATATGCTTGAGGAGCTTGATGATGTGCAGAATGTCTTCAGCAATGCCGACTTCCCGGACGAGTTGTTGGCTCAGGAAGCCGGGTAAAGGTTTGCCCATGAATATGGATCGAGCATAACCGCATGCGTATTCTCGGTATCGATCCAGGCTCCCGACTGACCGGTTTCGGTATCATCACCGTTTTGCGCAATGGCAAACTTGGTTATGTTGCCAGTGGCTGTGTTCGCGTACCCAAGGGCACACTGGCCGAGCGTCTGAAAGTTATCCTCGATGGCGTTGATGAAGTTATTCGTACGCACAACCCCGAGGTGCTGGCCATCGAAAAGGTATTTGTTGCCCGCAATCCGGATTCAGCGTTGAAACTTGGGCAGGCCCGCGGTGCGGCATTGTGTGCGGCGCTGCAGCATGACTTGCCGGTAAGCGAGTATACGGCGCTACAGATCAAGCGAGCGGTGGTGGGCAACGGACATGGCGAGAAGAAACAGGTGCAACACATGGTAACCGCATTGCTGGGTCTTTCGGGTTCGCCACAAGCCGATGCCGCCGATGCATTGGCGACTGCAATCTGCCATGCCCATACCGCGTTCGGGCAGCATTCGCTGGCGCGCGGTCTCGGGAAACGTATAACCGAGGTGGCGCCGGAATGATTGGTCGATTGAGCGGCACGTTGTTGCAGAAAGAGCCGCCGGCGTTGCTGGTTGACGTAAACGGCGTCGGATATGAGCTCGAGGCTCCCATGACCACCTTCTACGATCTGCCGGCAACCGGCGAGACCGTCACCCTGCATACGCACCTGGTGGTGCGCGAAGACGCCCATCTGCTGTACGGTTTCTCCAACGAGGCCCAACGTCGCCTGTTTCGTAGCCTGTTGAAGGTAAGTGGTGTCGGGCCGCGCGTGGCACTGGCGATCCTGTCCGGTCTCACGACCCAGGAATTCATTCAGTGTATCGTCGGTGAAGACGTTGCCCGCATCACGCGTGTACCCGGTATAGGTCGCAAGACCGCCGAGCGGTTGATCGTGGAGATGCGCGACAAGGTTGACACCGAAGAGGGCAGCGCCCGGTTCATGGCGCCAAGTGCAACGGGTTCCGCGCCGCTCAATCCGGCTGGCGAGGCCGTTAGTGCGTTGATGGCCCTGGGTTACAAGCCCAATGAAGCTACCCGGCTGGTGCGTGCCGTGGAGGCAGATGGGCTGGATACTGAACAAATTATTCGACAAGCACTCAAGAGTGCCGCGGGTTAAACAGGATCATCAATGGCAATTGAAAACGACAGACTGGTATCGGCTCACGTGGTATCTGCCCCGGAAGAAGCCAATCAGGACCGGGCACTGCGGCCGATCAGGATTGCTGACTACATCGGGCAGCCACATGTACACGAGCAACTGGAAGTCTTCATCGCCGCCGCGCGCAAACGCGCCGAGGCGCTGGATCACGTATTGCTGTTTGGTCCACCGGGCCTCGGCAAAACCACGCTGGCGCATATCATCGCCAACGAGATGGGTGCCAACTTGCGACAGACTTCCGGGCCGGTACTCGAGCGTGCCGGTGACCTGGCGGCGTTACTGACCAACCTTGAGCCCAACGACGTCCTGTTTATCGACGAGATCCACCGGTTGAGCCCGGTGGTGGAAGAAATTCTGTACCCGGCGATGGAGGATTATCAGCTCGATATCGTCATTGGCGAAGGGCCTGCGGCGCGTTCGATCAAACTGGATCTGCCGCCGTTTACCTTGATCGGTGCGACAACGCGCGCCGGTTTGCTGACGTCGCCGCTGCGTGATCGCTTTGGCATTGTCTTGCGCCTCGAATTTTATGACCACGATGACCTCGCCCGGATTGTCGAGCGTTCCGCCCGCATACTCGAGGTAGAAACGACGCCCGATGGAATTCAGGCCATTGCCCGACGCTCACGTGGTACCCCGCGTATCGCCAATCGGTTGTTGCGACGCACGCGCGATTTCGCCGAGATTAAAGGTAACGGCACACTGACCGGCGACATTGCTGAATCAGCGCTCAACATGTTAGAAGTTGATGCACATGGCCTTGATACAATGGATCGCAAGTTGATGCGCACCATCCTGGAAAACTTCGACGGCGGTCCGGTAGGTATCGATAGCCTCGCGGCGTCCATCAGTGAGGAACGCGGCACACTGGAAGATGTGATCGAGCCATACCTGATCCAGCAGGGCTTTCTCATGCGCACACCGAGAGGCCGTGTTGCCACTCGACGCTCGTGGGAATATTTCGGTATCCCGATGCCACAATCAGCTGCCAAGTTGCAGCAGGACCTGTTTCAACAATCGTAGCCCCATAGTTGAATTCATGCGTTTAATCACAGTAAGCGGAAAACCATGAGCGCGTTTTCAATTCCGGTGCGGGTGTACTACGAAGATACTGATGCCGGCGGAGTCGTGTACTACGCGAACTACCTGCGTTTTATGGAGCGCGGTCGGACAGAATGGTTGCGCGATCTTGGCTTCGAGCTGGATGAGCTTTCGCTACGTGAAGGCGTGCAATTTGCAGTTCGCAGTGCCAATGTTGAATTTATCAAGGCGGCACGGTTTAACGAGCAACTTCAGGTAAGCGTGGAGTTGGTAAAATATGGCAAGGCCAGCATGACCGTCCAGCAGCAAATTCAACGTAACAACGAATTGATTTGCAGTGGTGAGATCAGGCTGGCTTGTGTTGATGTTGACAGTTTTCGGCCAAAGGCGATTCCGGCGGCCATCATGGAAAAACTAGGATAACAAACGGACAATTATGACTTCTGCAGACAGTCTCCCGATCGGTGCACTCATTGGTAATGCGAGCTTGCCAGTACAGCTGGTAATGCTGCTGTTGCTCGTGGCGTCGTTCATTTCCTGGATGATGATATTCCTGAAGTGGTTCCAGTTGCGCAGTGCCCGTCGTGCGACCGATCGCTTCGAGGAAAAATTCTGGTCCGGTACGGCGCTTGAGCGACTGTACACCGAGGTAAACCGGAAAGATGCCGAAGCCACCGGCATCGAAAGTATTTTTCTCGCAGGTTTTCGCGAATTGCGGCGGCAGGAGCAGCAGGGTCATGCGACCAAGGCCGATATCCTGGAAGCGGTCAGACGTGCCATGCGCGTGGCGCTGACCGAAGAGATCGATTTCCTGGAGACGCACCTGTCGTTTTTGGCCACCGTCGGCTCCACCAGTCCTTATGTCGGCCTGTTCGGAACGGTCTGGGGCATTATGAATTCATTTCGATCGCTGGGTGCATCGTCGCAGGCGACCATTGCCCAGGTCGCGCCGGGTATTGCCGAGGCATTGATCGCAACCGCCATGGGCCTGTTTGCCGCGATTCCGGCCGTGATTGCCTACAACCGCTACTCCAATAACGTTGAGCGTCTGGTGACCCGCTACGAAATCTTCGTCGAGGAGTTCTCGAGTATCGTGCAACGGCAGGTGGCAAAATGAGTGACGCGGTCACCGTCAGTTATCGTCAGCGCCGGCGCAAACCGATGTCGGAAATCAATGTCGTACCATACATCGACGTAATGCTGGTGCTGCTGGTGATTTTTATTATTACCGCGCCATTGCTAAGCCAGGGAGTGAAGGTGGATCTGCCGGAGGCGGCTGCGAAACCGGTCGACGTGTCGGAGCTCGAGACACTGGTGGTAACGGTTGACAAGTCCGGCAGCTATTTTCTGGACGATCGGCCGATCCAGGCAGCGGCATTGAAAAAGAAGGTCAGTAGTATTCTCGCCCAGCAACCGCAGACACCGGTGCTGATCCGGGGTGATCGGCAGGTGCCTTACGGAACGGTGGTGCAGGCAATGGTGTTGTTGCAGCAAAGCGGCGCCGGCAGCGTTGGCCTGATCACGGAGCCGCCCGCCAGGTCGAGATGATCGCGGCAGCTCACGCGCAACCACCGGTAGACAGCGTCAAGGCGCTGGTACTGGCCGCCGCCGTTCATCTGGCTGCCTTGTTGATGTTGGTGCTGAATTTCAACTGGAGTTCGAGCGTGGCGCCGGCGCAGGTGAACGTGATCAAGGCCGTGGTGGTCACCGAGGCGCCGGCAAAAAAACAAGTGGTGCCAGTGCCGGCACCACCGAAAGTGGACGACACGGCAAAACGCAGGCAGCAGGAAGCTGAACGCAAAGCAGAGGCGCTGCGAAAGAAAAAGGCGGCGGACAAGAAGGCGGAAATTGCGCGCCAGCAGGCTGCCGATCGCAAGCGCAAGGCAGCAGCGGAAGCGCGCCAGAAGCAGGCGCAGGAGTTGCTGCAACAACAACTGGCCGCGGAAGAAGCCGAGCGTGAACGTGCGGCGCGTTTAACCGTTGCGCAGTCCAAGGCGGCAGAATATATGGCACGCATTGGCAACCGTATCAGCAGCAAGTGGCGCCGGCCACAGAGTTCGCCCAAGGATGCCTTCGCCGTCGTGCGGGTACGGGTCACACCAACGGGCCGCATCCTCAGTGTGTCAGTGGTGCGTTCAAGTGGTGATCCGCTGTTTGATAAAAGCGTTGAAGATGCAGTGTACCTGGCGGAACCTTTGCCCATGCCAACGGATCCGGATGCGGCGGAACTTCTGCGTGAATTTAATATCGATACAGAAAAGCTTTGACATGACGAACTTTCGAAAAATCCTGTTTACCTCTTTTGTGACGGTTTTGGCGCTGGTCAGCACGCCGGCACACGCCATCATTACAATTACGATTACCGAAGGCGGTGAAGGCGGCACACCGATCGCCATCTCACCGTTTAAATGGCAAGGGAGCGGGAGCGTGCCAACCGACGTGTCCGGTATCGTGACTGCCGATTTACGTCGCAGCGGTCGATTTGCGCCGTTGACACGCGAGCAAATGCCAGCCGAGCCGTTCAAAGACAAGGACGTGGTTTTCAAGGACTGGCGCCTGGTCAAGGCGACGGCACTGGTGATTGGTCATGTCACACCAGTCAAGCCCGATCAGTACCGGGTCGAATTCCGATTGTATGATGTGTTCAGAGAACGCCAGCTTGCCGGTTACCGGTATACGGTCAAGGCCGATCGCCTGCGTTCAGTGGCACACCAGATCAGCGATCTGGTCTACGAAAAGTTGACCGGCGAGAAGGGTGTGTTCGGTTCCCGTATTGCCTATGTCAGTCAGGAGCGTGGCAAGGACGGCAAACGCCTCTATCGTCTTTCCATTGCCGATTCAGACGGGGTCAATCCGCAAACGATTCTGTCATCGGCAGAGCCGCTGATGTCGCCGGCGTGGTCGCCGGACGGGAAGCAACTGGCGTATGTCTCGTTCGAGCAGAAACGCTCCATGGTTTACCTGCAGGATCTGAAGCAGGGCAAACGGGTTCGCGTGGCGGCTTTCCGTGGTATCAACAGTGCGCCGGCGTGGTCGCCAGATGGAGCCCGGATGGCAGTGACCCTGTCAAAGGATGGAAATCCGGAGATTTATATCATCGATATCGCCAAGAAGAGTCTGCAGCGCCTGACCTTCAACCGGGCGATTGATACCGAACCAGCATGGTCACCCGATGGTCGCGACCTGGTGTTTACGTCAGACCGCGCCGGGGGTCCGCAGATCTACCGCAAACCTGTTGCCGGTGGTCAGGCCGAACGGCTGAGTTTCGAGGGTAACTACAATGCCCGCCCGTCCTATTCGCCGGACGGACAACAGATTACAATGATCACGCGCAGAAACGGTAAATATAATGTTGGCGTGATCAGTCTGGCGGATAAATCAATGCAGGTATTAACCGATACCCGGTTGGACGAATCGCCATCCTTTGCGCCGAATGGCCAGATGCTTTTATACGCCACTGAGAGACAAGGTCGCGGGGTTCTGGCATCGGTATCCGCTGACGGCCGAGTGAGACATTTGTTTACGCTGACGGAAGGTGATATCCGTGAGCCTGCCTGGTCCCCCTACAACCCCTAGACTGGAAGGAATTACAAGGAGCCTTTATGAAGCCGATTTCAAAATTGTTGTTACTCTTCGTTTTCGCGTTGATGTTAAGCGCGTGCGCCAGCAAGCCTGAGGAGGCCGCGACATCAGCCACGGGTGAAGAAGCCGTGGTACAAGGTGCAGCCGAAGAGGGCGCCCTTGCCGGTGAAGAGCTGGGTGGTCGCCCGAGCGTCATGCGCATTCACTTCGCGTTTGACAGCAGCGCAATTGACAGCGACAACCGCGAAACGCTGGAGGCCCACGCTGCCTATCTGAACGCCAACCCGTCGATTAACGTCAAACTCGAAGGTCACTGTGATGAACGTGGTACCCGGGAATACAATCTGGCATTGGGCGAGCGTCGCGCGCAGTCGGTGTCGCGCATGCTGACCGTGCTGGGCATCGATAGCAGTCGATTGACGGATACCTCTTACGGCGAGGAGAAACCGCTGGATGAAGGGCACAACGAAGCCGCCTGGAAAATGAATCGTCGTGTCGAGATTATTTATTGATGATTAGTGTCAGTCGCAACTGGCTTCTGGTGCTGCCATTGGTGCTGGCAGGGGTGTCGATGGATGCCCCCGCGGCCCAGTGGCGTTCCACGGCCCCGGACAAGGAATCAACAAAAACTGCCAGTCCCACGAGCGAAACCCTGCTCGAGTTGCTGAACCAGCTTGAGGCATTGCAGGCAGAAGTGCGTGAGTTGCGCAACCAGACCGAGGTGCAGGAAAACGAGATCCGCCAGTTGCAGTCTCGCGTACAGGATCTGACGCAAGATCTTGATCGGCGCGTACGGACGCTGGAGCGCGGTGGCGGTACAGCGAGCCGACCGGCAAACCAGTCTGCGGCCAGCCCGGCCGCCACACCCCCGGTGGCGGCACCAACGTCAGGCCAGGAACAGCAGGAGTACGAGGCCGCTTTTCAGCTGATGAAAGAGGGGGACTACACCGGCGCATCGCGCTCGTTTCGGGCCTTTATCACACGTTATCCAGGCAGTCCGTTAGCGGCTAATGCGCAATACTGGATTGCCGAATCGAACTATTTTGTGCGTAATTTCAATCTGGCGTTGAAAGAGTTTCTCAAGGTCGAGGAACTATACCCGAACAGTCGTAAGCTATCCGATGCCTTGCTCAAAATCGGGTATACCTACTATGAACTTGGTGAGTGGACGAAATCACGCCAGTATCTGCAAAAAGTGATTGATCGCTACCCGAATTCCCGTAATGCGCGCTCTGCCAGTTCGCGCCTTGCGATAATGAAAAAAGAAGGCCACTAGTCATTTTCCACCGGCAATCCTGGCCGGTTGGCCGCAGCACCCCGTAATCCACAATGACGACGAGCTCGAACAAAGCAGGTAACGCGAACGCTGGCGAGCCACGTATTCGCGTTACCGAAATATTCCATTCGTTGCAGGGTGAGTCACGCACGGTGGGTTGGCCGACGGTGTTCGTTCGCCTGACTGGATGTCCGCTACGATGCGGTTATTGTGATACCGCTTACGCCTTCAGCGGCGGCGAATGGATGACACTCGCGCAGGTCGTCGACCAGGTCAGGCATCATGGTGCACATTTCGTTACCGTTACCGGTGGTGAGCCGCTGGCACAACCGGATGTTATCCCCCTGTTAAAAATGTTGTGCGACAGTGGACTCGAAGTTTCGCTCGAAACCAGCGGCAGTCGAGACATTGCTGCAGTGGATGAGCGGGTGAGTGTGGTCATGGACCTGAAGACACCGGGCTCGGGTGAGTGCGACAAGAATCTCTACGACAATATCGACCGGCTAGACAGCAATGATCAGGTCAAGTTCGTCATACAGGATCGCGAAGACTATGAGTGGAGTCGGCAGCAACTGGAAAAATACCGGCTCGATCAGAAATGCGAGGTGTTGTTTTCTCCGGTTCATGGCCGGCTCGAAACGCGCGATCTTGCCGAATGGATACTGGAGGACAAATTGCCAGTACGTCTGCAGGTGCAGCTGCACAAACTGATTTGGGGCGATGAGCGTGCACGATAAGAACAGGAAAAAAGCAGTCGTGCTGGTTTCCGGTGGGCTCGATTCGGCCACGACGCTGGCAATTGCGCGTGAGCAGGGTTTCGCATGCTATTGCCTCTCCTTCGACTACGGCCAGCGCCACCGAATTGAGCTGGAATCCGCACAACTGGTGGCGGAGAGCCTCGGCGCCGTGCAGCACGAGACGGTGGCACTCGATATCGGCTGGATGGGCGGATCTGCGTTGACCGATAGCAGCATTGCCATGCCAGAGGTCGAGGAGCCGGGAATTCCCATTACCTATGTACCGGCGCGCAACACCATTTTTCTCTCGGTAGCCCTTGGTTGGGCCGAGGTGTTGACGGCACGGGATATTTTTATCGGTGCCAACGCTGTTGACTACTCCGGTTATCCGGACTGTCGTCCGGCTTTTATCGAGGCATTCCAGCAGCTGGCCAACCTGGCAACCAAGGCGGGTGTTGAGGGAGACCGGTTTACGGTACATGCGCCGTTAATAGATTTGACCAAGGCGGAGATCATTCGTCGCGGTGAAGCGCTGGGAATAAATTATGGCCTGACCGTGTCTTGTTATAATCCGGGCCCGCGGGGCGAGGCCTGCGGGCGCTGTGATTCCTGTCGCCTGCGGGCGCAGGGATTTCGTGATGCCGGCGTGGCAGACCCCACGAAATATCGGGAAAAGCCCCCGGAATTCGACTGATCTGGCGGTTGCCATGTTGTGGTGCGGTTTACGCAAACCAAGTAAAATCCGGCCCCGACCAGAATATCTACAATTAACTCGCGTCTAATACATGCGCGGACAACAAAATGCACCAGGAAAAATAATATGTCCATTCACCTGCAAATTCTCTTAACCGTTTTCGTCACGGCCGTGGTCATGGGTGCCGTGGTTAACAAAACCAATTTCTGCACCATGGGTGCTGTCTCTGACTGGGTAAACATGGGTGACAAGGGTCGTTTACGCGCATGGATTCTGGCAATTGCCGTTGCCATGGGTGGCCTGGTGTTTATGGAAGGCACCGGCATCTTTACCTACCCGGCAGATCCAAGCCAGGTATTTCCGCCGTATCGCACTGCAAGCTTCGCCTGGGGACGCTATATTGTCGGCGGCTTCCTTTTCGGTATTGGTATGACCCTGGGATCCGGCTGCGGCAACAAGACCTTGATCCGGATTGGCGCTGGCAATATCAAATCTGTTTTCGTGCTGATCGTTGCCTCAATCATGGCCTATATCATGCTCCATACTGATTTCTTCGGGCTGTACATGTTGCCATGGATTTCCGCAACGACCATTGATCTCGCAAAGTACGGCATCAAGGGTCAGGATATCGGCAGCCTGCTGAATGCTCCGCTGTTGCTCAAACTGTTCATCGGCGAGTTCATTGCCGTAGTGATGCTCTGGTATGTATTCAAGTCAGATGAATTCCGCTCCAGTTTCGATAACATTCTTGGCGGTGTGGTCGTAGGTGTTGCCGTGATCATCGGCTGGTACATTACCGGCAGCGCGATGGGCAAGACCTGGATGGAAGAGGCAATGTTTGCCGAATTGCCGCCGACCCGGGTCGCGGTCCAGTCCTTCACCTTCATTAGCCCCATGGGTGACACCGCGCGCTATTTGATGAACCCAAGCCACTCGGAATTCATTAACTTCGGCGTCATGGCGCTGACCGGCGTGATTGTTGGATCGTTCCTTTATGCCGTCATCAGCAAGAAGTTCCGTATCGAATGGTTCGTGAACGGAAAGGACGCCGCAAACCACATCGTAGGCGGTCTTCTGATGGGCTTCGGTGGCGTGCTTGGAATGGGTTGTACCATCGGTCAAGGCATCACCGGTGTTTCTACGCTGGCACTGGGCTCTTTCCTGGTATTGATCTCCATCGTCTTCGGTAGTGCGCTGACGATGAAGGTCCAGTTCAACATGATGGACGAACAGAATATCTTCCAGGCCCTGCGTTCCTCGTTGGCTGAAATGAAGCTGCTGCCAAAAGCAAAATAGCTTGTTTCCCCCGTCAATCGGCCTCCTGAATCATCGGGAGGCCGGTTTGACAACCCGGTAGGTGCCCGGGATAATCGCGCCTCATTTCCTCCGGGCCGTTAGCTCAGTTGGTAGAGCAGTGGACTTTTAATCCATTGGTCGTAGGTTCAAGTCCTACACGGCCCACCATTTTTCTCCCTTTTTTCAGACTGTGCCCGCGGGCACCCGCGACGTATTATCTTGGTTCAGGTCTCCAAGCAAATGCAGGAAACGGAATGCAGTCCACTACTGGTGACAACCAGATCTCCGAAGGGCCGGTCCACCGCAGGTTGTTTTTTGCCTGGTGGCCGTCTGCCGATCACCAGGTGGCTTTGCATCAGGTGGCCCAGAAGCAGCTACAAGGCCGCGCTGCCCGACTCACCCAGAAAGATAAAATACACCTGACACTGGCGTTTCTGGGGCCGGTTGACGCGGCGTTCGCCGACTGCGCGCGCAGGGCGGCGGCCGAGATTCACTGGCAGCCGTTCCCGCTGGTGTTCGATTGCCTGGGCTGGTTTCCGCGAGCGCGTGTAATGTGGGCCGGCTGTAGCCAGCCAGTCACGCAACTGACTGACCTGGTGGATCAGTTGAATCAACGCCTTTCTCACTGTGGCTATCAGCCCGAGCAACGACGATATCAGCCGCACCTGACGTTGGCGCGAAAGGTAAAACGCGGACCGGAAGAATCGGGGATGTCGGCGCTGGAGTGCCACTTTGACCGGTTTGCGCTGGTCGAATCGGTGCTGGATGCTGAAGGTGCCCATTACCACATTCTCGATCAATTCGAACCGGTAAAAGACTAGGGCAAGCGACAAAAAAGCCCTGCAGTCTCACGACTGCAGGGCCTCGGTATTTCCACGCCGGAAAAATCAGGCGGCGCGTTTTTTCGCCATCATGTCGTGAATCATTGGAGTCAGGATCAGTTCCATGGCAAAGCCCATTTTGCCACCCGGTACGACAATGGTATTCGGGCGAGACATGAATGAATCATGGATCATGTTCAGCAGGAAGGGGAAGTCCGCACCATTGTGATCGCGAAAACGAATGACGATGAAGCTCTCATCCGGCGTTGGAATATCGCGCGCAATAAACGGGTTGGAGGTATCAACCGTCGGAACACGCTGGAAGTTAACATGCGCCCGTGAGAACTGTGGTGTGATGTAATTGACGTAGTCGTTCATGCGACGCAGGATGGTGTCGGTTACGGCTTCCGGGGAATATCCGCGTTCTGCCGTGTCACGATGGATTTTCTGGATCCATTCGAGATTCACGATCGGCACCACGCCGACGAGTAAATCGACAAACTGCGCTGCATTGATGGTGTCAGTGGCGATACCGCCGTGCAGCCCCTCGTAGAACAGCAGATCGGTGCCTTCAGGGATCTTCTCCCAGGGCGTAAACTCACCAGGACTCAGACCTTCATAGGGGGCAGCTTCTTCGTCGCTGTGGAGGTACAAACGTTTCTCACCGGTACCGTTCTCACCATACTGCCTGAACAGATTCGCCAGCTTTTCGAATTCATTCGCCTCGGCACCGAAGTGACTGAAGTGACCGGTGGCATCTTTGGCCACCGCGGCTTTCATTTCTGCGCGGTTGTAGCGGTGGAAACTGTCACCCTCGATGATGACCGGATTAATTTTTTCCCGAAAGAAAATATGTTCGAACGCACGCTTAACGGTGGTCGTGCCGGCGCCGGAAGATCCGGTGATGGCAATGACGGGATGTTTTGCAGACATAGAGGGTTCTCCCCGAAATATTTGAATTAATGTAAATAGCCAAAAAGTTGAAGCCGCCGATTCTACCTAAGGCGCACGCCAACTTCCATTCCGATCGGCGCCGGGTTGGAGCCGTAACCTGTTGAAAGAATGTAATTATCCTGATTCGACGACGATCTCGGTATAATGGATATTTATCCTGGGGAGGAGAGAATATGAAATATTCGATTTACTGGCTGGCGGCATTGTTGCCCTGGGCGTCGATTCAGGCCAATGAGGTGGAAGTGGTTAGCACGGAATTCAGCCGCCAGGGGGGTAGCTGGTATGTCAGTACGACCTTGCGCCACCAGGATACAGGTTGGGATCACTACGCTGATCAGTGGCGTGTGGTGGATGAGAAGGGCAGCGTTCTGGGTAAGCGTATCCTGTATCACCCACATGAGCACGAACAGCCCTTTACCCGAAGCCAGGGAGGTATCGAGATACCCGCCGGAACCAAGACGGTATTCGTGGAGGCACATGACAAGGTGCACGGCTGGAGCAAGCAGCGTGTGCGGGTCGACCTGACCCGAAAATCGGGTGATCGATTTACGGTTAACTGATCAGTTCAACAGAAAATAAAAAAGCCTGGCCCGCTTTCACGGCCAGGCTTTTTTGGCACGCCAGGAAACAATCAGGCTTTGGCTACACCAGGATTGTTGTTGAGACCCTTGATCACCGGAACATTGGCTTCCTTGATGTTGATAGTCTTCTTGTTGCGGCAATATTCCGCGACCACATCCCAGATATCCGGCAGTTCATCCGGCTGCTCGTTGATACTGGCCCAGCCAGCAACCTTGTACTTCTTGTTGGCGTCGATCGGCTTGCCCTTTAGCTCCATGTTGGAAATACGGCTGCCCATCTTGGCATTCGGGTTGATGGCATACTTGAGTTCACCCACGCGCACCATATCACCGCCCTGCTGGTAGTAGGGATCAACGTTAAACAAGTTGTCAGCGATGTCTTCCAGCACGATCTTGATCTGTTCACCGGTCATCTCGTTGACGGTTGATTTCGGATACGTGATGGCTGTCTGGTCCATGACCCGATCCATGGTGATGGCGTCACCGGGCAGGATGGAGGTTCCCCAGCGGAAACCGGGGGAGAACGCCAGATCGGCGCCGCGTACTTCAACCATGGCATCCAGAATAAGCTGATCGAAAGTACCGTTGAAGTTGCCGCGACGGTAAAGCACGCCCTCATTCACAGCCAGCACTTCGTCCAGCTTGGGTTTGTACGGCGCGCGTACTTTTTCAATGTAGGAAGCCATTTCCGGGTCCGGTTCCAGCATATTGGCGAAGACCGGCACCAGCTTGAAGCGAAAGTCGCGGACTTTTCCACCCTTCACATCCAGGTCAAGCACCGACAGGAACTTGCCGTTGGAGCCAGAATTAATAACTAGTGTAGTGCCACCCTTGTTCTTGACCGGGATGGCGCCCGGAACCGCATCATGCGTGTGGCCGCCGAGAACGGCATCTACGCCACTAACACGGCTGGCCATCTTCAGGTCCACATCCATACCGTTGTGCGAGATGACCACCACTGCGCCCGGCTTCTCCTTCGCACGGATTTCATCGACCACAGATTGCATTTCCGAATCGCGGATACCGAAAGTCCATGACGGGATGTTGAACTTTGGATTCGCAATCGGGGTATACGGGAAGGCCTGACCGATAATAGCTACACGTACGCCATTTACCACCTTGATGGTGTATGGCTTGAACGCGCGCATGGTGTTCTCGTTGAAACCGGGGAAGTCGGCAAACTGATAGTCGAATGCAGCCTCGTCTTTGACGAACACATTCTGCGCAACGAACTCACCTTTGAAGTCCTTGATATTGGAGATCGTCTCGGAATCCTTGTAGGTAAATTCCCAGTGGCCAGTCATGACGTCCACACCCAGCAGATTGGTGGCGCCCACCATATCCTTGCCGCGTGTCCACAATGCCGTGGCAGAGCCTTGCCAGGTGTCACCACTATCGAGCAGCAACGTGCGACCCGGGCGTGCGCCCTGGACCTTTTTGATCAGTGTCGCAAGATGGGCAAATCCGCCTACCTTTCCGTACTTGCGGCTGGCTTCGACGAAGTCCAGATAGGTGAAGGCATGAGCTTCCGGAGTGCCGGGCTTGATGCCGAACGCCTTGAGCAGGTGTTCACCAACCAGATGAGGTGCCTTGCCCCTGGCTCCGCCGATACCAATATTGATATTGGGTTCACGGAAGTAGATGGGCAGCAGTTGTGCATGGCAGTCGGTAAAATGCAGCAGGCTGACATTACCGAATGCCTCGAAATCGTACATACTGCTGCCAGTACCGCTATTGGCGTCTCTGGCGCAGCCTGCCAAATTGAAGCCGGCCGCAGAAGCGACGGCCAACATCTGTAAAAATTCACGCCGAGATAGGCTCATTTGGGATCCTCCCGAAAACTAAAAAATTGATCTTTGTAAGATGAGTTAAATGCTGAAAATATTCCAACTAAAATTCTTTATCGAAGATAAAAAAGCCCGGCCCTGAAAGGGGCCGGGCTCGATTTTGCATTTGCGTCTTTTGTTTAGCCGCGTTGTCCAGGTACGGACAGCGGAATACCGGTGCTCATGTAGGTCTCGTAGACTTCGAGCGCCTTGTATTCACGGCTTTGTGCCTTAAACGGCTTTGCACGTACCTGCTTGTTGCAACCACCGTAGCGACGGTGAATAGTGCCCAGCCCGCCCCACTTGGAACGATATACCGGGAAACCGGTGGTGTGGCCCAGCGCCGCGCTCAGGATGTTACCACCGATGCGCATACCGGCATTGTGCACGTGGCAGGTAGCGCAGGAGAAATTCAGCTGGCCACGACGTGCCCAGAAGAATTTCTTACCGTACTCGTACTCGGCGCGCATGCCCGGATTGGACAAATCCAGACGCACCGCCTTGCCGTTTGCCATGGAGCGGAAGTAGGCGGTGACAGAAGCCATCGTGCCCTTCTTCATGTTCTTGATCGGTTTCTGGCCTTTGCTCTTCAAGCAGTTGTTGATGTCTTCCTCGGCGGTAACAACAGCTTTCGCCTTGTCGTCCCAGCGCGGATAGGATTGAGCAATGCCAACACCCTTGTTCTTGAAGCAAGAACCCAAATTGTGCTTGTTCCAGAACTTCTTACCAGATTCTACTTCCGGTTCAGCCGGCGGGAATACCATGATTTCTTCCCATTCGGTACGAAGCTCTTTCGCGATCGGCAGTGCGTACAGACCGTTTTTGTATTCGGACAGCTTGACTGTCGGGAATTTTTTCTTGAAGTGGGCGCGGAACGCCTGCAGGTCAGAGTACGGATCTGCCTGCGCAGCGAGCGGTAGCCCGAAAATTACCCCCATGATGACGAGGGCGCTCGTAATTTTTTTCATCGAAATCCTCCTGGGTGAGTCACTTTCGCACCGGCTCTCCCTAGGGGTGGCCGGTGCTGCGTGAATCAATTGCTTAACTAACGGATGCAGTTTGAGTGCCACTCTCTTTTTGGTTATCGCGCCAGCTCACCTTGACGGTGTCGCCAGCTTTGGCACCTTTCACACGAACACCAATCATCGGACGCTTGGATACAGCAGCACCCAGATTGGCAGAAGCAACCAGCTTGCCATTCAGCTCGATGTTCACTTTTTCAATATAGTGAGCTGGAATTTTCTTGCCAGTCTTCTTGTCTTTACGTTGACCAGTTTCCATCGGATGGTTAACCATCGTCAGGATCTCGGTGGAACCGCCCGACGTACGGGTCTTGATTCGAATATCTCTTGCCATTTCTAATTCCTCTCGCTTTCGCTATACGTTGCTGTTGAAGCGTGGATTAACCACCGCAACCGCCAACAGTTACCTTGATCACGACGTCGTTGGAGTACAGCTTGCCACCGGATTTCACGACAGCGTGTACGTCAGACGTGCCAGCCATTTTGATACGGGTCTTGAAGTAACCCAGGGAGCTGCTGGTCAAATCCAGACTGGCAGCCAGGGTACCCGGATTCTTGGTAACCATGATGGCAATGGTATCGGCCTTCAGCGAAGTTTCGATCGTAATCGGAACAACGGCGGCGTTTTCTGCCTGAATCGGCGGATTGATAAATTTGATCTTGTCACTCTTGGTGACATCAGAAGTACCAAACAGCGCTTTCATGGTCTCGTCGAGACCCTTCTGGCCAAACGCACCCGCAGGGTACTCGGAGGCTAACACCTCGCTAGGCCGCAGCAGACCGGCACCGGCAGCAGCGACAATGACGCCGCTAGCAAGAGTGCCTTTCAGAAAAGTTCTGCGTTTCATTGTGTTCACGTTCTATCTCCTCTTAACAAATCTAATAGGTATTTTTAATCCTACGCACTCGTAGCTGAATTGTTGCTGAATACCCTTACAGGGTAACCAGCCAATCAATTACGAGGTCAATTTCCTTGCCACTTAGGATTTTGTGCTTACCGTATGGAGGCATGGAGGTATTGGGATTCAGCTTGGTCGGGTCGTAGAGACGTTCCTTCAACTGCTCCTTGGAGTAACGCGAGCCAATTTGAACAAATGGCGGGGCGATGTTACCGGCTTGCAGGCGGGTCGTCTCAAGACCTTTGAAGAAATGACAGGCGTGGCAGTTACCGCCTTTTCGGTCGGTTGCGATGCAGCCACCCATGGTGACTTTGTCGGAACCGTCTTTCATGGCTGCCGCACATGCTTTTTTACTTGGCATTTCGCCTTTGGCACCAGCACCTGCATAAACAGTTGGTGACAGTGCAAGACCGACGATAAGTGCAACAGCAGCACTGGCTCCGGCCAAGATTTTGGGGATATTGCGCATTACTCCTCCTACTCTTGTGTTACTTTGAATCCGGTGGTCCGGGGTTGTTTTGTTTGACCCGATTTTTCCGGGCTTAGTCTTGGTTTTTTTGAAACCTTTCATGACGGGAAGACGAGTTATTGTAAGACTTATCCCCCGCGAGAGGGACATAGCATACATAGCTAGTAGATAAGATAGCAACCCCGAAAACTTGTTGTCAGGACAAGTTAAAATAAATCGAAGCGCTTAGAAGCTCAAAAACGTATTACCTTTTCGATCAGAGTGTTAACAGGCTGATATATTATTAATTAATAATAAGCTGAACAGCTTTGGTATCACGATACGATTATTATTATTCCGAAATAAGGACCGCCAAGTTTATTTTGCTGGAGCGGCGGCTGCCAAACTATTTTCGATTTCGCGGCGTCTTGCCTTGATCGCTGCAAGTACGTAGAAGTTTTTCCCGGCATTGCGCTCGGCGATATTGAGCTGATTGATTGCCGCGTGCGGATCGCCGTTCAGAACATAGTATTCGGCCATGGAGCGATGGGCCTGGATCAGGTCGCCAGTATCGCCCGACGCTGTCGCCATCAGCTTGTTCAGAATCGGATCCTTGGGGTGTTGCTTCAGGGAGGGTTTTAACACGGTCAACGCGGTTGCTGCGCGTTGATTGGCAATCAACACTTCAGCATAGCGCTGCACTACCCAGGTAGTGCGTGAATGATTCTTATATATATGTTGATACAGGCGTAAGCCATTATCGACACGACCGGCTCCCAGCTCGATATCTGCCTCCGCTACCTGGTATTGCAGAAAATCCGGTCTTTCGACGCGAAGTATGGAGATTTCCTTTTTCGCGTCGGCAAATTCTCCGGAAACCATCAAGGCAAGCGCCAGACCGTAGCGAGCGGCCTGTTTAGAAAGCTTGCTCGCGGACTCGTCGGCCAGTTCAGCACGAAATCCTGGCAGCGGTGAACCGTTCGGCGGATAAAGTGCCTTGATCCGGGCAACCAGGTGGAGAAATGTCTCGCTTTGTTTCGACGGATGGTGGGGAAAGCGCTTTTCATTATTTCGAGCTTCGGCAATTCGGTCGGTGGTGACAGGGTGAGTGCGCATGAACTCCGGCACCTCAACTCCGGTATAGCGATTGTCTTCCGCCAGTCTTTCGAAGAACCCAGCCATGGCCGAGACATCATAGCCGCCGTCTGACAGCAGACTGATACCAATGCGGTCTGCTTCGCGTTCAAATGAGCGGGTGAAGGCCAGCTGACTGTCGGCGTCGGCTGCCATAGCCGCCATCGCAACTCCCGCGCTATTTGGATTTCCCGAGCTGGCGAGAACAATTGATGCCAGAATTGCCGCGAGAGTCATTCCAGCCCGGTCTTTCTGGGCTGCCACCATTCGAGGCCAGTGGCGCTGGGTGACATGCGAAATTTCGTGGGCCAGCACCGCGGCCAGCTCGGACTCATTGCGAGATGCGATGATAAGTCCCGTGTTCACGCCGACAAAACCGCCTGGCAGGGCGAAGGCGTTAATCTCCGGGTGGGCGATCAGGAAAAACAGGAAGTCGTTGCGATGCTCCGGTAACGATGCCACCAGCCGGTCCCCGATTTGCTGCAGGTAATGGCTCAGTTCGGGATCATTGACGAAGTCCAGCGACTGCCGAATCTGAACCATGGCCTCTTCGCCGATTCGCCGTTCTTCGTAGGGAGAAATGATGGTCGCCGCATCCTGCCCAAGCTCGGGCAGCTCGCTGGCAATCCCCGGATGCGCAGAAAGGAGAATAATGCCCGCCAGCGAAAAAATTGACAATTTTCTTAAATAATACAGCAAGTTATCTTTAATCCTGGCTCAGGGACGTGACGATATCACGATACTAGAGACAAAATGGGGGTGAAAGCCGGGAAAATATAGCTTCGAAAATGTAAATTAATAATATCTATATTTATCAATAGGTTACTCTTTAATGCAGCCAATCCAGTCGTTTGATTGAAACACAGCCGTTCACGTTGTCAAAAAACCATTCTCAAGGCTTGCGAACCTTCCGGCAAATGGGCAATCTACAGTCCCTAAGGATAATGATTCAATAATATACTAATTTTATTGAATCATGGCCTTTATCAGGTGGTAGCGATAAACTCTCGCTCCTCAAGTTAGAGACAAGAATTCACCTGGAGTTCGAAACAGGTTTTACGAACTCACCGGCACATTCTGTTTAACACGCAAATTAGTCAAAATATTTCTTCAGGAGGAAAAATGGCTGATCAAGAACTCGACGCACGTGGTTTGAACTGCCCACTGCCAATCCTGCGCGCCAAAAAAGCGCTGAACGATCTGGAAGGCGGTCAAACCCTGTCAATCATTGCTACCGATCCGGGCTCAGTAAAGGACTTCCAGGCCTTCGCCAAGCAGACCGGCAACGAATTACTGGAATCCGGCGAGACCAATGGCGAATTCACCTTCCTCATCAAGAAGAAGGCATAAAACAGGCACTGAAGAGGAAATAATAATAACGGGCACGGATAAGCGCGTAGTTCAATTCACTTGATAACTTCTTTATGGAGGGGGTTATGGCAGACAAGAAAATGATGATTATTGCTACCAAGGGTTCTCTGGATTGGGCTTATCCGCCTTTCATCCTCAGCTCTACTGCGGCAGCGTTGGGTATGGAGGTAAATATCTTCTTTACCTTCTACGGTCTACAGCTTCTGAAAAAGAATCTGAGCCTGGGTGTTACACCTCTGGGTAATCCAGGTATGCCAATGCCGATGGCAATGGATAAGTGGTTCCCTGTGTTGGGTACTGCAATTCCTGGCATGCAAGGCATGATGACCATGATGATGAAATCGAAGATGAAAAAGAAAGGCGTGGCAAGCGTAGAAGAATTGCGCGGCCTCTGTCTGGAAGCTGATGTAAAAATGATTGCTTGCCAGATGACCGTCGATCTCTTTGATTTCAAACCAACTGATTTGATTGATGGGGTCGAATACGCAGGCGCGTCATCTGCCTTGGCTTTTGCCGGTGATGCAGATATCAACCTGTTTGTTTAATTGTCCCGACGGATTCCTGCGGGAATCCGGGTTAGTTTGATAAGAGGGGTGCTTCGGCACCCCTTTTATTATGCAGTTTGTGCCCCTTCCTGACCGGAAACTTATTTGACAACCACAGCCAGCCCCACTAATTTCAGATTAACCGCACACCCTAATATAACAATACGGAATATCGAGAGAGCCCTATGGCAGACACAAGTCCTGCACCCGCCGCTTTAGCGGACGGTACCGATCCACTGCAGTTGCTGGGCCAGATACTGGCATTGGGCGTTCGCCTGAGTGCATCCGATATTCATTTGCGCAGCCGCAATCATCCAATACTTCGAATAGACGGTTTGTTGCGCTCGGTACGCGAAGTCCCGCCACTCACTCCGGATTTCATGGAAACACTATCCGGCACCATGATGTCGGCGCGGCATCAGGAGCAATTTAAACGGGATCACCAGGTTGATTTGTCAATCGGGTTCAAAGACATCGGTCGCGTCCGTGCCAATATCTATTACCAGCGCGGCAGTATCGCCATGGTGCTGCGTGTTATCAATACCAAGGTACCGACGCCGCAAGAACTTAAACTGCCAGATATCGTCAACAAACTAACCGAACATGAGCGCGGGCTGGTGCTGATTACCGGCGCCACCGGTTCCGGTAAGTCGACCACGCTCGCCTCGTTGGTGAATGAGGTAAACCGCGTCAAAGGCAAGCACATTATTACTATCGAGGACCCGATCGAGTTTCTCTTCACGGAGCAGAAGTCCATCATCACGCAACGTGAAGTCGGGGTAGATACGAACACATTTGCTGACGCGATGAAGGCTGCGTTGCGAGAAGATCCGGATGTGATTCTGCTGGGCGAAATGCGTGATCCGGAAACCATCGAGGCGGCGCTGGCTGCCTCCGAGACCGGGCACCTGGTATTTTCCACGGTGCATTCCCCTGCCGCCGCCGAGACCATCACCCGAATCGTTACCGCGTTTCCTGCCGAAAGCCAGACCAGTATTAGGGCCAAGCTTGCGCAGAACATTATCGGTATCGTTAGTCAGCGCTTACTTCCCCATCGTAGCGGTAAGGGGCGCACCATTGCCTGCGAGGTGCTCACCGCGTCCGCGCTATCGCGGGAACTGATTCTGGACCCGATGAAGGTGAAGGAACTGGGCGAGCTGATCAAGAAGGGCACCGTGGCGGAAGGCATGCTCAGTTTTGACAGCTGTCTCCATGGCATGGTGAAAGCAGGGGAAATCGACGCGGAAACTGCGTTGCAATACGCCTCCAGCCCCACCGACCTGAAACTCAAGCTCGAAGGCTACTGATCCAATACCCGTCATTTGTACGACTATTAGGTAATAGAAACCTTTAATAGGGTATAATGGCTGTTTATTGGCGGCATGGTTGGCTCTGTCCGAGTCCTCCTTGCGGTACAAAGCGTTCGACTTGAGGAAAACACATGGCGGATCGTCGACTCCAGGTATTTCATACCGTCGCCAGACTGTTAAGCTTTACCAAGGCTGCAGAAACACTGCACATGACGCAGCCCGCCGTCACGTTCCAGATTCGTCAACTGGAAGAACACTTTAATACCCGCCTGTTCGATCGTACCCACAATCGTATCAGCCTTACCGCCGCCGGTGACAAGGTGTATGAGTACGCGGACCAGATCCTGTCGCTCTATGGCGAGATGGACAACAAGGTGCGCGAATTAACCGGTGATGTCAGCGGGGTGCTACTGATTGGAGCCAGCACGACCATTGCTGAATACGTCCTGCCCAGCCTGTTGGGCGAGTTCAAGGAGAAGCATCCGAACGTGAACATGCGGCTGAGCGTATCCAATTCGGTCGGCGTGGTGCACATGGTGGAAAACAATTCTGTCGATGTTGGTATCGTCGAATCGCCGATAAGTAACAAGAACCTGGAAGTGAAGGTGTGCTGGCACGACAAGCTGGTATTTATCTGTCCTCCGGATCATCCGATGGCCAGGGAGAAGTCGATCCCGGTTACCTCGTTAACGGACATGCCATTTGTCTGCCGTGAAGAGGGTTCGGGTACACGCGAATTTATTTGTGCGCATCTGGCTGCAAGCAATATCCAGATGCAGGACATTGACATAAACATGGAGGTCGGCAGCCCCGAGGCCGTCAAGAGTATGGTCGAGGCCGGGCTGGGAATTTCGGTCGTATCACAGGCAACGGTTGAGAAAGAGGTGAAGCTGGGTACGCTGGTGGCATTGCCGCTCGACCCGCCGCTGGAGCGCCCGTTCTCCATTGTCTTCCAGCGCCAGAAGTTCCGTATCCGCGCCATGGACGAGTTTATGGAGTTTGCCTACGACCACTGCGAGAAAAAGGCAACCAAGGGCAAGTCTGAAGCCTGAGTTATGTCCCGGAAAAGAGACGAAGAAAAATTGCTGGAGTGGTTTCGCCGGTTACCGGATGCCCAGGCGCGCAGTTTGCTTGATTATGCCCAGTTTTTGAATGAACAGCATGGCGCTCACCCCGAATCGCAGACACTGCAGGACATTCCCCGACCGGAAGATGAGACGGTCATCGCCGCCATTAAAAGACTGCGGTCGACCTACCCGATGCTGGATCCGAGCCACTTGCTGGCGGAAACGTCAGAGCTGATGAACAAACATCTCCTGCAGGGACAGGATGCCGAAAAGGTTATTGATGATCTCGAATTGCTCTTTCAAGCCCACTATAAAACGGTACTGGAACAGCAGGAATCCTGATTGCGTCCGCTTTCGATCCAAGGCAGAAATCCATGACTCTCGCTAGTTGAAAATTCCAGAAACCGTTTATAGCTTAAAAGCGAAGAAATGAGCGAAATTCCAAACTGTCCCCAATGCAACTCAGAGTATGTCTATGAAGACGGTAACATGTATGTATGCCCGGAGTGTGCCAACGAGTGGTTAAAAGAAGGTGAAGCGTTGACTGTTGACGATGCAACGACTGTCAAGGATTCCAATGGCAATGTATTGCATGACGGGGACAGTGTCGCGGTAATAAAAGATCTCAAGATTAAAGGAAGCTCTAGCGTTGTCAAAGTAGGTACAAAAGTAAAAAATATTCGGTTGGTTGAGGGTGATCACAACATTGATTGCAAAATAGATGGTATCGGGGCAATTCAATTAAAGTCGGAGTTCGTCAAAAAGGTATAGATGCTAGCCAGAAAATAATTGAAAATTTTGGATAATAATTCGTTCCCACCTAAGAGATGTTGTGATGCGTCATTTTGAAGGGGGGGTACCAGTATTGGGGGTTAAAATTTAAAGATATGATAAAAAGATATACAGATCATTCGGCCAACGAGCGCACCTATCTTGCCTGGATTCGTACTTCCGTCGCTATCATGGCGTTTGGATTCCTGATAGAAAAATTTGATATATTTATCTCTTATATTGGCAAAGCTGTCGGTGATGAGAAGCATTTCAAGCCATCACTGTCTGCAGAACTGGCGGGCCTGAGTTTGTTCCTGGTTGGAGTTCTTATCATTGTTACAGCGACAATCAGATTCTTTATGTATAAAAAATCCATCGAGTCGGAAGAATTTATTCCTTACAGTGTCAAGAAGACAAATTTGTCATTGTCTGCTCTAATGATTTTTATAGCTGTTTTTTTGATTGTTTACTTGGTGCATCAGATAATTTAGCAAAATTCCTTCCAACGTGATTCAGTTGTCCCATCAATACACCATGCCGCTTCGCTCTGCTTGGTATAGCCAGTCACATGATTTCTGGTGTCATGCCGCCCAATAAAGCGAACATTACTTGCACAACGATCAGGAAATTTATCAGATGAAATATTACCGGTTTCTCTTCGTAGCTATTCTTGTCTTATCTACGAATGCTTATGCATTTCAGCCTAAAATAGAAATAATTGAGCAATTTGATAATTTAAGAATGGTTGCGTTTATTAGTGTAAAAGACATTAACAATGATCCTGAATGGAATCCCGATCTGGATTCTCCTCCATTGTCTGTTGGAGATGCCATAAAAGCCGTCAAGGAATTTAGTAAACCCTCAAAAACAGATGGCAAGATAAAAGAAATTGAAATTAGACAAGTGCCAAATCATGAAACACGATGGCACTATCTTATAAAAACTACCAACGATGCAATGAAAACCAAAATGAGTATTTATGTGGTTCTGATGAATGGTAAAGTCATACCGGCAATAATAGAACCACAAGGATACAAGTAGAAAACGAGGTTAACTTGCATAATTGGGCGTTTGTTCGGTCGCAATCCGGACCATGCCTGCCATGCGCCGCACCGGCTGGTTGTTGTTTAAAAGATGCCAGATCTGTTTCAAGGGCCATCCGAATAGACGGCGACAGGGAGTTTTTTGATGCCGAGCATCAGGATTTTTTGCGGATGCGCGGGATGCTGCGTCGACTTTCCAGCCATTGGATTAACGGCTTCCAGGTTTCGACATCGCGCTCTGCATCGGAGCTGTCCAGCTCAAAAATACCCAAGCCCTGGCTGTCTGCAAGCAGGTAGCTCTCGCTATCATGTATTTCCGCCACCAGTGGAATTTTCATTCCCTTCAGGAAGTTCTCCAGTGTTTCGTTGATTTCTGTGCTTTGAGTCGCAAACGGGATATGAACGGATTGCAATAGCCGTTCCATAAATCCTGCAGTCCGGCCGGCTTCCCGCATTCGATTGGCAACTAGCGCCAGCTTGACTTCCTTGCGCGAGATTTTGCCGACATCCAGTAACTCATCGATGAACTTGGCAGCGGCGCGCATGTCCGTCGCCGACGGTTGTACCGGTATCAGAATGGTTTCAGCCCGTCGAACGAGTGCTGTCAGGTCTTTGCCATACACCGAAGCAGGCGTGTCGATGATCAGAAAATCGGTATGCTTGGGCGCTCGCACCGGCCCGTCGATGCCGTCAATCCCCTGGATAGGTCGACGGTCTTCAGGTCGTGCCGCCAGCCACGCCAGACTGGAGCCCTGTGGGTCCATGTCGGCGATCGCCACGGATTTGTGATTGCTGGTGAGATAGCTGGCAAGGTTGGTGGCCAGCATGGTCTTGCCGGCACCGCCCTTGGCATTGAGTATCATGACACGACGCATGGTTAGAGTATTCCGCTGGCGAAGTCGGCCAGCCGCGAACGTTCTCCTCGTTGTAGTGTGATGTGCCCACTATGTTGCCAGTGCTTGAAGCGATCCACAACATAGGTTAGTCCGGACGTGGTTTCAGTAAGGTAGGGGGTATCAATCTGCGTCAGGTTACCGAGACAAATTACCTTGCTGCCCGGGCCAGCACGTGTAATCAGGGTTTTCAGTTGATGTGGACTCAGATTCTGCGCTTCATCGATAATGAGGAATTTGCGCAGGAACGTACGACCGCGCATGAAATTGAGCGACTTCACCCGGATCTTGCTGTAGAGAAAATCCTTGGTGGCAGCCTTTCCCCACTCACCGTGTTCCTCTGCTGTTTCGTGTAACACTTCCAGGTTGTCATTCAGTGCACCCATCCAGGGATTCATCTTCTCTTCTTCGGTGCCGGGCAGGAAGCCGATGTCCTCGCCTACCGGCACGGTAATGCGGGTAAAAATAATCTCGCTATAGCGTTGATCGTCCAGTGTCTGGGTCAGCGCGGCGGCGAGGGTCAGCAGCGTTTTGCCGGTACCTGCTTGTCCCAGCAAGGTAATGAAATCGATTTCCGGGTCCATTAACAGGTTTAGCGCGAAGTTTTGTTCGCGATTGCGTGCCTGAATGCCCCAGACAGCACCGGCTTCGCTGCTGTAGTCGCGCACTGTTTCCAGTACGACAGCATCGTCCTCAATGGCGCGAACCGTCGCCTCAAACGGTTTGTCGCCGGAGACCTGGATAAACTGGTTTGGGTACCATTCTTGCGGATTGATGCCGGTAAGGCGGTAGCCCGCGCGACCTTCGTTGCTGGTCCACGCTTCAATCTGGCCCTGTGTCTCCCAGAAGTCGCTGCCAAATTCATCGGCACCGGTGTACAGCAGATCGCTGTCTTCCAGCGCCTGATCGCTGGTGTAGTCCTCGGCAAGTATACCCAGGGCACGTGCCTTGATTCGCAGGTTGATGTCCTTGGTGACCAGCGCGACGTCACTGTCCGGATGGCGACGGCTGAGATCCAGCGTGATGCCGAGTAACGAGTTGTCCGCGGTGTCGGCATGCAGGCCATGCGGCATCGGGTGCTGAACCGGATCCAGGTGAAAATACAGGCGGCCAGCTTCCCTGCCCTCGGTAGTCGGCAGGGGGATGCCCTTGTCGATCTCGCCGTTAACCTTTTCCACCATTTCGTCAAGGTAGCGGCTTACCTGGCGGACATTGCGGGCCACCTCGGTCAGGCCTTTCTTGCCTCGATCAAGCTCTTCCAGGACCACCATCGGCAGGATGATGTCGTGTTCTTCAAAGCGGAATAGGGCGGTGGGATCATGCATCAACACATTGGTGTCGAGCACGAAAATCTTCTTTGTATCGGATGACATTAAGGTCAGTGTCGTCGGTCTAAAGCTCTTTGAGTGCTTCGAGGACGGCTTCGACGTGTCCGGGGACTTTGACCTTGCGGAACTCTTTTCTAAGTATGCCTTTTTCATCGATTATAAATGTACTCCGTTCGATACCCATTACTTTTTTACCATACATATTTTTCTCTTTGATGACGTCGAACGCGTTACACAGTTTTTCATCGGGGTCCGATATCAGGTCGAAGGGAAACTTCTGTTTGGCCTTGAAATTGTCGTGTGACTTGATGCTGTCGCGGGATATGCCCAGCACGACTGCATTTTTGCGTTTGAATTTTCCATGGGCATTGCGAAAATCCTGCCCTTCCGTTGTACAACCGGGGGTGTTGTCTTTTGGATAAAAATAAAGAACGACCTTTTGGCCGCGAAGTTCAGAGAGTTTGAATGACTTGTCACCGGTGGTGGTGACCTTGAGATCAGGAATGACTTTGTCGAGCTTGGCCGTTCTAGCTGCCACGTGCATCCTCGTTGCGTGCCGTCAGACTTTGGATCAAGGGTACCACCATTTCCGAAAAAAGAAACCGTGAATACGAAACGTGGAATTCAATCAATTTCGCGATCGATGTCACAGCAATGATGGCGTGCCCGGTGAATATGGGTCACGCCGGTTTGCAGAACGGACCCGGTAACCGGGTTGGGGCGAAACGTGGTACAGCCTTTCAGGCCGCGATCAAACGCCTGTTCATACAACGACTTAAATTGCTCGAACGGAAAATTTTCGGGAACGTTGATGGTCTTGGAAATGGCGCTGTCGACATATGGCTGGATAGCTGCCTGCATGTCCAGGTGGGCGACCGGGTCGACATCCCAGGCCCGGACAAATGCATCAGTCAATTCTTCACCCTCGCCAATCGCTTGTCGTTGCCGCAGGGCATAGCTGGTCAGGCGGTATTCAACGTCATTGCCATTGCTTTCACGTACCCGCCGGGTGTATTCAAAGTCGTAGACTGGCTCAATTCCGCTGGAAATGTTGTTGGCCAGCAGGCTTATTGTACCGGTCGGCGCTATAGCAAGCAGATGGCTGTTACGGATGCCGTGGTCGCGGATACCCTGCTGAATGTCGTCGGGCAGGGTTTTGATGAATGCGCTTTGCAGGTAAGCATCGCGCTCATAAAACGGGAACGGTCCACGTTCTTCTGTGAGTGCAATTGAGGCGCGATAGGCACTGTGGGTAATCGCTTGCATGATGTTGGCAGCTGCCTGCCGCGCTTCCGCCGAGTCATAACGCAAGCCCAGCATGATCAAGGCATCACCGAGACCGGTTACCCCTAGGCCAATACGACGGGATCCTTCTGCCTGTTCGCGCTGGGACGCCAGCGGAAATTTCGAAGCGCTAATCACGTTGTCCATCAGGCGCACTGCGGTAGCGACCGTGGAGATCAACGCTTCGGTATCGATTGCGGCTTTATCAGTGAAAGGATTGCCAACAAAACGCGTAAGATTGATCGAGCCGAGATTGCAGGCACCGTAGGGTGGTAGCGGCACCTCCCCGCAAGGATTGCTGGCTGAAATCTGTTCGCGGTAGTACAGGTTGTTCGTTTTGTTAATGTGATCGACGAACAACACACCCGGTTCGGCATAGTCGTAGGTCGCTTGCATTAACTTCAACCAGAGCTCGCGCGCTGGCAGCTCGTGCAGTACCCGGCATTCGATTTCATTGTCCCGGCCTGGCCAGGTCCGCATTACCAACTCGCTATCTGTGTCAGCAATTGCATCCGCCGGAAACACCAGTTGCCAGGTGCTGTCGTCGCGCACGGCCTTCATAAATGCGTCGCTGATTTGAACTGACAGGTTGAAATTTCGTAGTGAATGCTGGTCGCGCTTGGCATCGATAAAGGCTTCAATATCGGGGTGATCGCAACGCAATGTTGCCATCATCGCGCCACGGCGCGCGCCGGTGGAGAGCAGGGTGGCGCACATACTGTCCCAGATTTTCATGAAGGAAACCGGTCCCGAGGCGACCGAACCGGTTCGGCGGGCAGGCGCGCCATGGGGACGCAGGGTAGAAAAGTCATAGCCAACACCGCCACCTTGTTGCATGGTCAGTGCGCCTTCCTTTAACGCATCGAAGATGCCGTCCATGGAGTCTTCGATGTTACCCATGACAAAACAATTAAACAGCGTGACGTCGCGCCCGGTGCCGGCGCCGGCCTGGATTCTGCCGGCGGGCAGGAATCTGAACTCGCGCAGGATGTCGTAAAACTGTTGTTCCCACTGTGCCTGGTCATCGGGCTCGACGGCTGCCAGCGATCTGGCGATGCGCCGCCAGGTGTCATCGATAGACTGGTCTGATGTTTCAGTGTCCGAGAGAAAACGATATTTGGTTTCCCAGATATGACGCGCGATATCGGTGCTGAAAAATGATTCGGACATGGATTAGCCAGCAAGTACTCAGTCGATATAACTATAGTGGAAACAGGTATTAATAAGTATTGATATCAATCAGATATCACACACGTCGAGTCATCCCTTCACGCAAACCATCGGCTCCACGCGAGCAACCTTGCGCGCAAGTCCCGCGGCAGCCGCGGCATCGACCACGTCAGTCACATCCTTGTAGGCGCCCGGTGCCTCTTCGGCAACGCCACGCATGCTGGGGCTGCGGATGAGTATGCCGCGCGCTGCCAGCTCATCAACTAATTGCCGTCCGTGCCACTGGCGTGTGGCCGCGCGCCGGCTCATTGCCCGCCCGGCGCCATGGCAGGCCGAACTCCATGCTCGTTGTTCGCTTTCCGCCATCCCGGCGAGAATAAACGAACCTGTGCCCATTGACCCGCCGATCAACACCGGCTGACCGGCAGTGCGCAGCGCCTCTGGAATATCGGGATGGCCGGGGCCAAAGGCACGGGTAGCACCCTTGCGATGAACGAACAGTTTTTTCATTTGGCCGTTCACCTCATGCTCTTCCTCTTTGCAGGTATTGTGCGAAACGTCATACAGCAACTTGAGATCGGCATCCGGCAGGACGCGCGAAAATGCCTCGCGCGCCAGGTGAGTAATGATCTGCCGGTTCGCCAACGCGCAGTTGATGCCGGCGCGCATGGCACCGAGATAGCGCTGCCCCAATGGCGAGTCAATCGGCGCGCACGCCAGTTCACGATCCGGTAATGCGATGCCGTAATCCCTGGTACTGGCCACCATTTGTTTCAGGAACTCGGTCCCGATCTGGTGGCCAAGACCGCGTGAGCCGCAGTGAATGCTGAGTACGACATCGCCACCCCGGATGCCAAATACGTCGGCGATTTTTTCATCGTAAACCTCCGTCACGTGCTGGACCTCCAGGTAGTGGTTGCCGGAACCCAGTGTGCCCATTTCTTTTTTCTGGCGCTTCTTTGCCTGTGCTGACACGGCGTCCGGGTGCGCGCCGAGCATGCAACCGTTTTCCTCGATGCGGTCGAGATCTTCGGGCTGGCCCCAACCACGTTCCAGTGCCCACCTGGCGCCGCCCGTCAGCATGTCATCCATTGCCTTGTCGTTGAGCGAGATGCTACCGGTACTGCCGAGACCTGCCGGAATCGTGTGATACAGCGCATCTGCCAGTTGTGTTTTCACGTCTTCCACCTGTTGTCTTGTCAACCCGGTGAGCAGTGTGCGCACCCCGCAGGAGATATCAAAGCCGACACCACCGGCGGAAATGACCCCGCCCTGTGCCGGATCAAATGCCGCGACACCGCCGATCGGAAAACCATAACCCCAGTGTGCATCGGGCATGGCATAGGACGCGCCAACAATGCCTGGCAGCATGGCAACGTTGCATGCTTGCTCATAGACCTTTTCGTCCATGTTTTTTACCAGCGATTCACTGGCATAAAAGACTGCGGGCACGTGCATGGCACCGTGGGGGTTCACCTGCCAGGTGGTGTCGTTGAGCTTTTCCAGTTGATTCAGGTCCATATTCGTTTCCTGTCAGACGTCGACCACGGTTTCGGCGATCCACGAACCGTCTCCTGTTTTAGTGACACGCAGGGCAGTATAGGTAGCGCCCTTGATTTCAACGGCGGGCTGGTGTTTTTGCACGTCAACGGGTTCACCCCAGGCGGTGGCAGTTAGTGTGCCGCTTTCTATCTGAACGGCATATCGGCCGAACAGCATATTGCGCGTCGCCATTTCATACACCAGCGCGTTCAACCAATCTACCAGAAGCACCTCCGGATCATCGCCAGTGCACTCGATCGTGATAGCCTGCCTGGTATCGATATTTTCCAGCGGTGTGATTACCGCGCTCATGGCCAGTGCAGCCTGTTCAAACGCCTGGGCAAGTGTCGGGCCAACACCGCGTACACCGATGTCGGCTTCGTGGTCAAAATGTTCCCAGTAAGCAGCGGATTGCGTCATTACACCTGTTCCAGTAATTGCACGACTTCACCCTCGCTGACATCCGTCCATTGCTGATAGGCGTCGGCCACCGCGAAACGCATACCTTCGCGCACGTTGGCGCAAACCAGCCAGTCACACTCCGCGGCGATCAACTCGACTGACGCACTATGGCCGGTGGGGACAGCAACGACAACATGTTTCGCCTTTTGCGATCTGGCGGATTCAATGGCGACACGCAGGGTAAAGCCGGAGGCAAGTCCATCATCAACAAGGATGACCTCCCGGTTGGTCATGTCCTGTTTGCCAATGATCTCCCGGTAGTGTTTTTCCCGACGCAGGACTTTGGCTCGAGTTGAATCAGTGGCGTCGTTGATCGCGTTCTTATCCAGGCCGATCGCGTCGATCAGCGCCCGATTGAGCATGCTGGTGCCATCGGTTGTCATGGCGCCGAAGCCTGCCTCTGAATTCCAGGGCAGGGTCATTTTGCTAACCACCAGCACATCGAATGTGAGTGCCAGTTCCCGTGCAACGGTAATTCCGACGGGTACGCCGCCCGCGGGGATGGCGCAGACAATGGCATCGCTTTTATGTCGGCCAGATAACAGTGCTGCCAGCTGCTTACCGGCGTCGATTCGATCGGTAAATACCGGGCCGCGATTGTGCAGTGCCGGGTCTTCGGTGACGTTTGCGGGAGGGTGCCACATAGGGGATATGTAGCACTTGCGGGTCTAGGGCTTATTGACCAGCATCAAGCGGCGAAATTGTGCAGGCGCACGGGTTGCCGGCGCGCACCCCAGTCACCGGGTTTTTCCTCGAATACGCCGGCGACCGGTGCCTGACAGTTTTTGCACTTGCCATCGGCAGTGATATTCCAGTCGCTCAACACATACCAGTCACGGCCAATCAGTTTTTCGCCACACTGATGACACCAGGTACTGTCCGCCGCTGGATCGTGGACATTGCCGACATAGGCATAGCGCACACCATTTTTCATGGCGATGTCACGCGCCCGGGTGAGTGTCGCTGCGGGGGTCGGCGGGATATCCATCATTTTCCAGTCCGGATGAAACGCACTGAAGTGCATCGGCATGTCTGGCCCCAGGTTCTCGACTACCCACTGAGTCATCTCGTTCAGTTCATCGTCCGAATCGTTTTTGCCCGGTATCAGCAGGGTGGTGGTCTCGAGCCAGACGCTGGTCTCGTGTTTGATGTATTTCAGTGTATCCAGTACCGGCTGCAAGTGCGCGCCGGTAAGCTTGAAGTAGAACTCATCGGTGAAGCCTTTGAGATCAATATTGGCCGCATCCATGTGTGCGTAAAATTCCGCACGAGGTTCCGGCAATACGTAGCCGGCACTGACGGCGACATTCTTGATGCCTTCGTCACGACAGGCCTGGGCGACATCGATGGCATATTCGTGAAAGATGGTCGGATCGTTATAGGTGTAGGCGACACTGCGTGCACCATGGGCCTTGGCTGCCCGGGCGATGGTTTGTGGTGAGGCGTCATCAGCCAACGTATCCATTTCGCGCGATTTACTGATGTCCCAGTTCTGGCAAAACTTGCAAGCCAGGTTGCAACCGGCAGTGCCGAAAGACAGTACAGGTGTGCCGGGCAGGAAATGATTCAACGGTTTCTTTTCAATCGGATCGATGCAGAAACCGCTGGAACGCCCGTAGGTGGTCAGCACCACCTCGCCACCCCGGTTCTCGCGTACATAACAGAGGCCTTGCTGGCCATCGTGCATTTTGCATTCGCGCGGGCAGAGGTCGCACTGGACACGGCCGTCACTAAGCGTGTGCCAGTATTTCGTTTTGACGACCGTGTCGGTGATAAATTCAGTCATGTTTTTCAGGCCGGTCAGTGCCGGTTTTGTGCGCAGATAGACAGTAAATGCGGACATTCCGTCGGCAAATCAATAAAGGCTTGAAATCCGGTGCCGCCCGCATCATTTATATAGAGATACACGATGTTCGGGAGTGCCGCTTTGTCTCAGATCAGATCACCTGCTGTTGCGGGCATGTTTTACCCTGCGAATGCGCAGGAGCTGCGTTCCATGGTCGAGCAAATGCTTGCCGACGTCGATCCGGCAATCGCTTCCGATAGCCCACCAAAGGCCATCATTGCACCGCATGCCGGGTACATTTATTCGGGGCCGGTCGCCGCCAGTGCCTATGCCAGTCTCCGACAAGCAAGTTCCGTCATCTCCCGGGTAGTCCTGCTCGGCCCGGCCCATCGGGTCCCGGTGCATGGGTTGGCATTACCAGCGAGTGACGCCTTTGCCACACCGCTGGGGAAGATCGAGATAGATCGTGAGGCGGTGGAACAAATCCGCGGTTTGCCACAAGTGCGCGTGTTCGATGACGCCCATACCCTGGAACACAGCCTCGAAGTGCATCTGCCATTCTTGCAGTCGGTATTAGCGGATTTCCAGCTGGTACCACTGGTTGTCGGGGATGCCAGCGCAGAAGAAGTGGCAGAAGTACTGGAGCGACTGTGGGGTGGACCGGAAACCCTGATCGTTATCAGTTCGGATCTAAGCCATTACCACGACTATCAGACAGCCCGGCAAATGGACAGCGCGACGTCCCTGGCAATCGAACACCTTGCCTATGACGAAATTCATTTTGATCAGGCCTGCGGGCGTACGCCGGTGAGCGGTCTGCTGCTACAGGCCCGCAAGCGCGGACTGAAGGGAAAGACGATTGATCTGCGGAACTCCGGGGATACTGCCGGGCCGCGGAACCAGGTCGTTGGCTACGGAGCGTATGTCTTCCACTGAAAAATTCGATTTTAACCCGGCGCAGCGGGAAACGCTGTTATGGCTTGCGCGAGAATCTATCGAACGGGGCCTTCATGGCGAGCGCGCCAGAATCAGTGCGATCCACTACGACGGCGTGCTCGGTGAAAACGGCGCCAGTTTTGTGACACTCAACCAATCGGGAAACTTGCGTGGTTGTATTGGCTCGCTGGAGGCACGGCAGCCACTGGTGGTGGATGTCAGCAGCAATGCCCGCAGTGCGGCCTTCCGCGATCCCAGGTTTGCTCCTGTTACCGCCAGGGATCTGCCGCAGCTCGATATCCATATTTCGGTCCTGACGCCCGCGACCCCGATGAGCTTTCATTCCGAGGCGGACCTGATTGAGCAATTGCAGCCGGGGGTAGACGGCCTGATCCTGTCGCTGGGTATGCAGCGTGGTACCTTCCTGCCATCGGTATGGGAATCCCTGCCTGATGCGCGTGAATTTCTCCAGCAGCTAAAGCGTAAAGCCGGCCTGCCAGTGGATTTCTGGTCTACGGATGTGCAAGTCGACCGATATTCCACGGTTTCCATTTCCCGCTAGCCTTTCATCAAGTCTTGAGCCAGATCAATGCGGCCACCGCTAACAGGCGGTGTAATGTATTTGTTAGCTAAATAAACAGTACAAGGAAACAATATATGTCTGAATTAGGTAAGGCCCCCGATGTCGGCGCACCCGATCCCGAATTACGCAATTCCCCGATTTTTGATGAAAGCAGCAGTGATGAACTTGATCTGGATGTCGAGCTCGAGGAAGGCGTTTGCTTTTTTAACAACGAAACCTTTGATATCGGCGCCTATGTCTGTAGCGGAAACGAGTTGTTGCGCTGTGAAGAACGCGGCGTCTGGATACGTGAAGGTTCCTGCTATGAAAAATAGTACCCACAACAGGAGGGCGGGATGAAGTTACCATTACAAATCACCTGGCGAAATATGGATCAGTCTGATGCCATTGAAACATCGATCCGCGAACATGCTGAAAAACTGGATCAATTCTGTGATCACATCATGTCATGTCGTGTTGTGATCGAGGTGCCGCATGGCCATCAGCATAAGGGCAAGCTGTACCACATTAGCATTGATATCACCGCGCCAGGTGCCGAGATTGTGGTAAAGCGTGATCCGGCCAAGCATTCGGCACACGAAGACATTTATGTTTCCATTCGTGATTCGTTCGAGGCAGCCAAACGCCAGTTGCAGGATTACGTGCGTAAGCAGCGTGGCGACGTCAAGACCCATGCGCAATATGATTAGCGCGATCGTTCGGGATGCCACCGCGATTTGAGCCGGGTACACCCATGCGCTTTCATGACCGCATCGACGCCGGGAAACAGCTTGCCGAACTGGTAGCCGAAAAATACAAGGGGACGGACTGCGTTGTCTATCCACTTCCGCGAGGCGGCGTACCACTAGGGCTTGAGCTTGCACGTGCGCTTAACATGCCACTGGACCTGGTGATCCCGCGCAAAATCGGTCATCCATACAATCCGGAATATGCCATCTGTGCCGTCGCCGAGACCGGCGAGACTGTCTGCAACGAGCGCGAACTGGCGCGCGCGGACAAGGAGTGGTTCGAGCAACGCGTGGCGGAGGAGCGCGAGGAATCCCGACGCCGACGAGAACTGTACCTGGCCGGCAGGTCGCCGGCGGTAATCGAGGGCAAAACCGCGATTCTCGTGGATGATGGCATCGCCACGGGCCTGACCATGCGCGCCGCGGTCAAGGACATGCGGGCCCGTAAAGCAGCCCATGTTGTCGTCGCCATCCCGGTCGTACCAGAAGACACGGCATCATTGCTGGCGCAAGAGGTTGATGATGTCGTTGCCTTGTCGATCGATGCCCACTACATGGGTGCAGTCGGTGCCTACTATGACAACTTCAGCCAGGTTAGTGATCAGGAAGTGCTTGAGATGATGAAGCAACTCGACGATCGTGGATTTTTGAAACAATCATGAGCGACGCAATGGCTGCTTCCGGTGTCACCGATATCGAGATTCCCATTGGCGGGCGAGTGCACATGGGATTGCTGGGTATTCCACCATCTGCGAAAGCCATTGTCGTTTTTGCCCACGGCAGCGGCAGCAGTCGACACAGTCGGCGCAACAATTACGTGGCCGAGCTCATTCGTGCTCGCGGCATCGCCACCCTGCTGTTTGATCTGCTGACCGAAGATGAGGACCGGGTGTATGAAAACCGGTTTGATATCCCGCGGCTGACGAATCGTTTGATCGAAGTCACCCATTGGCTTTCGACACAGGAGGCCCTGGCGAATATGGCTATCGGTTATTTTGGTGCCAGCACCGGTGCCGCGGCCGCATTGAAGGCAGCAGCCGAACTCGGTGACAGGATTGGTGCCGTGGTCTCCCGGGGAGGTCGACCCGATATGGCCGGCGAGACAGACCTGGCCCGGGTGCAGGCGCCGACACTGCTGATTGTTGGCGGTTACGATGACGTTGTCATCGAGCTGAACCAGAGTGCCTACGCAGCTTTGCAATGTACCCGGCAGCTGGAAATTGTACCCGGTGCCACGCATCTGTTCGAAGAGCCCGGCACACTGGATCAGGCTGCGAGCCTGGCGTGTGACTGGTTCAGCCAGCACCTCGGCACGGCATAGAGATCGGCAGTCGCGTCGGTATGCACGAACTGGATCAACGCATACTGGCGGAAGCAGTCTATCTTGGAAATGGCATCGTCAAGCTCGACAGCTTTCTGAACCATCGCATAGACACCATTCTGATGACCGGGATCGGAAAGGAGCTGGCACGCCTGCTGCTAGAGGGCGGCGCGTCGTCGGTCAACAAGGTGGTCACCGCAGAGACCAGCGGCATTGCCCCGGCACTGACAACTGCCCAGGCGCTGGGAGTGCCCATGGTGTTTGCCCGCAAGAAGCGGCCGGTGACACTGGTAGGCGACTGCTATCAGTCCAGCGCGCGCAGTCATACCAAGGGAGAACTGGCGACCCTTCATATCTCAGGCGAATATCTTTCCCCAGATGATCGCGTGGTGATCATCGATGATTTTCTCGGCACCGGCGATACCGCTGAAGCCATGCTGGACCTGGTCGAGCAGAGCGGCGCTACGCTCTGCGGCATTGGCTACGTCATCGAAAAGGTGTTCGAACACGGTCGAGATCACATGCGGGAAATTGAAGCGCCAGTGGTGGCACTGGCACGCATCGATATTGAAAACGATCGCGTAGTAATCCGATAGCGGTATCGGTTGTTGGTATCTCAACGTGTTGTGTTTATGCTGGTTGGTACCCGGCATAGGCAGGATGGCGATAGATGAACCAGGTCACATCGGGATACAAAGACAATTCGGCGTTACCCGATTTTCCGCGCTGGCTGGTTTATACCTATTCCCTGTTTATGGCAATCTTGGTTGTCATCTACTGGATCTACCGCGGACCGCAGAATTTCCTCTGGGGTTGTGATATCGCATTGCTCCTGACGTGGGTTGCACTTTGGAGAAATGCAGCGCTACCGGCGAGCATGGCACTGCTGGTGACATTGATCCCTGATATTGTCTGGAATACAGACTTTCTGTTACATCTTTTCTCAGGGCGGGATGTGTTGGGTGTCGATGCGACCAGCTACATGTTTGAACAGTCGATGCCGTTATTCGTCCGCGCCTTGTCCCTGTTCCATGTCTTCCTTGCGCCGATGCTGGTCTGGATGGTTTATCGTGTCGGCTATGACTCTCGTGCCCTGGTCTGGATGACAGCGGTTGCCTGGTTCGTCATACCCGTTAGCTATCTGGCAAGTGATGTAGAACAAAATATTAACTGGGTCTATGGTGTTGGACCGATACCACCGGTCTGGATGTCGGATCAGGTCTACTTGATCCTGTTTATGCTGGCGGTACCATTGATAATATTCCTGCCTACCCACTGGCTGATGAAGCGCTGGTTTCAAGGCCGTGAGAACGGACCGACCTAATATTCCGCGACGATGTAGTTGACCCAGGATTCCTGATTCTCCGGCTCGGTCACTTCTTCGTAGTTACCGGTACCTTCCATTTCATCATCGTCATCATCACTGTCGACGAATTCTTCCCAGAAGACCCGCACCTTGCTGAAACCGGCTTCTTTCATCAGCTCGATCACCTCGGGCATGGTCCACAGGCGCCAGTCATACGTAAAAGCCTTTTTTAACTTCGAGCCGTCGGAGAACTTGAAATGGATATAGCAAAGCATTTCATGAGTGATGGGATTGAACTTGTCCTGATCCCAGATGTAGGTGAAGTCCTCATCATCGACATCGCGCTCTTCTTCCAGTTCATCCATGGTTTCTGTGCCACCGAACATATCGATAATAAAGAGACCGTCTTCTTTCAGACCCTTGTGAGCGGCAGCGAAATACTCGCGCAAGGCATCGCGGGTTTTGAAAATGTTATAGCTGAAATTTAGCGCGCAGGTGATGTCGGCCTTGACCTTGCTGGCATTGCTGTCGAGCACGTTGGCCTCGATCAGTGTTACCCGTTCCTTCATGTCGCCGCCAGCAGCATCTATGTTGTGTTCTTGTCCCCAGTCCAGCGTTGGCTTGTCGAGATCGATACCAATGGCAGTGCGCGCGGGGTCGGTTTTACACCACTCGACCGAGAGCAAGGCAGTGCCGCAGAAGTCCTCGCGCATTAGCAGGGCTTGCTTGCCACGCAGCTTTTTATACGTATCAATGAAGAATTCGACATCGGCCTCAGGTGCCTGCACGGCATTCTGATAGAGGTCGTGGATATTGGCCGCGTCGGCCAGTGTTTTTCCGCTTTTCTTGTGTTTTGAGCTCATTATTTTGCTGAAATTCTGTTTTTAAGTGGCCGGTGGGGCGTGGGGCGCCAATGTTAGTCGTTTTCGCTGGCAATGACTACGTGGATGGGGGCTAAAGCCGCTGGCCAGCTTCGCAGTTTGCGCTAGAATAACTAATTATATAGTTATGAACTGGACCCTGACCGGGACACGATTGCGTTCTGGACACCCGGTCTCTGTCGGGGTGAGCCTGGTTGCCGATCCCCCGCTTACGGACTGGCAGGGAAATTAAGTTGGCCTGACGATAAAGATATTGGGTCTGAATTTAAGAGCTTTTTGAAGATCAATCCTGATACCGGAGATTATCGAGGTTAACTGACGAAATGGAGTTCTGGCTGAACTGGCAACGAGTGAGCGATTTTCGCGTGGTCCCGAGCTGTGCGAAACCGGCTTGCGTGCAGAAAGCTGTTTCCCCAAACCCCTTGCTGACTGACAATTACATTGAATTTTAAACGCATTTCGATCCGGACGATTCTTGCCGGTGCCATCTTTGTGATTGGCAACCTGGCAGTTGTGCTCGTTTATATCAGCGGCGAGGTGTTTCAATATAACTCTATCCAGCGCGAGGAAGCGCTGGTGCGACAGATCACCGAGACGGAAGTGAAAAATCTCAGGCGTGATCTCGAGCAAACTTCGCACCAGCTAATCAGCACATTGGTGCTTCGGCAGCAGTTTCTTCCTGATGCAAAAAAAGGGGATGTTCGCGCATTGACCGAACATCTGCGCATGCAGATGAACTCTTACCTGCAGTCTCCAGGGAATCACAGTATTCGTCGCCTCTACCTGTATGACGCCAATCTGAAATTTCTGACCCAGTCTCCGCAGAAAGATTTCAAGGAATTACTCATCCCCGGTATGTGTCCGGACTTGCACAAAAAGGTTTTGAAAAGTGCAGTCAATAGTAATACGACTCCGGTATCCGAGGTGTGTCAATCCGGTGGTAGTGCGCTATTTGTCACGGTCATGCCGCTGGGTGAGATGGCCGCTGCCGGGTATGTCGAAGTGGTATCCAGCCTGTTGCCGCGCTTTGCGGCAACTGAGAAGAGTCTGGGCATGCCGATTCGCGTGACAACTTCCGGCGGCAAAGAGTTGTTTCGATCGGCAGGATTCCCGCCGCACAATCGGCAGTCGAATTTCGTCATCACGGATACTGCACTCAGCACCAGCCCGGCAGCGGCCCAGGTCGATATACAGGCTGCCAGGGATCTTGCCGGCCTGCGTAGTGAGTTGGGTCGTACCAGTTATATCGTGCTTATCGTCGCTGGCGTGGTAGTGCTGATCGTGATCGTTGTCTCCATCAGCGTGTTGCAGCGTACTGCAATCGAGCCCATTACCGAGCTGACCTACCAGGTCGCCAAGATTCGCGCTGACCAGACTGAGCTTGGAAGAAAAGTCGTTGCCGAGGGCAATGCCGAAGTCTATGAGTTGGCTGAAGGTTTCAATGAAATGACCGCCAAGCTCAAGGAGTCCTACGAGAATCTGCAGCGCATGGCATTCATGGATCCATTGACCAAGTTGCCCAATCGCACACTGTTTCACGACCGTCTTGAGCAATCCGTTCTGGCAGCCCGTCGCTCAGAACGCTCCTTTGCCGTGTTCATTATGGATCTGGACCGGTTCAAGGAGATTAACGATACCGTCGGCCATCACGTTGGCGATTTGATACTGCAACAGGTGGGCATGCGACTGGTGGATCAATTGCGCGAGAGCGACACCGTTGCGCGACTGGGCGGCGATGAATTCGCCATCCTGCTGCAATCTGTCGACAGGCATTTTGCAACGCAAATGGCTACGAGCCTGCTGGAGGCACTCCGTCTGCCGTTCGAGGTCAACGGCGACAAGTTTTATATCAGCGCCAGTATCGGTATTGCCATGTTCCCTGCTCACGGAGACAACGTCAGCACCCTGATGCAAAAAGCCGATATCTCCATGTATGAAGCGAAGAACGAAAAGAAAGGGTTTACCGTTTACAACGAGGAGCTTGATCGGGATAGCTCAAGTCGCCTGGAGTTGATGGGTGACTTGCGTCAGGCGGTTGATCTCAAGGCATTCGAGCTTTACTACCAGCCAAAAATAAATCTTCGTACCCGGGAGGTAGAAGGCGTCGAGGCGCTGGCACGTTGGAAGCGCAACGGCCATGAAGTCACGTCACCCGAAGTATTTATCCCGATACTGGAACAGACCGGCCAGATCCGGAACCTGACGCAATGGGTGCTGGAAGAGTCGCTGAGCCAGTACCAGCGCTGGAAGGAGCAGGGCCTGAATACACGGATTGCGATAAATTTGTCTACCCGTGACCTGCAGGATCCGGATATCGCCATTCGCATTTCCACGTTGTTGTCCGACAAACAGATCAGTTCTCATCGGCTGGAACTGGAGATTACCGAAAGCTCAATGATGCACGATCCCATTCGCGCGCTCGATATCCTGGGGCACCTGTCCGCGATGGGTATCAATATCACCATTGATGATTTTGGTACCGGTTACTCGTCGCTCGCCTACCTAAAACGCCTGCCGGCCAATTCAGTAAAAATCGACAAGTCCTTTATTATCGGTATGTTGCAGGATCCCAACGATGCCGCCATCGTTCGTACCAGTGTCGACCTTGCACACAACCTGGGTTTGAAAGTGGTTGCCGAAGGTGTGGAAAGCAGGGACCTGCTGGATATGCTGGGCACGCAGGGTTGTGATGCTGCGCAGGGTTATTTTATCAGTCGCCCGTTGCCGGCGGACGAGTTCTTTGCCTGGAGCCGTCAGTCGCCATGGCCGATACGCCAGGCGTTGGCGTAGTCGTTAACGCCAGTGCCTTTGCCTAGGCGCCGGCAGACAACGGTGTTTCGGCGCTTTCTTCCTGTTGTTGAATCGCCCACATCCGGGCATAGACATTATTTTGTGAAATCAATTGCTGGTGACTGCCGCGCTCGATGATCCGGCCCTGATGCATGACCAGGATCTGATCCGCATCCATGATGGTAGACAGCCGATGTGCGATCACGAGAGTCGTATGGTGACGTGCAATGTCGGCGAGTTCTGCCTGAATACGCTTCTCCGTCGTCGAATCCAGTGCTGAGGTTGCTTCATCGAAAACCAGAATACAGGGATCCTTGAGCAGCGTGCGTGCAATCGCTACCCGCTGTTTCTCGCCACCGGAAAGCTTGAGTCCACGTTCACCAACCAGTGTGTCGTAGCCGTCGGGTAGCGTCTCCACGAAGTCATGAATATGCGCCCGTTGTGCTGCCCGTATTATCTGCTCGCGGGTAGCATCCGGATTACCGTAGGCGATGTTGTAGTAGATTGAATCGTTAAACAGCACCGTATCCTGCGGCACGATTCCTATAGCGTCTCGTACGCTTTTCTGCGTGACATCGCGAATATCCTGGCCGTCGATGGTGATCCGCCCGCCAGTCACGTCGTAAAACCGGAACAGCAAACGCGACAAGGTGGATTTGCCGGCACCACTGTGACCCACCACCGCAACCTTGTTGCCCGCAGGCACTTCAAAGTCGACGTCGTACAGGATCTGGCGTTTCGGGTCATAACCAAAACTGACGTGCTCGAATCGAATGCTGCCGGCAGAGATGTCCAGGTCTGCCGCATCCGGCTTGTCCTGAACCTCCGTGTTGGTTTCCAGCAAGCTAAACATGCGCTCCATGTCGGCGAGTGAGTGCCGGATTTCACGGTAAACAAACCCGAGGAAATGCAGCGGCATATACAGCTGCAGCAGGAAGGCGTTGATCATGACCAGGTCACCCAGCGTCATCTCGCCATCGACCACGCCCTGACCGGCCAGCATCATAAGAATAGTGACGCCGATGGCAATGATTGCGCTCTGGCCACTGTTGAGAAACGACAGCGAGGTCTGGTTTCGCACCGCCGCCTTTTCCCACTGCTGCATGCTGCTGTCGTAACGCCGTGTCTCATATTCCTCGTTACCAAAATATTTTACGGTTTCGTAATTCAGCAGGCTATCAATCGCCGCGGTATTGGCCTTTGAGTCCATCTCGTTCATGTTGCGGCGGAACACCATGCGCCACTCGGTAACGATCAGGGTGAAAGCGATGTATGCCACGAGCGTCGCCAGTATGACTAGCGTGAATACCGCCGCGTATTTGCTTAACAGGATGGCTGCCACCAGTGCAATTTCCAGGATCGTCGGCAGGATATTGAACAGCATGAAGTTCAGCAGAAAACGAATCCCGGCAGTGCCGCGTTCGATGTCGCGCGACATGCCGCCCGTCTGTCGTTCCAGGTGAAAACGCAGGGACAGTGCGTGCAAGTGTCGAAATACCTTGATTGCGACGCGCCGGATTGAACGTTGAACTACTTTGGCGAACACAGCGTCACGCAATTCACCGAAAAGCGAGGTTGCCAGTCGCAGGGCGCCATACGCCAGCAGCAGGAACACCGGTAGCGTTAACAGCGCCTGCGGCTTGTCCAGGGAGTCGACGACTTCTTTTAAAATTAGCGGGATACCGACATTGGCGAATTTGGCCAATGCCAGCAGTGTCAGCGCCAGCAGTACCCGGCCGCGAAACTCCCACAGGTAAGGCAACAGGGTGGCGATCGTCTTCCAATCGTCACGATTTTTCGGTGGGGCGCCATAATGACGAACACGCATGGGACTATATCGGGATTACCAGAAAGAGCCTGAGTGTACACAAGCGGGAATGGCAAAACGAGGCGTGTATCCGGCTAATCGCAGTATCCGGACGATCGGAAAGGTTTGGAAATGAGCGGGGGTGTTACTGGGACCAGGTCGGCGTGGACAGGCCGTCTTCTGACAAGGTAGTTTCGTCGTCAGCGGCAAACTCGTAACTCATGTCCGCATCCGGTTGCTGGAAGTAATGGCCCTGGACAAAATCAAAACCGTAGGGCCAGATTTCCGACAGGGCCGAGGCATCCTCGATATGCGTTGCGACAGTGCGAATCGCCAGCTGTTTGGCCATGTCCATGATGGAAGTCAGCGCATTCTTGTCCTCGGACTGTGCCAATTCATTGATGACGTTGCCGTCGAATTTCAGATATTTTACTGACTGGCGCGGAAGCTTGAGCAAGGTCTCGGTTGCCGGACCGGAATTGTCCAGGGAGATCTGGCAGCCCAGTTTCCTGATCTGTGAGATAAACTCGGAAACCTTGTCTACATTCTGCGCCACTGCCGGTTGTGACATTTCTATCACAAGGTTATGTGCATCGATGCCGGCATTTTTAATCCCGTCCCTGATGATATTGAGCAGCGCTTCACTACCGAAACTCATTGGCGAAACGTTAACGAAATAACTGACAGCGCGGCCGGCCTCGGCCATGGCGGTCATTGCCTCCAGCGTGCGCTGCATCACCCAGCAGTCGATCTCGACAAGTTGTCCGCTTGCTTCTGCCTTGGGTATGAATTGTCCTGGCGATATCAGCTCATCGTTTTCGCCGAGCATGCGCACCAGTACCTCGTACATTTCGTGGGTCTCTCCCTGCATGCTGACGACGGGTTGGTAGACCAGCCGGAAACCGTTGCTTTGCAACGCGGCGGAAATCAGCGGGTCGCCACCCGTGGCGGGTGTAGCTTCCGTCGCCGCTGTCGCCGGCACGGGCACCTCCGGTGTTGCCGGGGGTGCTTCAACTTCAAGACTTGTCTCCGTAGTCGGAGGTTTAACGGCTGGTGCGGCCGCGCCAGGCACTGGAGGCGCGGCGGGTGCCGGTGTTTTAGGCGTCGGACGTTGACCCTTGCTTTGAATCACCGCCTGGGTAATCGCCTCGTGCACGCTCTTCATGTCACTGGTGATTTCGGCAGTCCCTACGGCGCAACCACATTTCTGTTGTTGCGCGCCGGCGCTGATATTGGCGTCATCCAGCGCCTGCTTCAGTTCGGCCGCCAGACTGTCGGCCTTGGATTTGTCAGCGTCAGGCAACAGGATGGTCAGTTCCTCATCGCCGAAACGAGCCAGCATACTGTCTTTGCCCAAGCGCTCTTTCAACACCTTGGTTACCTTGAGCAACATGCCGTCGCCAACGGTATATCCCAATGTGTTGTTGATCTCTTCAAGTTGGTAAAGATCGAAGTAGATTAGCGAACTGGTTTTACCGTCTTTTCGCGCGGCATTCAGGGCGTGACCCAGTTCCTTGGTGAAATAGTGCCGGTTGAACAGCCCGGTCAGCGCATCTCGCTGGGTCAGATATTGCAGCCGATCTTCGGTGGCCTTGCGCGCGGAGATATCAGCAAAGGTAATCTGGATCGTGTCTTCACCCTTAAGCTTGACTGGTGCGAACACGGCCTCAATGTTGATGTTTTCGCCATTTTCCCGAATGCCTACCAATTCGAGACTCGAGTCGAGTTTTCCCTTGGCGGCCTTTTTTAGCGCATCCTTGAATTGTTTCTGATCGTTCTTGGCGATGAGGTCCAGAACCGGAATGATTTCGAGATCCGCCAGGTTGTCGTAGCCGAACATATTCAGGTACGCCTGGTTTGCCTCGATGTGCATGCCGTCGTGACAATAGCAAACCGCCTCCTGGGTTCCGGTTACCATGGCCGAATGCTGGGCCTCCATTTCCTGCACTTTCTTCCGCGCGACTTCGAGTTCGCGTCGCATGTCGGCCACCTCGAGTTCGCGACGAATGGCGGGCACCAGTCGCCCCGTGTAGTTCTTGCGAATGACATCGCGAGCACCGGCGGCTGTGACGGCGGCGAAGTCTTCATCGCTCAGGGATCGGGTGATAACAATTAGCGGGGTGTCCAGTTTCTTGCGCTTCAGCAATTCCAGCGCCATCTGGGCGCCGTATTGCAGAAGGGTGAAATCCGAAAGCACCATATCCCACTTGTCTTTCTGCAGTGCTGCTTCCATACCGGCGAGATTGTAGACGCGCTCGGTCTTCAGGCGATAGCCGGCTGCGCGCAGTTCCTTTACCGGGAGCTCTGCGTCATCCGGAGAGTCGTCGATGATCAGTACGCTTAATACCTTATTATCCATGGGTGCCTGAGCATGTCCGTGTTGTTAATCTGGGTGCTGACTTCCGGCTGCGTGCGTGCCCCCCGGCCACAGCAATAAATATAGCCGATCCTTCTCGAGCGTACAGGCCCGGTCAGGTTTGGGGAAATGCAACCAGGTGGTCCGCCTCAATGCGGATGCCTACTTTTTCGCCAATACGGTGGTCGGCGTGACTCGGGAACAGTGACAGCAGACGACCGCCGTTGGGTAGCTTAAGGGTATACATGATTTCGGCCCCTTTGAAGGCCTTTTGCAGTATTTCCAGCTGTAGCGTGCTGTCCGGATCGGGAATAATGTCATCAGGCCGCAATAAAACCTCGACCGGCGTACCTGCACCCCAGTCATATGCCCGGTTACCCTGGTACTCGCCCAGCTCGGTTTCAACCCGGTCGGGTGACGTCAGCCTCCCGCCCAGAAATACCCCCTGACCGATAAAATCCGCGACGAAGCGACAGTTCGGTTCGTGGTAAAGGTTGTAGGGTGTATCCCATTGCAGCAGACTGCCCTCGTGCATCACCCCGACCTGGTCACCGAGGGCGAAGGCCTCGTGCTGGTCGTGGGTGACCAATACCATTGTAATCCCCTGTTTCTTCAGAATTTGTCGCACTTCCTCGCTCAGTCGTTCACGCAATTCCACGTCCAGATTAGAGAAGGGTTCATCCATCAGTAACAGGTCTGGTTGCGGCGCCAGGGCGCGGGCGAGGGCGACACGCTGTTGTTGTCCGCCCGATAATTCGTGCGGATAGCGATGGTCCATGCCTTCGAGTCCCACCACTTCCAGCATTGCCTGGACTACCTGTTTTTGACGGTTTTCGGGCAGATGGCGCAGGCCAAACGCAATATTTTTCGCCAGATCCAGGTGTGGGAACAGGGCGTAGTCCTGGAACACCATCCCCAGCCGTCGTTTTTCCGGTGGCAAGGTGTAGCCGGGCGAGGATACCGGCCGGCCGTGAATGCAGATTTCGCCAGCGTCCAGTGGATGAAAGCCGGCGATGGCGCGCAACACGGTGGTCTTGCCGCAACCGCTGGGACCCAGCAGACAGACCAGACTGCCACGATTAACGTGCATAGTCAGGTCGCGCACGACGGTGCGATCTTCGTAACTGCACTGAACGCCTTTTAGGGAGAGCAGCTCGCTCAACGGGGTGGCTTCCTGGAAAGATTACGTAAAGTCAGTAAATGATAACAAATCTCATTCACTGATGTGCGACTAAATCGACTGGCGCGTTACCGGGTGAGCAGGAATTCGAGTAGCGCCTTCTGCGCGTGCAGGCGATTTTCGGCTTCATCCCAGACCACGCTCTGCGGTCCATCGATCACCTCGGTTTCCACTTCGGAGCCGCGGTAGGCAGGCAGGCAATGCATGAAGATGGCCTCCGGCTTGGCCGCGGCCATGGTGGCTCGGGTTACGATATACGGGGCAAACGCCTTCATCCGGGCCGCCTTTTCATCTTCCTGGCCCATACTTGCCCAGGTGTCAGTGACGACGACGTCGGCACCCGTTGCCGCGGCGACGGGATCAGTGGTAAGCGAGACGCGGTCTTTACAAATCGCCAGTAATTGCGCGTCTGGCTCATAACCTTCCGGTACGGCGATAACCAGCTTGAAATCGAGCAGGCGCGCAGCGTTCATCCACGAATGACAGACATTGTTGCCGTCGCCAATCCAGGCCACCGTCTTGCCGCGAATATCGCCTCGATGCTCGATATAGGTTTGCATATCAGCCAACAGCTGGCACGGGTGATACATATCGGTTAAGGCGTTGATGACCGGTACCTCGGAGTTGGCGGCGAAGGTCTCAACGTTACTGTGTTCGCCCGTGCGCATGACGATCACATCTACCATGCGCGACATTACGCGCGCGGTATCTTCTATTGGCTCACCACGACCGATCTGCAGGTCCCGCGGCGACAGGAACATCGAGCTACCACCCAGTTGCGCCATGCCAGCTTCGAACGAAACGCGTGTGCGGGTGCTGGACTTGTCGAACACCATGGCCAGGGTTTTACCATCCAAAGGCTTGATCACCTTTCCCGACTTATGGACAGTCTTGAGTTCGGCAGCGCGCGCCAGCAGCTGGCGGAATTCGTCTGTGCTCAGGTCCATCAACGACAGGAAATGGCGTTTCATTGTGCGGTCGCCATGAAGTCGATGATAAGGTCCGCCACACCCGTAGCAATCTGGCCGGCTTCATCATCACTCAGGATCATCGGCGGCAGCAAACGAACCACGTTACCGGCGGTCACATTGATCAGCAGATTCTTTTTCAAGGCCAGTGCCATCAGGTCGCCACAGTCACGGTCCAGCTCAACAGCAATCATCAGGCCTTTGCCACGAATCTCGCGAACGCCCTCCGTTGTGTTGAGTGAGGATGTGAGACCCTCCAGAATTCGTTTGCCCAACTGGGCTGCACGCTTGTCCAGCGAACCCGATTCCATGGTATCGACAACGGCCGAGGCAGCGGCGCAGGCCAGCGGATTACCACCAAAGGTCGAACCGTGTTTACCGGCACCTAGCGTCTCCGCGGCAGTACCACGTGCCAGGCAGGCGCCGATGGGCATGCCGTTGCCGAGGGCTTTGGCCAACGTCATCACATCAGGCACCACACCCTCGTGCTGGCTGGCAAACCACTTGCCGGTACGGCACATGCCGGTTTGAATCTCATCGAGCATCAGTAACCAGCCATTTTCATCACATATCTCGCGTAGACCTTTGAGGTAACCGTCGTCGGGGATGACCACGCCGCCTTCACCGAGTATCGGTTCCACCATCACTGCCACAACATTGCTGTTGTTGGCGGCAACCTGCCGGACTGCCTCGAGGTCGTTGTACGGCACTCGATTGAACCCTTGCACCAATGGCTCGAATCCTGCCTGAACCTTGCGGCTACCGGTGGCGGTCAGGGTTGCCATGGTGCGGCCATGGAAGCTGTGCTCCGTGACCACGATTGACGGCAAATCGATGCCCTTGTTGTGGCCGAATAACCTTGCCAACTTGATGGCAGCCTCGTTGGCCTCGGCGCCGGAGTTGCTGAAAAACACGGCGTCCATTCCGGCAAGTTTGCACAGCCGTTCGGCCAGCGCTTCCTGCCTGGGGATCTGGTACCAGTTGGAGGTGTGCATCAGGGTGCCGGCCTGGTCGCAAATGGCCTGGCTCACTGTCGGGTGAGCATGGCCGAGCGAACACACCGCAATACCGGTCATGGCATCGAGGTACTTGTTGCCGTCGGTGTCCCATAGCCATGCGCCTTCGCCGCGGGCCATTGCCACGGGTAGCCGGCCATAGGTGTGCATCAGATAAGAGTCTTGTGCCATAAAAACAGAAAGCGCCCTGCAAGCAGGGCGCTACCTTCAATTAAAACGAAATTCTAGACCCTAAAAACGGGCCTGCCAACCCCTTTAAACGAAACAGGCCCGGTAAAAACCGGGCCTGTCCACGCAAAATCTCATGTTCCAGATCAGCGAGTTACATCATGGGGAGACCGTGCGGACCGCTTACCATGAAGAACGCCATCGGGATCGACAGCATGGTGTTGGTGCGGGATGCGAGGAAGGCGATACGCGCAGCGCTTGCCTTCTGCTCGTCGGAAGCCTGGGTAATACCAAGTACTTTCTTCTGGTTCGGCCAGATCAGAACCCAGACATTGAAGAGCATAATGGTGCCCAGCCATGCGCCGATACCGATGATGGCGCTGGCGCCCTTGAGCATGAATGCGTCCGCGAAGCTCAGGTGAGCAGCACTGAACAGATAATAGGCACCGCTCAGCCAGGTGACGAGCGCAGCATAACGGAACCACAGCAGCGCCTTGGGAGCGATCAGTTTCGGTACGATGTCGGCGGCGATGCCGTCAGCCTTGGCTTTGCCGACAGAAGGCACTTGAATGAAATTGAAGTAGTAGAGTAAGCCGATCCAGGTAATACCGGCCATAACGTGTAACCAACGGTCAAGGATGAGATCCATAGCTAATACCCTTTATAGTGAATTCGTTTTAAATTGATTGTTTAACCGGCGACAACCAGAAACTTGGAAGCAATCAGGTAAAGGATAACGGTCAGAACGAGTCCTGAAATGATGGTTCCGGTGATGGAATCCAGTGGATTCTTCATAGTCTTGCCTCTTTGAATTTTTTGGGTTGGTATGACAAAAATAGTTGACTAAAACTGTCGGGCGCTAATCTAAGCCAGAGCCTACTCGATTTCAAGCAACAGATTCGGCGTCGAGTGACAGCCCATCGAGGCTGAGCTCGTCTTCCGCCAGCAGGCGCTCCTGAAGTACACGCCACTTCCCGTCGTCTTCTTTCTGGATAATGATTTCGACACCATTGGTATTGCTGGTGCCGTCAGTGGCCTCCACCGTTTCAATGGTTTTGAACATCACGCGACCGGGCGCGTGCGCGACGATTTTCATGGGTCCGTAGGACACCTGTTTCAGAATATTGTTTTCGAATTCATGCTTGCATTGACGCGCCCAGTCGTCGTACCCGATGACCTCGAAACCGGGAAAGCCGAAAACGCTAACTTGTCGTGAAATGAGGTCCATGTGTGCCTGGTAGTCTTTGTCGTTGGCCGATTGCTGCAAGTCTTCAAGCCAGCGCTGTGCAATATCAAGACCCATGGTTAATGCTTCCTCCGAAAGTGATTTTTCGCCTGCCATTTTCCAGTCAGGCTTGTATCATTAAATACCGACTTTGTCGGGAGCGGTTCATGCTACAGGAAATCAGGCATTTTCTGCACCCGTGTCTCTGCCAGAACGGCAGGGTTATCGGTTGCGGCACCGCGATCGTCAGTCCTTCCAGCCAATCAAACAGTTGCGCCTATTTAGCATTAAAATATGACAACATGCTGACAACTCGCATTATTTGTCGGTAACGTGCAACATCAGTTGGTGATGGCATTTTGCCCGTTGGACATCGATCGGGAAAAATTTTGTCTTCTTGACCTGTATAGGCAAAAAAACGATCATACCGCCCTCGCAACGGCAGGCTAAGTAGCGCCTGTCCGTCAACAACGAATACATAAGCGTGGTGACGACTCGCTATCCCACCAATTCTAAGGGAGTTCCATGAAGCCAGAGGACCAGAAACGCCTACTGCGTGAAATGATTTTTTATCGCCGCTTCGAAGATCGCTGCTTCGAGGCCTATATGGAGCGGAAGGTCGGCGGATTCCTGCACCTGTATTCGGGGCAGGAGGCGGTGGCTACCGGTGTGCTGGAGAGAGCCAAGCCTGGTCACGACTATGTGATTACCGGTTACCGTGATCACGTGCATGCCCTCAAATCTGGCGCGCCTGCCAGAGAAGTGATGGCAGAGTTATATGGTAAGGAGACCGGCTCCAGCAAGGGCCGTGGCGGTTCCATGCATATTTTTGATCCGACCGTGAATTTTATGGGTGGCTATGCCCTGGTGGGTCAACCGTTCCCGTTAGCGGCGGGTCTTGCGCTCGGCGCCAAGCACCGCGGCGAAGGCCAGATCGCCATCTGTTTTCTTGGCGACGGCGCTAATAACCAGGGCACGTTCCACGAGACCATGAACATGGCTTCAGTGTGGAATCTGCCGGTGCTGTTTGTTTGCGAGAATAACGAATATGCCATCGGTACCCACATTGATCGTTCAACTGCCGTGCGCGACCAGTACAAGCGTGTTTGTGGTTACAACATGGAAGCCAGCCAGCACGATGGCATGGATATCGATGTTGTCATGGAAGCCGCCAGTAAGGCGATTGATTACGTGCGCGGCGAATCGAAACCATACTTCATCGAATTCATGACCTACCGCTTCCGCGGCCACTCCATGTCCGACGCCAAGAGCTACCGCACCAAGGAAGAAGAGGCCGAGTGGGAGAAGCGCGATCCGATCAAGGTTTACAGTCGTCGCCTGAAGAAAGCCGGCGTCATCAGTGATGCCGATATCAAGGCGATGGAAAAGGAAATCGACGATGAAGTCGAGAATGACATTATCAAGTTTGCCGAGGAAAGCCCTGAGCCGAAGATCGAGGACCTTACCCGTTACGTGCTTGATGACAACCCGGATCCGCGCTGGATCGGGCCGTTGGTAAACGAAGGAGAATAAGCGTGGCCGAGACTGCATATTGGGAAGCCATTCGGCGCGCCCACGACGAAGAAATGGCCAACGACAAGATGGTAATCGCCATGGGCGAGGACATAGGCGTCGCTGGTGGAACCTACAAGGCCACTTCAGGCCTGTTCGACAAGTATGGTCCGGAGCGCATCATTGATACCCCGATCTCGGAAAACTCTTATACCGGTATCGGTATTGGCGCCTCCATGGTCGGTATGCGTCCTATCATCGAGATCATGTCGATCAACTTCGCATTGCTCGCACTGGATACTATTGTTAATGCCGCCGCCAAGATTCGTTACATGTCAGGTGGTCGAATTGCCTGTCCGCTTGTGATCCGCACGCCAGGCGGTACCGCGCACCAGTTGGCGGCACAGCACTCGGCGCGTCTGGCACGTATGTTTATGAGTACAGCCGGCCTGCGTGTGGTTACTCCGCGTGGCCCGGTGGATGCCTACGGTATGCTCAAGTCCGCGGTTCGTTGTAATGACCCGGTGGTGATTATCGAACATGAGCGCATGTACAACATGAAAGAGGAAATGCCGGAAGAGGAATTCTTTCGACCGCTGGAAGGTGCCGAGATTGTTCGTCGCGGTACTGATATCACCCTCATCGGTTACAACTACAATGTGCACCTGTGTCTGGGTGCCGCCGACAAGCTGGCCAAAGATGGCATTAGCGCCGAAGTCCTGGACTTACGCTCACTCAAGCCGCTCGACCGTGAAACCATTCGTCGTTCAGTAGAAAAGACGCATCGTGTGGTCATCGCCGAGGAAGATGAAGCGCCGGTTGGCGTGGGTGCCGAGATCATGGCTGCCATCAACGAAGACTGTTTCTTCGCTCTGGATGCCCAGCCGATTCGTGTGCACGCTGCCGATGTGCCGGTGCCGTATAACGCCCGTCTGGAAAAGGAAGCGATCCCCGATGTCGAGGACGTTTACCAGGGCGCGTTGAAAGCGTTGGGCAAGATCTAGTTCCCAGAGGGAGCGTCCGGTCTATTCCTGTTAATTTAAAGTATGCAGGGCCCGTGCCCTGCACAATAGCTGTGCCACTATGAGTGATCCATACATAATCAAGATGCCCCAACTCTCGGACACCATGTCCGAGGGCACGATCGTTTCCTGGGAAAAGAATATCGGTGATTTCATTGAACGCGGTACCGTGGTCGCGACCGTGGAGACCGACAAGGCAATTATGGATGTCGAGGTGTTTCGCGAGGGTTATCTTTCCGGCCCGTTGGCGGCAGTCGACAGCGTTATCCCGGTTGGTGATGCCATCGCCATGCTGGTAGCCAGCGAGAAAGAGGTTGTCGCGGCGGATAGCGCCCCGGTGGCGGCCAGTGCGGGAGCTGACGAAAAAGCTGGTGCAGAACCTGCCCAGCCAGCAGACGAAACACCTGCCAAAGCCCATCCGGTCAAGATGCCACAACTCTCCGATACCATGACCGAGGGCACAATGGTGACTTGGGAAAAGGAAATCGGTGATCACATTGCCCGCGGCACCGTGGTCGCGACCGTGGAGACCGACAAGGCCGTGATGGATGTCGAGGTGTTTCGCGAGGGGTATCTCTCGGGCCCGTTGGCGGCAGTCGACAGTGTTGTCCCTGTCGGTGAGGCCATCGCTTACCTGGTCGACGACAAATCCAAGGTGCTTAAAAGCGAACGCTCTGTGATTGCATCCGGGCCGAAAGAGGAAAAACCGAAATTCGAGCCAGCGGGCACGCCCAAGGCCAAAACCAAGATTCCTGCCATGCCGCATGGCGCTACGCCAGCGCCACGCCCAGCCAGCGGCCAGGCGACACCGTATGCACGCCAGCTCGCCGGTGCACACGGTATTGACCTGAGCAGTATCAGCGGCACCGGGCCGCGTGGTGTCATCATCGCCGCCGACGTGCTCAACAAGGAAACCCAGAAGACCTCCATCAAGCGTGTATTCCAGGTGCCGGGCGAAGGCCGCGCGATGACCGCGATGGAAAAGGCCGTTGCCCACAACATGGAGTACTCACTCTCCATGCCGCTGTTCCGGGTAACCGCGAATATCCAGCCCGATGCATTGAAGGTGGCATCTAAGCAGGCCGGTGCCTCGTTGACCGTGGCCATTGCCAAGGCGGCCGCACTGGCAATCATGAAACATCCTTCCATTAATGCCGTGTATCAGCACGAAGATCGGATCGTTGAGCGAGAGCAGATTGATATCGGTTTGGCCGTGGAGACCGAAGGCATGGGCCTGGTGGTACCGGTATTGCGTAACGCCGCTCACCGCTCTTTAGCCGAGCTGACAGCAAACTGGACCGATCTGGTTGACCGCGCGCGCAAGCGTCGCCTGAAACCGGAGGAATATTCCAACCCAACGTTTACGATTTCCAATATGGGTATGATGGGTGTGGCACTGTTTGACGCGATACCGTCTCCGGGCACGTCCGCGATTTTTGCGATTGCAACCGCCGGCCCACAAGGAATGCCGGTCACGATTACCGCGGATCATCGCATCGTGAATGGTGCCGATGCCGCCAAGTTCCTTAATACCTTCAAAGAGCTGGTAGAAAACCCCGGCTGGATAAGTGGCGCGGCGTCAGTGCCGGCACCTGCTGCCAGGGGCGAGTCCGCGATTCCTGCCGGTGACTGGGATTATGATGTCGTTGTCATTGGCGGCGGTCCCGGTGGCGAAGACTGCGCGCGCGACCTGGTGCAGCATGGACTCAAGGTAGCGATGATCAATGATGCGCCATTCCCGGGCGGCGAATGTCTATGGCGTGGCTGTATCCCGTCTAAGGCGTGGCGTGCCGGTGCCGACCGCATGCGCGATCGTGCTCATGACGCACGTCTCGGTGTAAAAAACACCGCCAAGCCAGAACTCAACTGGAAGAAGCTGGAAGAAACCCGTCGTGGTGTACTGGAGGCGCGCGGTGAAATGGCGCTCAAGACCGATAAGGGTGTCAAGATTGACGTGATTCAGGGATTTGCCCGGTTTGCCTCCGATCACAGCATCACGGTGGATACTGGCGGGAACACCAAGGACCCCCACGTCCGCGCCACACCGGGTGACGGCAAGAAGACCAAAACCATTAGCTTCGGTGCTGCCGTTGTTGCGACCGGGGCACCACCGTTTGTGCCGCCGGTTGAGGGAGCGGACAACAAGGGTGTGCTCACCTCGGATACCGTCTGGGGTCTGAAAGATGCGCCGGCGCGCCTCGGCATCATTGGTGCCGGTGCCATTGGTCTCGAGATGGCCCAGATCTTTGCTGACTTCGGTGCAAAGGTCACCGTGCTGGAGGCAGCCGATCGACCGCTGAAAGAGGTCGAGCCCGAAATCGCGAAGAACCTGGCCGGCCTGCTCGAACAGGAAAAGAACCTGACGCTGGTGACCAACGCCAAGGCGAAAAAGATTTCAGGCAAGCCCGGCGAGATGACGTTGGCGTTTGAAGATGGCGAAGGCAAGAACCGCAATTTCAAATGTGACTATGTCGTCATGGCCACCGGCAAGCGACCGGTATTGGAGCCGCTGGATCTCGACAAGGCTGGCGTTGCAGTCGAAAACGGCGCGATCAAGGTGGATGCTACCTGTCGTAGCAGCGTGCCACACATCTTTGCCGTCGGTGATGTCATCGGTGGCTTGATGCTTGCGCATACCGCCGGCCAACAAGGCCGGGTTGCGGCGATGACCCTCACTGGCGAAGCCGCGTTTTATGATGAGAGCAAAGACTGCGGTGTGATCTTTACCCGGCCACAGGCCGCATTTGTCGGTCTGTCCGTTGACCAGGCCAAGGCCAAGGGCCTGGATCCTGTCGAAGTGAAGGCCCCGATGAGCATCGATGCCAAGGCCATGATTACCGGTGAAACCGACGGCATGATCAAGATCGTGGCAGACAAATCCAGCCACCGGATTATCGGTGTTCACTTCCTGACCGAGCATGCCGATACACTAATCGGTGAAGCAGTCATGATGGTCTCCGGTGAGATGACCCTGGATCAGGCAGCGATGGCAATTCATCCGCACCCGACCCAGACCGAGCTCTTTGGTGACATGGCACGTCGGTTGCTATCTCGCTTGCGTCGCAGCGAGGCGCGCAAGAAGTAACAGGACTCGGCGGGTAATAGTCCGCCAGTCTCGCCCCGACCTTGATGGCTTGTGTATACTTTGCGGTGCTGTTGCGGTGGCAGTGGGATTCCCTACAGTTTTTTCCTGAATCGGTATACCGTATTCGTTCAACCTGATCATGGAGTTTGCGCAGTATCATGTCGCAAGTTAAAAAAGTAGTGCTTGCCTATTCAGGCGGCCTGGACACCTCGGTCATTCTCAAGTGGCTTCAGGAGACCTACCAGTGTGAAGTGGTGACCTTTACCGCCGACATTGGTCAGGGTGAAGAAGTGGAACCGGCACGGGCCAAGGCTGAGGCCATGGGTATCAAGGAAATCTATATCGAGGACCTGCGCGAGGAGTTCGCGCGGGACTATGTGTTCCCCATGTTCCGCGCCAACACGATTTACGAAGGCGAGTACCTGCTGGGCACCTCCATTGCGCGGCCATTGATCGCGAAACGTCTGGTTGAGATAGCCGCGGATACTGGCGGCGATGCGATCTCGCACGGAGCAACTGGCAAAGGTAACGACCAGGTACGATTCGAGCTGGGTGCCTATGCCCTGGCGCCTGATATCAAGGTGATCGCACCCTGGCGTGAGTGGGACCTGACCTCGCGTGAAAAATTACTGGCTTATGCCGACAGGCATGGCATTGCGGTAGACAAGAAGCCGGGTGAAAAGTCACCGTACTCCATGGATGCCAACCTGCTTCATATCTCCTATGAAGGTGGCATCCTTGAGGATCCGTGGGCAGAGCCGGAAGAGGGCATGTGGCGCTGGTCAGTTTCCCCGGAGCAGGCACCCGATGAACCGACCTACGTCGATCTCACCTACCGCAAGGGCGATATCGTTGCCATTGACGGTGACGACCTGACGCCGGCCGTAGTCATGGAGACACTGAACAAACTCGGGTCCGCCAATGGTATTGGTCGCGACGATATTGTCGAGAACCGCTACGTCGGCATGAAATCCCGTGGTTGTTACGAAACGCCTGCTGGCACCATTATGTTGAAGGCGCATCGGGCGATGGAATCACTGACGTTGGACCGGGAAGTTGCTCATTTAAAAGATGAGCTGATGCCGCGTTACGCCAGCCTGATCTATAACGGCTACTGGTGGAGTCCCGAGCGCAAGATGATGCAGCAAATGATCGATGCCTCGCAGGAGAATGTGAATGGTACGGTCAAGGTCAAGCTGTATAAGGGAAATGTCTGCGTCGCTGGCAGAAAGTCGGACAGTGATAGTCTTTTCGATGCCAATATCGCCACATTCGAAGAGGATGCTGGCGCCTATGATCAGGCCGATGCAGGTGGTTTCATCAAGCTAAATGCCCTGCGCCTGCGCATTGCTGCCCGCCTGAAACGCCCCTGATAATGGCCTGATTCCTGCTTCCCTGCTTGTCTATACTTAATTAAAAGATTGATCAATTAGGGCTGCGGTCGTCCCCAGGTGACTTGTCCGCGCCCGACTGTCAGGGACTGCTTCTTGCCACCATCCAATATGACTTCGATTGCGTTTCGGCGCACGTTCCGGCAGCTCGTCCTGCTTGCGTGGATTGTGCCGCCAGTTTTCGGCATGGCATTTTTGCTGTTTCTCGGTATCTTCACGCCCGACCAGATCGTGACCATCGTGGTTACGCCACTGCAGCCAATCTTTGTCATTGCAAATCTGTCTCTCGCCTTCTGGCTACTTGGCCGCTGGGTTGAACCGCTCGCGCAATATCTTGAAGACAGGCGGGCAGTATCGCCTGAACAGGTGCTCGATCGTGTGCGGCGTTTCTCGCTATTGTTCTGGGGACTGTTTCTTGGTTACCTGTTGTTGGCGCCCGCGTCAGTCATCCTGAGTGTTCAGTATTACACCGGCTATGTGGCACAACCGGTGGACTGGTTCCGTGTTCATCTGACCGCGTTAATTGTCTCAATTGTTGTTGGTCTTCCGATCTTCTTCAGATTTTATGACCTGTTTGGTCGCTCACTGAACGGCATTCCAATCAAGCAACCCAGCCTGACTATTCGTATGAAGGTATTTATGATCGGTGCGCTAGTCCCGCTGCTCATCGATACCACGCTGGTGCAATATTTCTGGACGCGAACCGGTCAATTTGATGTTGAGCTGTTCGTGGTCTGGCTGGTGCTCGAACTTATTGCGATAGGCGGTAGTCTGATATTCGCGCGAAGCTTTGGTCAGTCCATCAAGCCGCTAAGTGAATTCGTCGACTCGCGTGGCGGTGTCAGTGGTTTCGCCATGTCAGAGTTGCAGGCGCAATCAACCGATGAGCTTGGCGTCATTACCTCGAACATACAGGGACTGGCCGAGCAACTACGCTTGCAAAGCGAAATACTGGAAATCCGCAACCAGATCCTGGCCGCCGGCAGTGCCAGCAACATGCTGGAGGAAGCCTTTATTACCATACTTGATATTTCCGATGTCGCGCTCGGTGCCGATAAATCATTTCTGCTGATTTACGATCCCGTCAGTAATGAGTTGGTAAATGTGGCTTATTCCGGCGCCACTTATAAAGAAGATGGCTACTATCGCCTGTCACTGACCAGCGATTCTTCCCTGGCTGTACTTGCCTTCAAGGGTGGGCAGACGATTGCCATTGACAATGTTGTTGGCGATAACCGGGTAAATCAGGAAGTCGTGAAAGAACAGAAGATCGTGTCGTCGATCGCCACACCGCTGCGTTATGGTGACGCCATGATCGGCGTATTGGTCGCAAGCACCAGCCTGGAAGAACGGCACTATACGACCCGCGATACAAGGTTGATTGAGGCACTGGCGCAAGAAGCGGCGCTGGTTACCAACACGTTGATTCTTAACCAGGAACAACAGCGCGCCGAACGGCGCTATCGTGAACTCAATGAACTGGCGCCAGACCCGATTCTGCTGATCGACGCGGCCGGCAGGTTGACCGAGATCAATCATGCTGCCGAGCGTCTACTGGGCAAGTCGCGCGAGCAGCTCATTGGCACACTGGTCAGGGAGTTCGTTGCCAATTGCAAGCCGGGGTACCTGCTGGAAAGCATGGAGACTATTTCCGAGGGCGAGAGTGTTCAGTGTCAGGCAGAACTTGCAGTCAGCCGAAATGGCAGGCCGGTGGTAGTCGACGTGCATGCGGCACGCCTGCGATTGGGTGGCGTCAGCATGATCCAGGCCTTCTTGCGCGATATCACTAAACAGAAACAGGCAGAGGAAGATTTCCGGCGATCACAGGAAAAACTCACGCTTCACGTCGACCAGACTCCGATCGGCGTCATTGAATGGAATACCGATTTTGAAGTGGTGGACTGGAACCCCGCCGCAGAAACGATATTTGGCTACACAAAAGAAGAGGCCATGCATCAGCATGCGGCTGATCTGGTAGTACCTGAACCGGTGCGCACACAAGTAGATGAAGTATGGCGAGCCTTGCTGGAACAAAAGGGTGGTAGTCGCAGTACCAATGAAAATATAACCAAGGATGGAAGTACCATTATTTGTGAATGGTATAACACGCCTTTGGTTGGTGACGAAGGCAAAGTGGTAGGTGTCGCATCACTGGTGCGCGATATTACTGCTAGCGAACTGGCCGAAGAGAGTCTACGAAAATCGGAACGTGAACTCAGTGGGATTCTAAACAGCCTGCAGGACACTTTTTACCGGACCGATACCGAGGGGCGCATCATCCGCGTATCGCCTTCAGTCGAAAAACTCCTGGGCTATAGGCCTGATGAATTATTGGGTCAGTTACTCGGTGAACTCTATGTTGACCAGTCGAGGCGGGAGAGATTCCTGGCAGAAATGCAGAAGAACAATGGCGTCGTCAAGGGATTTCAGGCAGCGCTTAAATGCAAGGACAATTCCATCGTCTGGGTATCGACCAACGCACAATACTATCGTGACGAAAACGGCAATGTCGCCGGTGTCGAGGGAACGACGCGCGATATGACCAATTATCGCAGAACGCAAGAAGAGCTGTTCCGCGAGAAGGAACGGGCGCAAGTGACACTGGAGTCCATTGGCGATGGCGTCATTACCGCCGATGTCAACGGCACCATCGAGTATATGAATCCGGTGGCGGAGAAGATCTGCGGATGGTCAATGGAGTCTGCCGAGAACCAGCCATTCGATAAAATATTCAACTTGTTAGAGGAGAGTACGCGGCTGCCCATTGAAAGCCCTATCCTGCAATGCCTGGAGAAGCGTCATCCGGTCTCATCCGATACCGACACTATTCTCGTTGGTAAGCACGGGCGCGAGTTTGCAATCGAGTATTCTGCGTCGCCTATTCGCGATAGAAACGGTGCGCTGGTTGGTGTGGTTGTCGGACTGCATGATGTTACCGTCATGCGTCAATTGGCTCAGCAGCTAAGCCATCAGGCCACACACGATGCGTTAACCGGACTGATTAATCGCCACGAGTTCGAGTTGCGCCTGAAAGCTGCATTGGATAGCGCCTCCAGTGAGGGCGAGCAGCACGCGTTATGTTATCTTGATCTCGATCAGTTCAAGATAGTTAACGATACCTGCGGTCACATTGCCGGTGACAAACTGTTGAAGCAGGTTACCGCCAGGCTGAGAGAGAAAGTGCGCAGGGCCGATACACTTGCGCGACTTGGTGGCGATGAGTTTGGTGTTCTGTTGTGGGATTGTCCGTTAGAGACGGCTGAAAGACTCAGCGATGACTTGCGACGGGCGGTCAAAGATTTTCGCTTCTCCTGGGAAGACAAGGTATTCGAGATCGGTGTCAGTATTGGCCTGGTGCCAATCGTGAGAATCAGCGGAACGCTAACCGATGTATTGAGTGCAGCCGACAGTGCCTGTTATGCGGCCAAGGACCAGGGTCGGAACCGGGTTCATGTCTACCAGCCAGATGACACGATGCTGGCCGAGCGTCACGGTGAAATGCAGTGGGTATCGAGAATCCACTCGGCGCTGGAAGAAGACCGCCTGCTGCTATATGGACAGAAGATCAAGGCGCTCGTGAGCGGCGATACTGATCACTGGGAGGTATTGGTCCGACTTCAGGCAGAAAATGGCGAAGTGGTCCCGCCGATGGCCTTTATACCAGCGGCTGAGCGATATCATATTATGCCCGCTATCGATATCTGGGTGTTGAAACAGGCATTCAACATGATTTCAGCCCACGACTATTTAACTGATGACCGCGCGCCGGTTTTCAATTTCAATCTTTCGGGCCAATCTTTGTCCGATGACAGTTTATTGAATTTTCTGATCAGTGAGATCGACATCAAGTCGATCAATCCCGAGAAGATTTGCTTCGAGATTACGGAAACAGCGGCGATAGCGAACCTGATGCAGGCTACCCGCTTTATTGCAATTATGACTGGTATGGGTTGCCGTTTTGCATTGGATGACTTTGGGAGTGGTTTGAGTTCTTTTGCTTACCTTAAAAATCTGAATGTGAGTTATCTAAAGATAGACGGTAGCTTCGTGCGCAACATGGTCGACGATGCAATCGATTACGCTATGGTCGAATCAATCAACCACGTCGGACATACGCTAGGCATTAAAACGATTGCCGAGTTTGTTGAGTCGGATAAAGTGCTTGATGCGCTAGCCCGGCTTGGTGTGGACTATGGTCAGGGATACTTTATAGCCGAGCCGGTTCCGCTGGATGAAGATTTCTTCAGTTCAGGTATGTCGAGACTCGACAAGGCAAGATCTCGCCAGTAGACCTGTTTGATTGCTTAGCTTTGAGATACCGTAACAGATGAATCCATTTATGGCAGGGGAGTGGCGAACGTGAGAATCCTTCATACTATGATTCGTGTCGGTAACCTGGATCGCTCGATTCAGTTCTATACCGAGGTGCTCGGTATGCAAGTACTGCGGCGCAAGGATTACCCGGAAGGAAAATTTACCCTGGCCTTCGTTGGCTACGGCCCGGAGGCTGAGCAGACAGTCATTGAGCTTACCCATAACTGGGATACCGACCACTATGATCTGGGAGATGGATTTGGTCATATCGCGTTGGCGGTTGACGATGCCGCGGCCGCTTGCGAAGAGATTCGTCAGCGTGGCGGGCGGGTCGTTCGTGAGGCCGGTCCGATGAAACATGGCACGACCGTGATTGCCTTCGTCGAGGACCCGGACGGCTACAAGATCGAACTAATAGAGCGTAAATAAATGCGCAGATTGGCCGCCGATAATTTTCGTAAAAATAATCAATAGCTTATATTTTTCCCCGCTTCACACTGGCTCCCGAGCCCGCAATCCAAAGGTTCATTTCCGAGCCGAAATCGTGACATAATTGTCAGTCGCAATTTATGGCAGTTATGTCAGTTCGGGGGAGTGGGCGATGCCTAAACGAAGTATCAAGCCAAGCTGCGATCAGTTGATCGACATGATGTCGAAGCCATTCGTCATCATCGATAAGGACTACGAAATTCGTGCCGCCAACCGTGCCTACCGCGAGCGCTACGGTGTAAAAGAAAGCGACGTTGTTGGCCGCAAGTGCCATGATGTTTCCCACCATTCCGACGTACCGTGCAGCCAGCATGGTGAACATTGCCCACTGGAAGCGGTATTCGGCGAGGGTCAGCCGGCGCAGGTCATGCATGTGCACTATGACAGCAAGGGCAAAGAGGAGTATGTGCAGCTTCAGGCGGCGCCGATCTTCGACGCTAATGGTGCAGTACTCTATATCGGCGAGACCATAAACCCCGTCAGTCACACAGAGGCCGATGAGCCGATTCTGATTGGCCGGTCGCGGCCGCTATTGCGATTGACCAGTATCCTGCAGCGCGTTGCGCCAACGCAGACCACTGTATTGCTTCTTGGTGAGAGCGGCACCGGCAAGGAGCGGGCAGCGGAATATATCCATCAATTTTCCTCCCGCTCGCGCGGGCCGCTGGTGGTGGTTGACTGCAGCACTCTGGGCGAGAATCTGATCGAGAGCGAGCTATTCGGATCTGAAAAAGGCTCGTATACCGGTTCGACGCAACGAAAAAAGGGCCTGTTTGAAGCGGCGCATGGCGGCACGCTGTTTATCGACGAAATCGGCGAATTGCCACTGCCGATGCAGACCAAGCTACTGCGTGCGCTGGAATCAGGCACGGTTCGTCGTATTGGCGGCACCGATTATATCCGTACTGATGTGCGTGTAATCGCCGCGACAAATCGTGACATGAAGGCCATGGTCGAAGCCGGCACCTTTCGTGAGGACCTGTATTATCGATTGACAGCATTCCCGGTGATGCTGCCGCCGCTGCGCGACCGCAAGGATGATATTGCTGCTCTTGCGGAGCATTTCCTCAAACACCTGTCTGACGGTGATCGCCATCTCCCGCTGTCTCCAGAGGTGATTGAAGCGCTGCTCGACTACGATTACCCCGGTAATATTCGCGAGCTGAAAAATATCATTGAACGTGCGGCGATTCTGGCCTTTGAAGATTCCATGCGACCCGAGCACCTGATGCTTGAGGGTCTGGCGCGCACCTCACTGGCGCAACCGTCGGATGATCTGATCGTGCGACGTGGACGCCTGAACGATCAGGCAGTACTCAACGCCCTGGACAAGACTGGCGGCCATCGCGCCCGTGCGGCCGAGATCCTGGGCGTCAGTGAGCGCACACTTTATCGCTATGTCGGGCGGATGAAGAAAAGCGCCTGATCGGCAGCTACAAGACCACTTCCAGCAGGCAAAAAAATCCCGAGATCGTTGCCGACCTCGGGTACTCGCGTATGCCAGACTGAAGGGAGGAGGGTCGCCTGGCTTCTTGAGATAATAAAATTGCTAGCGTACTTAAGGTGCTGCCATCAACATTTCCTATGTTAATCGCAACGCCATACACTAACTTTTTAATACTAAGCAATCATCATGCCACTGCTCCCATAAAATTTTATCCAGTAATATTAGTAAGTTATTAAATACCCGCTCTGCCTGTTGACTGAATAACCTGACAGTTATGACAGCTTCGGCAGGTTTTGTCAGAGTCCGTTGCTACCCTGTGGCACTATTGGAATTGGAGAAGAACCAGAAAACAGGGAAACATGCCGACGCCAACAACCGAATATCACCCGACGGTGTCAATACTGGTAGTTGCGCCAGGAATCAGGGTTTATTCCTGGTTGACGAAGATTAGGTCATTAACGGGAAACCCGAGGGTGCGTGCCCGAGAAAGGAATTCAGCCTTGAGCGTGTCGCTGACTTTTGGTGTTCGCGACAGAAACCACAGATAGGATGTATCGGGACCGGAGACAAAGGCGTATTGATATTTTTCCTTGTCCAGCGCGAACACAACATAAGAACCATAAAACGGGCCGAAAAAGGAAACCTTCAGATAACCCCGGTTCGGCGCGTCGACAAAATAGGCCTTGCCTTCGGCCTCTTTCCATTGGCTCTTCGTTAATGAATAACCACGATTGAGAACGCGGACACCACCATCGGTACGCATGGTGTATTCGGCTGTCACTTTCTCCAGTCCACGCTCAAACGAATGATCCAGTCGAGCGATTTCGTACCACTTGCCCAGATATTTATCCAGCTCGAAGCCGGCTACTGGCGTTACGTTGTCCGGGTGGCCGAGGCATCCGCTGAGTAGAATCGAAGCAATAGCTACAACAACCTTTTTCATGATCCAGTTCCAGGTGCGTATTCAATAGCAGTATGACCTAGAGTCACGGGTACAGGAAGTGAAGTTGCGTGGGCGCCAATGTGCAAGCGATCATCAATGATGCACGCTTTTTTTGAAATAGCCTGTGATCCAGTGATCGATGCTTACATATCGACCTGCGCCAATAAAAAACAGGGCCAGCAACATAACAAAATAGGTGACGGCAAACTCGATGCCGTTGTTCAGCATGACGACACTACCGTGCTCCGTCAGCCAGTCGTAGTTGCCGTGTTGCTTCAATAACTCTTTTGCTTTATCCAGTCGTTCCAGTCCCGCGACAACCCGGTCGGAGGAAAACAGCCACGAGCTTCTGTCGGCAATGGCAAGCCAGCCGTTTTCCCAATGCACGGCGAAGGCAGCGACGAGCATAGTGGCCATTAGTGGAACGGATATCCAACGTACGCCCAGGCCGAAGAAAAGCATGACAGCTCCGACCAGCTCGGTCGATGTTGCCAGGAATGCCATCAGGCTAGGTAGTGGCAGGCCGAGACCCCATTCGGAATTGCCGAACCATGCAGCTGTATCATCGAAGTGGTTGAGCTTGTTGTATCCCGCCATCAGGAAGACCGGCGCCAGGTAAAGACGCAGCGCCAATGGCGCAAGGAAGTCTGCTTGTCGGGTTTTATCCAGAAGTCCCTGAAGTTTCAGCAATCGATCCATCATGCATTCCTCACTATTATATTTTCCAGTTGCCTGATAACGCTCAGGTAGTTACTGGTTACGACAGAAGGAAGCGTGTGAAGTTCAGTGCGGAAAGACGCAAACAGGAAACTATTTCAATGTGCCAAGAACAATATCGTGACGACGCAAATTTTCGAGTATGTCGCGACCACCATTGACGACAACTTCAGGATTCGGGTGCTGCATCTCTTGCGCGATAGACAGTAGGGCGTCGCTACCTGTAAGCGCTGTATCCTGTTGCAGACGTTGCATAAGAAGTGCTGTGATGGTGTTAATTTCAATGAAACCTACTTCATCCTCAAGGTCACGATAAACAACAATCGAGGAAGGTTGATCAGGCGCCTCGGTGGGTTGATAGTCGCTGCAGATGCGATGAACCGGGAAGCGGTAGTTAAGTATCCATGCCAGAGGTGAGATGACAGGATGCTCGTTCAGTAGATCACCGTCCGGATTGATATTGCTCCAATCGATTTCACTTTCTTCCCGAACGGCGGCAAGTTCCATCCATTCGTAATGCGCCAACTCCAGCATAAAAGGCGGATCATTACTTTCCGGTTGCCGGGTGTTTTGAAGGTAAGCGAGAAATTCTGCTGGCATTTCCGGGAACAAGGGCGTCTCTGCACGGTGATTTGCAAAATAGTCCTTGATCACGGCGAGCCATCGGTCATTACCAAGTATTTCGTGCAGAACCGGGTAACTCGAGGCCATGAAGTCTTCAACATTGTTGAAGAACAATTCCCGATAAATCGCCATCCGGCGATCTTCGATACCATCGGGCACAGGATTGTTTTCCGGGTCGCGAATATGTGCCGCAAACTCGAACTGCTTACGGATAAATTCCGGCCGTTCAGCTGGACTGTGCAAATTGTTTTTCATTGCCCAGTGCCGACCGTTTCTGCTGGAAGGAAGCGATCTGGTCTACTTCGGTCAACAGTTCGGAAAGTGGCGGGATATTGAAATCACGCTCTAGTAGTGTCGGGATGACACCAAATTGTGCGTAGGTTCTATCCAGCAGGTCCCAGACTGGATCAATCACATCAGCACCATGGGTGTCGACGATCAGGTCGTCAGCTTCATTGTAGTGGCCGGCGATATGGATATAGCTGATACGATCGGCCGACAACTTTTTCAGAAATTCGACAGCGTCATATTTATGATTGACACTGTTTACGTAGACATTGTTTACGTCGAGCAACAGGCCACAATCGGCCTCTTCCAGGACAGCATTAATGAAATCAATTTCGGCCATCTCCTGGCCGGGTGCAGCATAGTAGGAAATATTCTCCATGACGATGCGTTGCTCAAGAAAGTCCTGCACCTGTCGAATGCGGTCGGAGACATAGCGCACCGCGTCTTCGGTAAAGGGAATGGGCATCAGATCGTACATGTGCCCGTCGTCGCTGCAGTAACTCAAATGCTCACTGTAGGTACGAACGTTGTGTTGCTTCAGAAAGTCTTTGACTTGTTGCAGAAAATCAAAATCGAGAGGGGAGGGGCTGCCGATGGAAAGCGACAGGCCGTGGCTGACAAACGGATATTGTTCGGTGAATTCACGAAACTTCCTGCCATAACGACCACCAACGCCGATCCAGTTTTCCGGAGCGACCTCGAGAAAATCGAGTTGTGCCGGGGGTTGGTCCTCAAGCGGACCCATCAGGGCCCGCTTGAGTCCAAGTCCAGCACCATGAACGGGATAGTCTTTGTTCATGATTCAAGTGTACGCGAAATTACTTCTTGTTACCGCCACACTTGGCTTCGCCGCACTGGCCGTCTTTCTTGCCTTTGCCTTCTTCCTTACCGTCTTTCTTGTCACCGCAGTTGCCTTCTTTCTTTCCGTCTTTCTTGTCACCGCAGTTGCCTTCTTTGCCCTTGTCCGCGACCTGGTAGCCGCTGGAAAGCGGCTGCATGGCGAACGGATTAGCGTCAGCACTGGCAACAGGGGTTGCAGCCATGGAAGCAACAAAGGTAGCGCCAAGCGCGGCGGCCAGAGCTTTAGGTGTATTCTTTTTTGCCATTCGATAGATCTCCATTAATCAGTTGATAAAATTTCGTGAAATTTAAAGGTTATAAAACTTCTTTGGCGTGGCAATCCGTTTCGCCGATCGAAGCTGTAACCCGCTACGCCAGTGCCATCCGTGGCGCACGATACAGTCTGACTGTGACCGCTGGAGAAAGTTTCAGGGTAACCGGGATTTTTTAAGAATTATTTACGCTTGTCGCGCAACAGTTTGTCCAGGCAGGAAAAATATAGTGTTTCATCGGGAGCAGTGCCATTGCGCTGGGCATGCCACAGCATCTCACCAAGGCATTCCATAATATTATGAAGTGCTGTATGTCCGTCCTGATGCAATTCATTTAATTGTTGATAATACGATTTGATACCGAGTGGGCGATCCATGGACAACTGCTCCTCGATCGCGACATGCATGCCGAGATGCAGGAACGGATTAATCTCGCCGTGCTCCGGAAGATAGTCTTTATCCTGGTACCGGTCAGGATTCTCCAGTAGTGGTTGGTATTCCGGATGATTCAGTATGACCTGGGCGATGATGGTCTCGGCGCCTTCCAGCGGTATTTTGTCCTGGTACTTGCGCCAGACATTGAAGAACACAGAACGGGTGTCCTGGCGTGATTCGCCAAATAACATTAGTTAATTACCGGCGCTGAACAGGCCGAGGATAGTGGAGTACTGGAACAGGTGATTGTCTGTTTCCAGTGGGCCAATCTCGCCGTTGCCATAAAACCCGATCGTTGGCAGGTTCGGGTAAGTTGCTTGCAGGATTTCCAGGTCACGATCGCGGTTACCATAAAAGTGCGGACCGCGACCCATGCACGGAAACAGCAAGGCAAAATCGGGTGCGGCACCTAGCCTGGCGCCCGCCTGCTGCACTGTTTGTTTCATCTCGCGCTCCGCCGCCAGCGTATCGCGCATGGCCCAGAACAGGGATTCGCCGGGGCGAAGTCGATCGGCGAGGGTAATCGACTGATCGTTGAGATTAGCGGAGACAATGTGGTTCAGACGAAAGCGTCCTTCGCTGATGGCAGTTTCCGGGTCGCCGAAGGTAACGCCACCTATCAGTAAATGTAGCGGTATGTGTTTTTTCTCGCGCACCGATTGCGGTAGCGAACGCACCAGTACATTCAATGCCGGGTAATTACCGAGACGCATCAGATCGTGTCCCTCAACCTCGGCGACCTTGATCGGCGCGGTAAGCGCACGCACGCCCTGGGAGACGACGACTCCGGCACGTGTATGGCTGATGCGTGCTTCCACCCGCCCGCTCTCAGCAACACGACTTCCACTCCAGACCTTGAACGGACCATGCCCAAACGGATCACCGGAGATTGCGCCAATGCGTTTGGCCGGTATGTCTAACCAGTCACTGTCGAGCCCCGCGGGTGTACACAGACTCAGCAGGGTTTCGCTGTCGTCCATGTGATTGCCGGTGAGCTCCAGCTGAATATCACCGCCGAACACCATGGCCGCCGCCCCGGGGCTGTCGAGCAGCCATTCGTCTTCGGTTAATACGCCAGTGCCCGTACAACCCACCACTTGCATGCAATCCGCGGCGCGCGCGGCTGCGCGCACGGCGGGCTCGGGATTTTCAGCATATTCGTGAGTGAGGAAAATGATGACGCCGTTGGCGCGATCCAGTTCGGCGCGCTCAAGCGCCTGCTGCACAGCTCGGGCGGCATGGGCGGGGTCCGCACGGACACCATGGCTGAGACCGGTAGCGACACTGCTCATTCTTCTACTTTATCTTTATATTCGCACAAATCATAGATGACACAGCTGCTGCACCGTGGTTTGCGGGCGATGCAGGTATAGCGACCGTGCAGTATCAGCCAGTGGTGTGCGTCATGTTTGAAAACATCCGGTACCACCTTCATTAGTTTGTCTTCCACTTCACGCACGGTTTTTCCCGGGGCAATGCCGGTGCGATTAGCAACGCGAAAGATGTGGGTATCGACTGCAATGACCGGCTCACCGAATGCCGTGTTCAGAATGACGTTCGCGGTTTTACGTCCGACACCGGGCAAGGCTTCCAGTGCCTCGCGCGTTCGCGGGACCTTGCCACCGTGTTCCGCCGCCAGGATTCGGCAAGTTTTCATGATGTTGGCAGCCTTGGTCGGGTACAGGCCGATGGTTTTGACATACGATTTCAGTTTGGGCAGACCCATGTCAACGATGTCTTGTGGTTTCTTCGCTACCTTAAACAGTTCCCGGGTAGCAATGTTGACACCCTTGTCGGTGGCCTGTGCCGACAGAATGACTGCGACCAGCAGTTGAAAGGTATTGCTGTGTTTGAGCTCCGTGGTCGGATGCGGATTTGCGGCGCGCAGGCGCTCAAATATTTTATGTCGCTTTTCCTGATTCATGGGTTGTCGCGTTTTTTCTTGACGCGTTGCACTGCCGCGCGAATATCGGCGCGAATACGTTCACTCTGATTCAGGGCCTTTGCCTGTTTCGCGACGGCGCGCTCGCGCTTTCGACGCGCAAGACGACGCAAGCGGGATACCGTATTCTGTCTCGCAATTTCCGTTTCGGTTCTGCTGTACTCCGGCCAGGCTTCCGCATCGCCGCTCGCATGTACGGCATCAGGAATTAGTGCGATGCAATCCACGGGACATGCCGGCAGACACAATTCACATCCGGTACAGAGCTGGTCCAGCACGGTATGCATACGCTTGCTGCGGCCGATGATGGCGTCCACCGGGCAGGCCTGGATGCACAGCGTACAGCCAATGCACTGCGGTTCAAT